>JBCBGS010000085.1:0-12201 GCA_038526515.1 Pseudomonadota bacterium | reverse complement strand
TTCGGTTCCAGCGATAAAATTATAGGGCAAGGCCTCATCACCGTGCACATCGAGCGCAAGGTCGCAGCCCGTCTCGATCATCTTGTTCAGAACAAGATGGACCTCTGGGCTTTTCTCCATCGTGGGCTGATCCCACTCGCGGTTGAGGTTCACGCCAGCCGCATTTGTACGCAAATGCCCCCGAGCGCTGCCGTCCGGGTTCATATTCGGCACCACATAGAACACCGCGCGGGATAATAAATCTTTCGATATCGCGGAGATCGGGTCGAGCATGCGTTCCAGGAAGCCCTCCATCCACCACTCAGCCATCGTCTCACCCGGGTGCTGGCGAGCGGTCACCCAGATCGCGCGTTTCTCCGGCCCCGGCGTGCCGATCGTGATCAGGTCCAAGTCGCGTCCGTCCAACGTTTGTCCGAGCACGCTCACGCTTGAATGCTCGTAATTTTGCGCGCCTGCGATCAACATCTGATGTCGCTCAGATGAGTACGGGGCGAAATACGCGACATAGATCGACGTTTCCGCGAGTTCGGCTTCAATGGTCAGGTGGTGACCATCATAGGAGGTCGGCACGCGTCGCCACTCCATCGTATCCTGCGAGACAACGGCTTTGTAATTCTCCCACCCTTTTGGGTAAGCGGCGCTTCCTGCATTTTCAATTATCAGGCGAAGTTTTTGTCCTTTTTCGCCTGTGACGCGAAAATGAAACCATTGATAGAAGTCGGACTCATTGTCTTTCTCGATGGCTAAACGGACATTCGCAGGATCGCTCGCGTCTTTGACGATGATGTTTCCACTATCGAATGTGGATGAAATGCTCAGGCTCATACCGTCTCCGTCTGTTTCAGATCTGCGTGGTAGGCTTTCACCATTCGCGAGTCGATCCCTTGCATCTTTAAGAAGGCGCTGAGCACGCCGAGCTTGCGGTTGGGCTCTTCCCCGTCCGCAATGCGATGTAGTTGCGAATAGTACCAGCCCTGCATACCGAACCCGTTCAGAGCTTTGAACAAACCGATGGAAGAGTTGGGGCCGAAAATGCCAGGGCCGATGCGAAGGGTTTTCTCCCATTTCGGAAGCTCAGAGAGGTCGCCTGCAACCAGTTGAGCGGGCGCATCAACATCGACGCAAAGCGGACGCCCCAGTCCAATCAGGTCCGCTTCACCGCTTTCCAAGGCAGCATCCATTCCTGCCTGCGTCCGAAAGCCCCCAGTCACCATGAGAGGCATCTCCGCGACCGATTGTACTTCGGTGGCATAGTCGAGGAAATAGGCTTCGCGCTTCTTCGTGCTTTCGCGTACGCCGCTTTCATCAGCCGGTTTAAGCCCTTCCATATCCATCATTTTCGGCTGTTCGTAATTACCGCCCGAGATTTCCACGAAGTCGAGCCCCAGGGGGTTTAGCATGCCGATCACCCCGGTGGAGTCGTCCCGCGTGAAACCACCCTTCTGAAAGTCTGCCGAGTTGAGCTTCACCGAGACACCGAATGCTGGACCGGCTTCGGCTTTCGCAGCTTTTAAGACCTCAAGGAGAAGGCGCGCACGGTTTTCGAGCGACCCGCCCCACTCGTCGTCACGTTGATTGGTTAGAGGCGACAGGAACTGACTCATTAAATACCCGTGCGCTGCGTGAATCTGGACGCCATCAAACCCGGCGGCGCGCGCCGCTTTGGTCGCGATCGCATACTTCTCGATTAGGCGCTTGATATCATCGCCGCTCATCGCGCGCGGCGTTCCGAACTGTCCGCCGGGTAGATCAACTGCAATCGCGCTGGGCGCATCTGGCTGCGGATTGACCATTTTTTGCGTTTGCCGCCCGGCATGGCTCAGTTGCATGACCACTTTGCCGCCGCCCGCTTTGCATGCCTCAGCCCACTTGCTCAGCATGACAGCATGTTCATTCGACGGCGCACCATCGATGACGACATTACCGGGCGCTTCTAAATTTCTCCGATCCACCAGGACATTGCCCGTGATCTGCAACCCAATCCCGCCATCGCCCCACGCCTTGTACAGCCGTAGGTGGCGATCAGTGACTTCATTGCGTGGATTCGCCAGTCTCTCGGTCATTGCCGCCTTAACGAGCCGATTGGGCAATTCTACGCCAGATGGCAGGGTTAATGGCGTATTAATCTTAATCGTCATGATGGAAGTCCTTGGAATCAGTGGGCGAATGGGCTTACGGGGAGAAAACCATTATGGGCGCTGCAAAGCAAACAAACCTGTTCAACGATATGAAAACTGATCCTTCTGGCTATAGCGCAAAAGACATTGAGGTCCTCGAGGGCCTGGAACCTGTTCGCAAACGTCCCGGTATGTATATCGGCGGGACGGACGAGCGCGCTTATCATCACCTGTTCGCCGAGATCCTTGATAACTCCATGGATGAAGCTGTTGCTGGTCATGCCTCACGCATCGAGGTTCATCTGCGCGCTGACGGCTATGTCGAAGTGATCGACAATGGTCGCGGGATTCCCGTCGGAGAGCATCCAAAATATCCCGGCAAGTCCGCGCTTGAAGTCATTATGACGACGCTACACGCAGGCGGGAAGTTCTCGAACAAAGCTTATGAGACTGCGGGCGGCCTACACGGCGTTGGTTCCTCTGTCGTGAACGCTCTGTCCGAGCGAATGGAAGTTGAAGTCGCGCGAGACAAGAAATTATATTTCCAAGCCTTTGAGCGCGGGATCGTGACAGGACCGCTCGAACTAAAAGGCGCAGCGCCGAATAAGCGCGGCACAACAGTTCGATTCAAACCGGATTTCCAGATTTTCGGCGAGAAACTCCGTTTCAAGCCACAACGCTTGTTCCAGATGACGCGCTCGAAAGCGTATCTCTATCGCGGCGTTGAGGTTCGCTGGAAGTGTGATCCGGAGTTGCTGCCGGAAGATTCAAAGGTCCCTACTGAGAAGACGCTGTCCTATCCCAATGGTCTCGCGGACCAGTTGGACGAAGTTTTCAAAGGTAAGGCCACGATCACCGAGCAGAATTTTGCTGGCTTGGTCGAGACCGATGACGGCAAGGTTGAGTGGGCAATCGCCTGGACGAATGCTGGCTTCGGAGAAACGGACGGTTTCTCGCGTTCATACTGTAATACGATCCCAACGCCGGATGGCGGAACACATGAGGCCGGCTTCCGGTCTGCGATCACCAAAGGCATGCGCAATTACGCTGAGCTGACGGGTCAGAAGAAAGGCACGTCGATCACGGCCGATGACATCATGGGTCACTCGGGTCTTTTGTTGTCCGTCTTCATTCGTAACCCAGAATTTGTGGGTCAAACCAAAGACAAGCTCTCAACGACGGCAGCTTTCCGTCTGGTCGAAAACTCAGTCCGTGACCGGTTTGATCACTGGTTGGCTGCGAGCCCGAAGGAAGCTGATAAGCTCCTCACTTGGGCTATTGAACGCGCCGATGAGCGTGCACGTCGTCGAAAAGCCAAAGATGTGGCCCGTAAGTCGGCCACGAAGAGACTTCGTCTACCCGGCAAACTCGCAGATTGCGCGGATAGCAAGGGCGACACAGAACTGTTCCTCGTAGAGGGCGATTCAGCGGGCGGCTCAGCCAAGCAGGCGCGCAATCGCAAGACCCAAGCGATCCTTCCACTTCGCGGTAAAATCCTGAACGTTGCGTCTGCGACGGCCGACAAGATGGATAAGAACCAGGAGCTGCAGGATCTTTTGCTGGCGCTCGGAACAGGGACTGGCTCTCGCTTCAATATCGACGATCTGCGCTACGAAAAAATCATCATCATGACGGATGCGGATGTCGACGGGGCCCACATTGCGGCGCTGCTGATCACGTTCTTCTACAAGATGACACCGGGTCTAATTGAGAGTGGACGTCTCTACATGGCGATGCCGCCGCTCTATAAGCTCTCGTATAAGGGCAAGTCGGTCTATGCGATGGATGATGAGGATAAAGACCTCCTCATGGAACTGGAGTTTAAACCGAACCAGAAGGTTGAGCTAAGCCGCTTTAAGGGCCTTGGTGAAATGAACCCGGGCCAACTCAAAGAAACGACGATGAATCCGGAGACGAGAACCCTCGCGCGGATCACGCTACCAGACAGCATTGATGAACTCACAGAAGCCAAACCGGCAGAGCTGATCGATACGCTTATGGGTAAAAAAGCCGAGCACCGGTATCGGTTCATTCAAGAGAATGCTCATTTCGCTGAAGAGCTTGATATCTAGGCTTAAATATAATTCGCCTCATACGCGAATTGGCCTCAAATTTGCTTCCAGATGTCCAAACGATCACAAACTCGTGAGGACGCACGATGTATGTAAACTGGCCAGACCATTCTGAGACACATTTCGGAAACGAGGTGCTCTTAGCACAACAGAATGTCTCAATGTCGGATCTATTCGAAGATGATGGCTTGGCCCATTTACTGGACCAATACCCACGCGAAAATCTCGGTATTTGGACATTCGGCCAAGAAAGCGAAGGCTTAAACAGCTCGCTGAGAGGTCGCGCATCTAAACTCAGCGGGAAAGAAATCTTGGATGCAGTCAAACAAGGGCAGATTTGGCTGAACATGCGTCACGCAAGCGTTGACGTGCCTGAGCTCGCTCCAATCGCTGATACAATTTTCGGCAGCCTTCAGGACGCAACGGGACGCAAGATCCGAAAACGCGATCTATCCGTTTTGATCTCATCACCGAATGTGCAGGTCCATTATCATTTGGACATCCCAATGGTCGCTCTCTTTCAAATGCGAGGAGAGAAAAGGATCTGGATGTACCCGCGCGAAGAAAGGCTCGCGCCGTCTGATTTCATCGAGGACATCATTCACATGAAGCGCGAAGAGGAACTCCCTTACCGCAAAGCATATGACGAAGAAGCAACCGTCTATACCCTTCGCCCAGGTATGGGACTGACGTGGCCTCAATTCATGCCGCATCGTGTTCAAAACGCGAACTGCATGAATGTTTCGCTTTCGTGCGAATTTCAAACGCTGAACAGCTTTGTCCAAGCCAACGCTATGTACACCAATGGCCTGCTGCGGAGCGCGACCCCGCTATCTCCGGCCCTGAATGACAATGTCGGTCCGGTGTCGTTTGCCAAAGCCGCCTTTGCACGCGCACATAAAGCGGTCGCTCGCAAAGGACCGCGTGTGTCGCCGACGCCGGTGACGTTCGAGTTAGATACCACTCAAGAGAACTGTGTCCGTCAGCTCTACGGATAAGCGCTATTTTCGCTTGCAAAGTCCATCCATTAGAGGTCACGACCGCGCCAACGGCTGTGTTCATCGAAGGAGTCGAGCAATCGCTGGTGACGCGCCAAACAAAACTGCGCGATCGTTAACTGGAGCTTGATGAGGCAGAGCGCCCCCTCGCCTATAAACGCTAGTCGCCTTTGAAATCGGGATCACGCTTATCGAGGAAAGCCTGGATCGCTTCAGATTGATCGCTCGTTGTGGATGCATACGCAAACTGATCCCGATCCATAAAACTGGTCGCGTGACCGAGAGGCATCGCAGCGACGTTGATCGCTTGTTTCGTCATCCGCAGAGCTATGGGTGGAACTTTCGCATACTTCGCGGCTAAAGTTTGCGCTTCAGAGACTACTTTACCCGGCTCAGTGACTTGATCCGCGAGCCCCCAGTCGAGTGCCATCCGCGCATCACAGCGTTCACCAAGAATCGTAAACCGTTTTGCCCGCGAAAGCCCAACCAGAGCGACTGTGCGCGGATTGGTTTGCCAGCTCATATTCATACCGAGTGGGATCTCTGGCAGACGGAAGAATGCGTCGTCCGCGATGATCCGATGATCACAGGCAACCGCCAGAGCAACGCCACCACCGATGCAGTATCCTTCAATCGCCGCAATCGTAATCTGCTCAAGCGCCTCCCATGCAGCGCACATATCTGGGCCCAGTTTTAGCGATTGTCTCTGTTCCAACCGCGTTTGATCGCGCAGCGCCGCGCGATCTGGATCTTTCAGATCCGCGCCAGCGGTGAAGGCTCCCGAACTGGATAGAACAACAACGTTGCAGCTTGTATCGGACCGGAGATACGTCGCGACATCTATCAGCGCTTGCATCGCCTTTAGCGATAGCGCGTTGCGCCCATCACCCCGATCGAGTGTGACCATGGCGATCGTCCCATCCGTCTTGAGATGGACGCAGTCTCCAAAGACCTTCGTCATTTGCTTTTGGAGACGTTGGCAACGCGCTGAAGCGGCTCAGTGCTCTGAATATAACCCGCTTCTTCCGGGATATGGAGGCATGGATCACCCGCATCGTCTTTACCGATGACCGGTAACACTGTGACCACCTTCTCAGATGAGAAGCGAGTTAGCGCGGCATCGACTGTTTCTGTCTCGGCGAGTTTTCCGAGGTTCATCCGGGTCGGGAAAATAATCGTCGCGGTTCCCGCTTCCTCCATGTCCAAAGCCCGCTGAGGCCCCAGCCAAACAGCTTCGGTCGTTTCACGGCCATCTTGCTCGGCGATCTGACCAGACGGTGTTGCCGCCAGATAAAAGTGCGTATCAAACCGTTTTGGCATCATGGTCGGTGTGATCCAGTGACCGAAATGAACTAAGCGATCGAGCGCAAGAACAAGATTGTGCTCCTTAATCAGCTCCAGGAAGCTCTTCTCGCGGCGATCTACGGCGCCCCGCATCGGGTGAAGCGCCTTCACAACGTCCTGCCCGACGAGAGAGCTTCCCGCGCCACGCGCGCCAGCTGCGCGCGCTAAGATGATACCGGCCTCTTCATAGGCTTCTCGGATCGCTGAAATCCTCGCGGCTTGTTCCGCCCCTGAAAAATCGCCGTCGGTATGCTCAGCCCAAGCGGGATCGCTGTCTTCTTCATTCGCCTTACCACCTGGGAATACCAGCGCGCCCGAGGCGAAGTCGATTTCATAGTGACGTTTGACCATCAAAACCTGCAGGTCTGGTTCGTCGCGGAGCAGAAGGATGGTTGCGGATAGTCGCGGCGTCGAGGCTTCAGACATTTTCCCTCCCAAGAAAAGTTCAATCAAATTTGTCAGAAATCAACACGTCAGCATGCGCGTGATTTCAACTATGTTTCTCTAAGTAAGGCGCTTGTCGCAACGTCACGGAAGCAGAATGCGCCCTACACAGTATCAGCAATTCGACGCCGCTCAGTCGGCTTCATCCCGTAATCGGCTTTTGCCTGTCATGCACCTGGAAACCGGTGAGGCAGTGCTTTTGTTTGCCGAGACCGAAAAGCGCTTCGAAGAGCGTGCGGTCTTCGGACCGGCGGCCTTGACTGCAGAATGCAGTGAGGTCGCCACCCCTGCTCAGTGGATGGCTGAACATGTTGAAGCGGTCGCCAATGATGCGCACAATCGCACCACCGAACGTCCGGTTATCGTCGAGCTGCCGCTCGTCGCCCTAATGCATCCGGATACAGCAGTTGCTTGTGATGCCGCCATTGCACGCACGCGTCTGTGTCCTCAGGAAATCTGTCTTGAAGTCCAAGACGCAGCTTTGGCACTACCGGCTGCCCGCAACGCCAAGGATGGTATCGAAGCACTTCGCCGTTGCGGTTTCCGCGTCTCCATTAATGCGACACGCTCGTGGCAAGCGCCTATGGATCATAGCTTGCGCCTACTGCTTGATAGTCTTCGCGTTGATGCGCGGAAAATCGAGGAGAATGTGGATCTGCAAGATCGTATCGATGCGGCGGCAAATGCCGGCATGCTCGTGATCGCTGAGAATGCCAACTGGCGTGACAGCTATTACCTTAACGAGCTGGGTGTCGAATACGGTTTTCGGATGCGGGCAGACGCTTAAGCCGCTGTTTCCTCGCGGCGTTTCGCTTGCTCGGCATAAGCATCTAGCTTCTCAAGAAGATAATCGAGATCTTCTTTTGGGATGGCTTGGAACTGCGTGAGAACGCGTTCAATCATGCGCATCCGGAAGCGAGCCTTGTCATTGACGCCGCCATCGAGCTCCAGCTCATGGAACACGGATACCGCTGCGCGAAATGCTGGGAGTAGTTTTCGGTGCATCCCCGCGCGATCAAAAATCGCCTGTAGGCCGAGCGGTCCGGCATCATGAATCATGAGCCAAGCGCGAGAGTGTGGAACGCCTGAAAGTTCGGCCAAAGCATGCTCAACGAAGTGCATATGACCAACGCAAAGCGCTCGCATAATGATTGAATGCGTCAGTCGCCCGTTGAGGTTCAACTGAGAAACAAAGCGCGACATGTCATTGGTGCGATCAGCTTGTTCCACCAGATCAATCGTCGCGCGTTCACGCGCACCCGCTGCGAGATCAATCGCCATCTGTGCCGGTAGTTCGTGACGGTTGATCAGCATGTCGAACACTTGGCCGGATACAAGTGAAACCATCTTCTCTGCGATATGGACCGGAATATGGTCCCGCATGACCAGGTTCTCATGCATGTTTTCGTTCGCTGGGAACCGCTCGATGCTGTGCTCGAAGGCACGATCGCTCATTTCAGCGCCGGCATTGCCTGAGATCTTTTCGACAGCAATCTCGTCAGCATGCTCGCAAATGACTTCAGCGAGCGTGCTGGAAACCTTTTCACGGCCAGCGATTGCGGCCTGCTTCGCAGCCGTCACGGAGAGCACGAGCTCAATCAGTTCCTCATCATTGAAGACGGGCGAGTTTTCCAGAACCGGGATCGCGACAGACTCAACATCTTGAGCCAGTTGCGTCGCCACTTTGTGTGGAAGACGGGGGGAATTTCGGAGCGTTACAGACAGTGTCCTGCGAACAAGCTCAGCTGTATCCTGAGCGAGGACCTGGATAATCTCTTCCGCAAACAGGCGCTCATCTTCAGTCAGGACATCCGTCGCAATCCGGCGACACAGACGATGCGCAACAGTCGCGCGCTCTTCCGAAGACTCGCCTTTCATCAAACGAATAATATCGTTTTCGCTCAGTTCCGGACGCATGGTTTGTACAGTCATATCGCGGCGGTATCCCTGTCACCGATTCTTATTTGTGAATAAATGAACGGAGTGGGTTAACGCCCGGTTTACCAAACCGCGAAACCTCGCGCCGTAAAGGGAGATAGAGATAGCCATGTTGGACGGAATCAAAGTGATCGAGCACGCGACCTATATGGCGGCTCCTGGCGCGGGTGGCATTCTAAGCGATTGGGGCGCGGAAGTGATCAAGATCGAGCCTCCAGGCGGAGACCCTATCCGCAATTTTTTCAGTACGATTGGAACAGATTTTCAGGACAATCCGGTCTTTGATTTCGACAATCGCGGCAAGAAGTCGATCGTCCTCGATACGCGCACCGAAGATGGTCAGAAGATTTTGCGGGAACTGGCATCAGACGCTGATGTATTTCTGACGAATGTGCGGCCAGGCGGGTTAAGCCGGTCAGGCTTGGACTATGCGAGCCTTCACGCGATCAATCCAAAACTCGTTTACTGCACCCTGACAGGCTATGGCTTGGAAGGGCCAGATGCGGACAAGCCCGGATTTGACGTTGCTTCATTCTGGTCTCGCGCCGGCGTTGGGCAGTTGACGGTTCCCAAAGGCCAGGACCCATTCGCGCTGCGCACTGCGTTCGGGGATCACACGACCAGTATGGCCGCGGCGGCGGGGATTTGCGCCGCGCTCGTAAAAGCGCAGCGCACCGGTGAAGGACAGCTGGTGGAAGCCTCCCTCCTCCGTGCCGCTTTGTTTGCACTCGGTTCGGATTTCGCCATCCAGCTCTTTTTTGGTCGGATCGGGTCGACGAAATCTCGGCATGAGCAAATCCAACCTTTGATGAATTTCTTCAAGACCAAGGATGAGAGCTGGATCTGTATCGTCTCGCGCCAGGGCAATGTCGATTGGGCGCCTTTGTGCCGGGTCATGGATCGCCCAGACCTGATCGAAGACGAGCGCTATACCACTGGAAAATCACGCCGTGCCAATGCCGCGGAACTCGTCACCGTGATGGACGAAGAGTTCGGAAAATACACTAAGGAAGAAATTGCAAAGCGGCTTGATGATGAGGCGATCGCCTGGGCGCCGGTGCAAACCCTGGCCGAAGTTGCCAAGGACCCTCAAGTGAAAGCTGCGGGCGGGATTACTCAAGTTCCAAGCGCAAGCGGTGACGGCTCTAGCTTTGCCTCTCCCGCCTCTCCCATCCGGTTCCCCGGCACCGACGATGGCCCAAAAGGCGCGTCACCTCGTATGGGACAGCACTCGAGAGACGTCTTGGCGTCAATTGGTTATGACGAGGAGAAAATCAAAGCGCTCTATGACGCTGGCGTGGTCGTCTGATCATCTTCAGGCGCGATGAGCTCAAACACAGCTGCGGCAAAGCCATGCCCTAACCAGGCGCTTGGTAGCAAAACGAACATTGTAATGGCGGTCGACACCCCTGCGGAGATCGGCGTTGTTGGCTCCACAATCAAAGCTGCGCTGAGAGCTGTTCCGAGATAGGTCAGTGCAACGACCGGAACCGCCACGAACAAGAGCATGAGCGGACCGAGCCTGCGAAAGTGCCCTTTTGTCCAATACCATGTTCGCAAGACATGAACCCGGCCACGGGATGCCGTCGCAGCGGCAAATGTCATAATCCGCACGGCAAACCAGAATATCCCGAAAAGGGTTATTAGAAACAGCGCGAAGAGTGGCCAGAACGTGCCGCCCTCTCGCATTTGTGCGGTCATATCGGAAATGTTCTCGACATCATCACTGGACCCAACGCCGAGGCTTGCGCCAATCAGGGCGAAGAACAAGGTGATCATACTTGCTGCGATGGCTGCGATGACGATGATCAGTATCCAAGCCAAGCTGAGCTTCCAGGCGGCGTGCAGCTTCCCTGAATTTGCGGGAAGCACAGCATGGTACATGGAAACCGAATAGAGGCTGTGGGCGAATAGGGTCGCAAAGGCCAGCGCACTAAACGCGATAAATCCCGTCCCCCCATCCGGAAGCACGTTTGCCGCCCAGATCAATCCGCCCAGCGCCGCCGTGAAAAGCAAAGCATAAGGGAGAGATGGCAGAGTCAGCCGCCAAGCATAATCGAGGCTCTGAGTGGCAATTTGGGAAATTGATGTCTGTTCAGCCATGCAGGCTTAGCTAAACACCAAATAGAGTAAGACAAGCGACAGAATGACCATGGCCGTCCAGGTCAGCACCATCCCGAGCTGACGCAGGATGAGCGGGCCGCTGCCCATTCCAATGGCATGCGAAATCCGCCCCACTGTAAATCCGATCCCGAGCGCATGAATGCTCCAAACCGGACCTTGCAGAAAGGCGAGCGCCAAAAGTCCTATTAGCATTGCAGGCGTATATTCTGAGGCGTTCCCGTGAACGCGTATGGCTTTGGCGAGATCTTCAGATCCGCCATCGCCCATTGATATCTTGCCGCGAAACCGCCGAGAGACGACGCGAAAGGCAAGCCATACGAGCAACAAAATGTTGATCGCAATGTAGACGCTCGCAACTTGAAGTGCGCTCATATGGCTTCCCCAATTTTCAGTGATTAATCGTCACGCCGCGCGTCTGGCAGACGATCGTTGATATCATCGCGAATATCCAGGATCGTGACAATCAAACCGGCAACCACGCTGGCGATGATCCAACTCCCAACCGAGAGTGCGACGAAGGACAGGACCTGCGCCATTGTCCCTTCGACCCCGATCAAGTCTGTGATCATAACCCCTTTCTGGGGCACAGCATTGTAATACGCGAGCAATAGACCGATCACGATCGTGGCCAGATAAGCCACATAAACCATGAGGCGGAAGCTGTTGATAATGAAGAATTTCATGGCATCCTCTTTCTACACAAAGACAAACCCGGACAGCTGAATTCTATCAGGTCCGGGATGTTTTACACTCATTCTGTTTAAGTCGTTACATTTCCATGCCGCACTCAGTGGCGGCACCCATCATGACGGTCATGAACGATGTCATTTCTTCTGGCGACAGTTCGCCCATTTTCGACATCATGAAGGCATCTTCGTCCTCAGCTTTGGTCGCTTCGACGAGGATATTGACGAGTTTTGGATCTAGCTCGTCCACGGCTTTGTCGGCCATGCAGCTACAGGTTTTCTCATCGGTGCTGCCATCGTCCAGACACGACTTAACAAGCGCAGCTTTCGCGCCGCCGCCTGCCCCACCGCATGCTGCCAGACCTAAAGCAAACATCGATGCAAAGATAACTTTTTTCATAGGTGATCCCATTTCCTCTGGCCTTGGATTGGAAATCGTGGAACGTTAACCAATCGTGAGCCAGTGAGGAAAGGGGAT
>JBCBGS010000084.1:0-12200 GCA_038526515.1 Pseudomonadota bacterium | reverse complement strand
GCCGACGCGACAGCTTGGCGACCGGAGTCGCCGGTGGATCGAATTCTCTTGAATGTCCGGGAACCGCGTTACGTCTTCGGGGCTCTTAATCCAGGCCCCTTCTGGGTGACGTCTAAGGGTCCCGAGCGCTGAGCAGGGCGCATCCAAAAGAATTCGATCCACCGGCGACTCCGGTCGCCAAGCTGTCGCGTCGGCTTGGACCACTTCGACCTCGCCTTTGAACTTGGTTCGCCAGAGGTTTTGCTTCAGCCGTTTAAGCCGAGGTTTTGAGCGATCAATTGCCGTCACGTGTGCGCCTGTTGCCGCCAGTTGAAGCGTTTTACCGCCCGGAGCGGCGCAAATGTCTAAGATTCTCTCACCCGCTTTCGCACCAAGGAGACGCGCGGGCAGTGTGGCGGCTACATCTTGGACCCACCAATCGCCTGCCTCGAAGCCTGGCAGGCCTTCGATGGAGTTTGTTTCAACTTGCACCGATACGCCTGAGACCGCGGTGCCATCGACTTGGCTCGCTAATTCATCGGCGTTCCCACTTTTGGGCGTGAGATACGTTTCCGGCACTTGCGTTTGGGCCTCTGCGAGCGCGGCTGCGGCCTTCGCGCCGAGGGCTTGAGTAATCATCGCGCGTAGCCAGCTTGGCCAATTTTCGTCTATGGGCGCAGCGTCAAAGGCCGAACGATCCGCCACGACTTTACGTAAGACCGCATTTAGAAAGCCCGCGGCCCGTTGGGTGCGCGGCCACATTTTCGCGGCTGACACGGTCTCACCCACGACCGCGTGATCTGGTGTTTCCAGCAGCCAAGCTTGCGCTGCACCGACCCTCAACAATGCGCGGGACGGGGGCGTGGCTGTCTCCAGAGGTCGGTCCAAAAACGGGGCGAGTCCTAAGTCGATCCGCCCAAGATGACGAAGCACGGCACTCGCCATGGCGCGAGCAAATCCGCGATCTGGACCACTCAATTGGTCAAAGGCGTCCGTGGTCGCGAGCGCTTCATCGAGCGTCCGGCGTTCTTCAAGCACCAGCATAAGGAGCTGCGCAGCGGCAAGGCGCGTCTTGGCGCCGCTCATGCGGTTTTGGCTTTTGGATTAAACAAGTGGATCTTTATCCCCAAGGGCCGGAAGCCCGGCGCGGCTGCACACTAGATGGTTCAACGCCCATCTCTGCGGCGAGTCGTTGCAGCGCTTCAATCCGGTTTTGTGTCGCGGGATGCGTTGAAAACAGACTATCGCCGCGTTTTCCGGCAAGTGGGTTCATAATGTACATATGCGCCATAGCCGGGTTCTGCTCAGCGCGCTTGTTGATCGTCGCGCGGGCGCCGCGGTCAATTTTTGCGAGCGCCGAAGCGAGCCATAGTGGGTTGCCGCAGATTTCGGCGCCGCGCTTATCCGCTTCATATTCGCGCGATCGGCTAATCGCCATTTGAACAAGGCCAGCCGCCATTGGGGCAAAAATCATGATTGCGAGGCCGGTCAGCATGCCGCCGCGCTCTCGATTGGTGAAGAAAAGCGCGAAATTTGCGAGCATCCCGATCGCACCCGCAATCGTGGCGGTAACCGTCATTGTAAGCGTATCGCGATTTTGAACGTGCGCCAGCTCGTGCGCCATAACGCCGGCAGTTTCTTCGCGAGATAGAATGCTGAGTAGACCCGTCGTCGCCGCAACGGCTGCGTTCTGAGGATCACGGCCGGTCGCGAACGCGTTTGGTTGCTGCGTATCGATGATATAGATTTTCGGTTCCGGCATGCCTGCAGATCGTGCGAGTGCCTTCGTATCTTGAACAAAGGTCCTGATAATTGGGCTGCGTTCATTGTCTTCGACTTGCCGCGCGCCTTGCATGCGCAAAACAATTTTGTCTGCGTTCCAATAGGAAAATAGATTCATGCCCGCTGCGATCACGAATGCGATCCCCATCCCCATAGGCCCTCCGACCAAATAGCCGACGGCCATGAATAGGGCAGTCAGCGCGGCGAGTAGCATAAAGGTCTTGGCAGTTCCCATGTGAGCAGGCTCCTTGCACGTGAGGGTTGAGGACATACCTCTTGGAGGCGAATATATATGTATTAGTTAACAGAGCTGGGAGTCTTGTTCATGTCAGATGAAAAATTCGTCACGAAGAAAGAACTCAGCCCAGCGGCTCAGCGCGCGTTGGCTGAAGCAGAAGCGCGCCGGGCGGAGCAAGAAGCGAAAGAAGCTGAGCTTGAAGAGCAGCGCTCCAGCGAAAAAGGCGGCCCCAAAGAAGAGCGCGTCCGTTATGGCGACTGGGAAAAGGCAGGACGCGCGGTCGATTTTTGAGCCTGACACACCGGCCCACAAGAAATTAATCCAATCAATACAATAAGATAGGGGTGTTTTGGTGTCACGCTTGACTCTCGCTTATTTATGTAATTAAGTAATTACATGATTACTAATGACGATATGGATTTGCTCTTTCACGCGCTGGCGCATCAAACGCGCCGCCGCATACTCGACCTTGTTCGCGACAAACCGGGACAAAGCGTCGGTGAACTCGCCAAGGCATTTGATGTCAGTCGGATCGCAATCATGAACCATTTAAAAGTGCTGGAAGAGGCGAGCCTGATCACCAGTCAAAAGGATGGACGTTCGCGGCGTTTGTATCTGAACGCCATGCCGATCCAGGCCATTCATGAGCGCTGGATCGATGGCTTTAGCGCCTATTGGGCGGATCGTCTGAGTTTCATCAAACAAGCGGCAGAACATGTCGCCCACACAAATGCTGCCCGAAAAGAGGAGGGGGAAAAATGACAGACCAACCTGATTATGCCGAGAAATCGGTGCACCGCACCTTTATAGACGCGCCGATTGAAACGGTATGGTCGATTTTGGTCGCTACAGATAAGCCGCTCCCTTTTTTCTTCGGCAGCATTTGCGACACGAAGGATGGGCTCAAGCCTGGCGCGCGTATGCGCATGGTTCATCCCAATCGCAAGATCGCGATGGTGGTCGGAGAAGTGCTCGCATTTGATCCCCCTAATCGGTACAGCCACACGTTCAAGATGACCAATCTCAAAGATGATGCCTGCCAGGTGACCTATGAGCTTCGCGAAAAAGATGGTGGGACAGAGTTTGACTTGATCATCGAACGCGCCATCGAAGGCAGCGATTTGCACAAGCAAATGATTGGCGGCCAAGAGTTCATTGCCAAAAACCTCAAATCGATCGCCGAGACCGGTAAGCCAGCCTTTAGCGGAACGATGGTCACTCTGATGGGGCCGATGATGGGCCTCTTTGCAAAAAAGGAGCAGCGGATTGAGCATTGGCCACTTGAGTCTGATGTCTCAGATTCAGATCTGACAAAGGAGGGCTAACCCATGGCGAAATCACCTGCAGAGCTCGCGCAAACCATGATCGACAACATGCCAGAGAAAACTGGAAAGTCGCTGGAAGCCTGGCAAGCGGTTGTCGCGGCGAGCGGCGCTGCGAAGCATGGCGAGATCATGAAGCTTCTTAAAGGCGAGCATGGCGTCACGCATGGGTTCGCAAACCTCATCGCCCAAAAATGTATCGGCAATCTCGACGTCAGCGACGACGATCTGGTGGCCAATCAATATAAGGGTAAAGAGGCGCTAAAACCCATTCACGATGCGATTGTTGCCTTTGTCCAGGGGTTTGGGAGCGAGCTGGAAATCGCGCCAAAGAAAACGAGCGTCAGTCTCCGCCGCAAAAAGCAATTTGCGCTGATTCAGCCGAGCACGAAGACGCGCATTGATCTTGGGATCAACCTTAAAGGAGTAGAGCCTCAGGGGCGTCTCGAGGCCATGTCAGGCATGTGCACGCATAAGATCAAGCTGATGCAGCTCAACGAGTTCGATGCCGAAGTGAAAGCTTGGCTTGAGCAGGCTTTTGAGCGCGCTGGCTAATTGCGAGCCGTTTGGTTTCGCCGATTTTGCGGGCGATCGCGCTGCGGTCGTTCGGCGGCATCACGCAGGCCTCGGCGATCTTCAGCTTTTTTCTTCGGGGCCTTTAGGTCCGAGACGATGATATCGCCGCTGACTTCGTCGGCATAATCAAGACCCAAATTGCTGATCACGGATGTGAACTCGTCCAAGTCGACCCGTCGATCCAGGTTTGGATCAAAGCGGAATGGATTGGCGAGGCTGTCATCACGTGTGGGTAGTCCAACGGCCCAGTCTTGTTGCTCAAGCGCCGTTAGATAGCCATCCTGGTTTTGATCCGCGCTTTCGAAGGCCACAGGAATGCCAGCATCGATTTCTGTTGTGCTGATGCGTCCATTCTCATCCAGGTCAAATGTAATGAAGAGGCCCGCGCCTGGTTTTAGCCGCGTGGCTTTGGCCTGCTCTCGCAAGCCCTCCGAACGGATCTCACCTTGTCCGGGCAGTCTGACAAGCTCATCATCATCGACTTGCGCCTGTGCCGTGAAGCACACGCTTAGGGACGCCAAACCGGCGAGTGACAGGGTTTTGATCATGAAAACTCCACTCTACGCTGCTTGCCATATAAGGCGGGTCTAGATGAACACCGCATGACGATTCTGTCAGTTCAACGGTGATAGTTTGGCGATCCGTTGCCAGAAGGCAAGAGATTGCCAGTTTTTAATGGATGTCGAAACGGCTTGACCGCGCTGTCGAGTCCCGGTCGAGAGGTAATCCTGATAGTTGAGTATTGTTTCTGAACCTCAAGGCCGCAACGCAGTCGCGGTCCGATCACACGGAGGAATATCATGGGTAAGCGTGACGATCTGATCGCCAAATATGCGAAGGATCTTGAAGAAAAGTGCGATATGAAGCCTGACATGAAATTGTTGACGGCAGTCACCATCGCATGCGGACCATCAATCTATAACAATGACGCTTCAACAGTTTCTGCGACGCAGAAGTCTGAGCTCGAAACCGTCAAGAAAAGCTTCTTGATCAAGAAGCTGGGTCTCAAAGACTCGCCTAAGCTGGATGAAGGCTTGGATGCTGTCATGGACACTTATGGCCGTTCTGTTCGCAAGAAGTACCGGGCGGTGGTTTACTATCTGCTGGTTAAGCACTTCCGCAAAGCCTCATTGTTCAAATAGGGTTTGCTGCCACAGTTGGCGAATTCAAAGAGCTGCAGCCTTTGCTGCGGCTCTTTTTTGTGTGTGCAGCTGTAATAGTCTTAACGTTCAGGCCGTGTTTGTTAACTCGGACTTAACGCTAAGCTAGCATTCGGTTAACCGTTAGTGCTGCGCGTCGACGAGTGATTCGTTTGCCGCCTATGGAGGATGTCATGCAGATCACCGCTGATCAGATCCCGGTTATTATCGCGGTTGGCGCGCTGGCGCTTGGATTGGCCTTTATCCTGTGGGCCCTACGAACCTCCGATGGCGCACGCGGAGCAGCGAAGCGCTATAAAGACAAAGCGCATGACGCAGAATCATCCGTGGCGGAGCTTAAGTCTGTCTTGGGCGCGCATCCGGGTGTGATCCTGGTTTGGCAGGGCGAAGACATTGATGTCGACGCGGCAGAGATAACGCCGCCTGATATTCACGGCTCTCCGGTGGCCTTGGCGAGTCTTCTTAGATTTACCGACGATGCGGTGTCGCTCGATCCGGCGGTCCGGATCATTGAAGGCCTTGCCGATCTAGAAGCCCGTGATGCAAGCGGTATTGATACGACGCTACGCCTGCGCCTGCGCGAACTTGCGGAAGAGGGGCATCCTTTTTCTCTGACGATTATTGGCCAGAATGGACGCTTCCTCGAAGCGGATGGGCGCACAGCCGGTGCGCGTGTCGTTGTTTGGGTGACTGACTCGACGATCAAAGGGCTTGAAGAAAGCTCTGCGCGTGGCCGCCTAGAAGAAGCGCGCCAAGTGATCGCGCGCGACCCAACCGCCTTCCTGGATATGCTGGGCAAAGCGCCATTCCCAGCTTGGCGCATTTCAGGTGTCGGGCGCCTGCAATGGGCAAACCCTGCTTATGTTGATGCCGTCGAAGGCGATAATTTGGACCGCGTCCTTGAGCGCCAAGTGATGCTGGACGAAAAAGCAGTTGAGCAAGTTCGCAAGACCCTCACCGAAGGCAAAGAGTTAGATGAAACGCGCCACATCGCGATTGGCGGCGATCGCCGCGCAATGCGGATCCTGTCCTTCCCGCTCTCCGGCGGTGTTGGGGCAATGGCGTTTGATGTCACTGAACAAGAACGGGCCCGCGATGAGTTGGATAAACATGTCCAGGCGCATGATGAAACGCTGAACCATGTTGCTGATGCGGTCGCGATCTTTAGCAGCGAGCGGAAACTGACCTTCCATAACCGCGCCTTTGCGAAGATGTGGGATATGGATGAGGGCTTCCTGCTCGATATGCCGAGCCATGGCCAACTGCTCGACCGCCTTCGGGAGCGTCGAAAGCTACCAGCGCAGTCTGAATATGCGAAATGGCGGGCTGAAGAGCTCTCTTACTATCTCGATATTAGCGGGATCGAAGAGGACGAATGGCACCTGCCAGACAATCGCACCTTAAAAGTAACGCGCCAGCGTCACCCTATGGGCGGATTGTTGATCCTGTTTAAGGACATTACCAGCGAATTGAACCTGCGGACCAAGTATAACGCGATGATCAAAACCCAAGGCAAAACCCTGGACAGTCTACATGAGGCGGTCGTGGTGTTTGGAACCGATGGGCGTTTGAAGCTTTGGAACAGTGCGTTTGCAGAGCTTTGGGGGGTCGAAGAAGACTTGCTCAAAGATGAGCCAGACTATGACGATATCGCTGATTTCTGCGTACCGCTCTTCCATGACCGGGCGACTTGGACCGCGATCAAAGGCCATATCACGGACCCAAGCGCCCGCCAGGAAACAACCGGCGAAATGAAGCGCTCTGACGGCGCGATCCTGACTTATGTGACCAAGCCGCTTCCAGATGGAAACACGCTGATTGCGTTTGCGGATGTCTCGGCACAGCGCTCAGTTGAAACGGCTCTGCGCGACCGGGCTGAAGCGTTTGAAACCGCCGACCGTTTGAAAACCGAGTTCGTGAAAAACGTGTCTTACCAGCTCCGATCGCCGCTTCAGACGATTCTGGGCTATGGCGAATTCTTACAGATGGAACGCATTGGCGACCTGAACGATGCACAGCGAGACAAGGTCGATGCGATTTGTGAGGCGTCTAATCACCTCAATGATTTGATTGGGAACATTCTCGATCTCGCGATGATCGAAGCCGGACGGATGGATCTTGATATCACTGAGGTCGATCTGAAAGCACTGATAAAAGAGGCCGTTTCCATCGGCGTCACGAATGCGGCGGATACAGAAGTCGAAGTCGTTTCGAACATTGAGAAAGATCTTGGTAAAATCGAAGCCGACGAGAAGCGCATTCGCCAGGTGCTCTTCAATCTGATTTCGAATGCGCTGCGCTTTACGGATCCAGGCGGCCAGGTAACGATTTCTGCTGAGCGTATGGGCGACACAGCCAAGCTCACCGTCAAAGACAATGGTCGCGGCATTCCTGCCGAAGATCAGGCGACACGATTTGACAGCTTCACCTCGAGCGATCGACGCGGCGCGGGCCTCGGCTTGTCTCTGGTGAAACACTTCGTCCAGCTGCATGGCGGCAATGTCGGCATTAAGTCCCAGCCAGGCGGCGGCACCGAAGTCGTTTGTTGGATCCCTGTTGAAGCCACGCCGCAAGGCGGCTCTGGCTCACCTGAAAAGCTCGCAGCATAAGTCCGACGCGTTTAGCGTCTGGCCGGATTTCGTTTAAAAAACGGTTTTCAAGTTTCACAAGATCTGGTCAGACTATTCTTGGTACAAGGGATCGAAGATGTCAGATAAGTATGACCCGATTGAGCATTGGAACACTCGAGAGCATCCGAACACAGCAGCAAATCCAGGAATTAGCCCCGTAGAGTATGACTTTCTTGGGCCGCTATTAGGTAGCGCAGATTCTCTTCTTGAGCTTGGGCCCGGGGTTGGTCGATTGTTCCCCCTTTATAAAACGGTCTCTCAGTTTTCGACACTCGATTTGTCGACCAACTATACAGACCGAGCCCAGCAGGCGGCAGATGCGGCAGGCATAAACGTTCAGGCGAACTTCATCCAAGGACCGCTTGATCCATTTCCGTTCGAGGACAATGCATTTGATATGGGTATTGCCTCACATGTTCTCATGCACATTCCGTTTGAGAATATCGAGCATTCAATATCCGAATTGGCCCGTTGCTGTAAGAAGGTTGCTGTGATCACGATGCTTGAGCGTCAATGGCCGCGAAAAGGGACGAGTTTTGATCCGAAGTGGCATTGTTTCGCGCATGATTACGATCAGATCAGCCGCGACCTCGGGTGTAAGATGTCGGAAAAGACCATCTTTCGCGAGGAAGAGAAGGTGAGTTCCTTCGGATTCGTGTTCGGCAAAGAGATTTAGCCAGCGCCTTGTTTTCTGATCTCCTTAACCCGGAGACTTGCCAAAATGGATCTATCCCGGCAGCTTTTGGGCTCAGACGAACGGTCTGTGAGTACAAAGGGAGGCCAGAATGGCTATTGCACGTGTGACAGAAATTATCGCTGGGTCGAAAAAGAGTTTCGATGACGCGATCAAGAAGGGCATCGCCCGCGCGAATAAAACGCTGAACAATGTTGAGGGCGCTTGGGTCAAGGATCAGTCTTTGGTCCTCGATAAGGGCGAGATCAAAGAATACCGCGTCGTGATGAAAGTGACCTTCATCCTGAAGTAAAAGGCGCGAAAAACAACAAAACCCCGCTTCAGACGAAGCGGGGTTTTATCTGTCGCAAGCTCTCTCGGATCTAGTGCCCGTTTGATTGATAGGTCGCTGAGTTGCCGACCGCCGTCGCGGATCCGAACACACTGCCAGATTGACCGACGGTTGCGCTGCCTCGCGCAATCACCGAGCCGGCATTGTATTGTTGGGTCTGGCCATGCAGCGTTGCGTCTCCGCAAATATTACAAAGTGTCGCCGTCGCCGCGTTTCCGATGGATGTCGCTGTAACAACGCCATCCCCGTCATAGCTGGATGAGCCATTTAGGCTGGCTTCGCTATAGACCGATCCATAATTGTTTTGGATCGAATAGAGGCCTGTATCAGATCCGACATTCGAAACCTCAGCGGCATTACCGACGCCATAGGCGCTAGAGGTGGCGTAACCGGACCACTCGTCCAAAGTCACATAAGACTGCGAGTCCACATCCGCAGCGTTCTCTTGATAGAGCTCAGAACCTTCTCGGCCAAGCGAGGCATAGCCCCACTCATTATGCATCGTGGCTGAGTTACCAAATCCGGTTGAGGCGGCGAGTACATTATGACCGTTGCCAAGATAGACATCGCTCGAGGCCGTGATGGTTTCGCCAGCGGCCGTGGTTTGAACGGCGCCATTAATGTTCGTGCTGGTTGTTCCGGTTGAGGACATCGCGTTTCCGCCGGCGGTCGTTCCGAAGCTCGCAGACGTTCCGTCGCAGCACATATCGACATCCGTCGTCGCTTCGACCGAGCCATTGCTTTCTTGGATTTGGAAAGCTGCGTTTTTGCCCCACTCATCTGTTGGGACAGAAACGTTCGCGATACCTGTCGTGGCGGTCGCGATATTATTGGCGCGGTCCATGTCGACGCGCGTGTTGGCAGACACATCACCATTCGCAACTTGCTCAGCGCGATAATAATTATCGCCGGACCAAGTGCCGCCGGTGGTTGAGTTGCCGTATGCCGTGGTCGCCGCGACCGCGAGACCCGCGGTGCCGCCAAGCAATTCATTGTCGGCGCGGACAGTGCCTTCGAGGGCTTGGGTCACATCGAGATCGATGGTTCCCTGCATGACCAGCCCGGCGGCGGCGTTGCCAACCGCGGTCGAGGTTGAACTCGCTTCCCAGGCGGTGTCCGGAATTTCGACTGTCATGTTCGACCAAACATCGTTTAGTTGAACTTGGTCAATTTGAACCGAGGCCGGGTGATCGTCAGCGAAGGCGGGTGGCGGGACAAGCGCCACGCCCGCAAAGCATCCCAGCGCAAGAGCGCGTCGAACCATTTTGGTCGTCGGATTTTCTTCCTGTTTAACCATTATCGTGCTGGCTCTTCAGTTTCGGCATTGTAGCCGCTGTCACGATTGCCGTGCCATTTATTCGGAGACTGACGAGATCCGCCATTATAGTCTTCGAGCTGAGCGCGGAATGGGCGGTAGTCGCCGGTGACGCTATTGGTTGAGATGACGCCGCGTGTCAGCGCACAAACATCTGCATTCGGGGCGCCGTAAAGGTTCGCCATCATTTCCAGAGATGCGCGCTCGATCACAGAACGAACAGCCAATTGGATCGGCTCCTGCGCGCGCCCGCCAACGCCCACGTCAAAGACGTTACCGTTTGCGAAGTCAAAGATGCCGAAGGAGAGCTCGCGGCCAATGATCTGCTTTTGGTAAGAGATGACATCGAACACTTCGAGCGTGTCGGTTTTTACGAGACGCAGGTCGAGGCCGACATTGATGACGAACAATTTTGCGCCAGCGGTTCCTTTTGGATCTGTGGCATTTGTTGCGCCAACAAAGGCTTCGCCGCCAACCGAACGGATGTTGTAGTTCAGTTCAGTGATCCCGCCGACCAGATAGAAGTCTGAGCCAGGAATTGATCCCGCGTGGATTTTGTCGAAGTTGCCCGGCGCGTCGCCGATTAGTTTGTTGTTCTTATATTTGAGGTCGAGCTCTGCAACGGATGTGTCGAATCGCTCAACCAGAACGGCGCCGGCCTTTGCGAGGGCAGACATTGCCATCAGCGATCCGCCTTGCGTGACACGGCGACCGCCTTCGATGTCAGCTTTACCGGTATAATCGAGAATACGACCCACAGCGATTCGCGGGGCGCGGACACCAGACTGGCGGGCATAATGACCCATGCAGACGAGGCCTTTAGAATAAGGCGTTGGATTCGCGGTGACCGGAGACCCACCAATTGGCTGAGTATAGTTCCCGCCTGGTCCAGCGACCGGAGAGATACAGCCAGTAACGATCATCGCAGACGCGAGCGCGGCGCCAGTGGCTTTCACGCGTGCGAGCGGCAGAAGAGACATGAGGTTGATCATTAGAAGTCCAATTCTCCGTTAAGGACGACTGTTTGGTCGCCTTCATTGATCTGAGTCGAATCGATGATGATCGTGTTGTTCGATCCATTCGTGATGACGTTGAGCTGGTTACCGACAGCGGTGCCGGATCCGATCATGCCAGCGGCGCCATCTGTCTGACCCCAACCGGTATAAAGACCCGTACCGAGACCAGAGCCGCCTTCGAGCAGGCCATTGATGATGACCCGATTGCCAAGGCGATCGCGAGTGTTTGCAGAGAAGGGGCGCGATTCGTCACCAAACCCGAACCCATAAGGGCGTTCGAATTCTGATACCGAGCTTGCTTCCTGTGCTTGCGCTGGAAGAGCTGCGGCGAGCAGTGAACCACCCGCAAGAACAGCCAGGCCGCCTATGCAAAGTGTTCGTGTATGTTTCGGCGCTTTCATAATCGCATTCCGTCCCGCTAGTTGTGTACGAGGGGAAGGGTGCAACGGTCATGCCAATATTGGGGTATTCTGTAGCTACATTCGCGCATTAGGCGAAGTCGGTGCGGCCCCGAATCGCTCGAAATGAAGCATTTGTCTCGCCGCATGTGTCGCTTTGAAACAAATTCGACGCTCTTTTCGCAACTCGCGAAAGCTGTGCTATGGTCTTTATATACATATAAGCACAGGGAGGTGGCGTATGCTGATCGATACGATTCTCAAAGACAAAGGAAATTCGGTTCAAACAATTTCCGATAAAGCGACATTAGCCGAGGCGGCGAATGTGCTTGATCAAAAGAGAATCGGTGCGATCGTTGCCGTCGACGACTCAGGCGACATCATCGGCGTGCTCTCTGAGCGGGATATTGTCCGGCGCTTTGCTCGTAATGGGGAGAAGACTGTGACCATGACAGTCTCTCAAGCGATGACTCGAGGGGTCATCACGGCGTCTCCATCAGAGGATGTTGATACATGCTTGGGCCGAATGACGGACCGCCGCATTCGTCACTTGCCGATTGTTGAAAGCGGAAAGCTGATGGGAATCATCTCGATCGGCGATTTGGTGAAGTACAAAATCGACGCGGTACTGGCGGAAGCAGAGGCCATGGAGGCCTATATCCGCAGTGGTTAAAGGCCTCTCAGCCTGCCCATTCCGGCGACGAGAACCTTGTCTGCAAAAATGTGCGTAACAGGCGAAATTTTTGCTTGCCAAAACCC
>JBCBGS010000083.1:0-12253 GCA_038526515.1 Pseudomonadota bacterium | reverse complement strand
CGCAGCGCCGTATCAGCCTCTGGCGCCGTTTGCGTATGGTTGTGCTGCGTCTCGTGACAGCCGCGCGGCTGCCGAGCCCAGAAGAGGCTGCGCGGATGCTAAGCGGGGGAGGGGCCTCGGGCGCGCCGGGAAAGCCTAGCGCCGCACCAAGCTCGCCTTCGGGCGGATCGCAATCTGTCGTCCAATTGGTGCAACCATCTGAAGCAAAGATGGCGAATTTTCGAGATGTTCTGGATCATCTCGACACGCGCAAAGAGGCGAGGTTATGGGGCGAAGCCCGCAAATATATCCGGGCTGAGAATTTCAAACCGGGACGTTTGGTCTGCGCCGTTGATCCTGGCGCGCCGCGCGATCTTTTACGGCGCCTGACCGATTTCCTCGAATATGAAACCGACATGGACTGGGATGTCCTGTTGTCGGACTCTGGGGTGGAAACACAAAAAGAGAAAGAAACCCGAGAGCGCAAGGAAGTGCTGGAGGATGCGGCTCAGCATCCCGATATCGCCGCGGCGCTCGCAGCCATTCCTGGCGCCGAGGTTGTGGACGTGCAGAACAGTGCGCCCCTTGATCCGGCGACCCTCACAGACAATGTCGTGCCCCTGAAACGAACCTCTTAAGGCTTAGAAAGAAGAGACGATGACCGACCTCACCAAGATCATGCAGCAGGCGCAGGAAATGCAGGCCAAGATGCAAGAGGCGCAAGCCAAGATCGAAGAGACTCAGGCGGAAGGTATTGCGGGCGCGGGCCTGGTCTCTGTGACCCTAAAGGGCAAAGGTGAGCTGGTCGCGATCACAATTGATCCCTCGTTGATGAGCGACGAAGCTGAAATCGTTGAAGACCTGGTCAAAGCGGCTCATCGCGAGGCGCGAAAGAACCTCGATCAGGCCATGGAAAAGGCGATGAAAGACGCGACAGCTGGCTTTAGTGGGATGATGCCTGGCTTCAAAATGCCGTTCTAGTCTTTCGGATCGTCCGGCTTCTCTGTCGCCATCCGATACTCCGTCTCGCGCTCTGATGTGATCAGGGTTTGCACAGCCTCGCTCTCATAACCCATTTGCTCGAGCGCCCGCGCGGACATTTGCAAGCCCGCCTCAATTGCGTCGGGAATGACAAAGGTTGCGCCAGCTTGATATAGAAGCTGGGCATGATCGGCATCCCGCGCGCGAGCTAGGATTGGAACATCCGGGCGAGAATGCCGCGCCGTTTTGACCATGCTCTCCGCACTGAGCTGATTGTCTAGCGTCACTACGACCAGTCCGGCATGTGCGAGCCCTGCCTTTTGAAGGACTTCTTTGCGCCCACCATCTCCAAAATAGATCTGTCGCCCGAGCGCACGTTGGTGCGAGACGGTTTTCGGATTGGTGTCGAGGCCGACAATTTCGGCTTGTTCTCGCTCCAGAATGTGCGTCACAGCCCGGCCGACACGCCCTAAGCCAGCAACGATAACATGGCCTTCATTGGCGCTGAAATCGCTCGGTATTTGGTGAGAGGGTGGGGTGGCGGATGACACTTTGGCGAGCCAAATCCCAAGGCGCCAACTCGCTGGGATGACTAGCATAGAGAGCGCGACAATTGCGGTGACAATGGCTGAGGTTCCGACGGCAATGGACCCTGCGGCTAAGCCGGCGCCAACGATAACAAAGGCGAATTCTCCGGCCGGAGCGAGCAGGAACGCTGTTTCTGTTGATGTGGATGTGTCCCCAGCGAATATTCGAACGGCAATAAAGGCCAAGATGGCCTTCACGATTAGCATGGCGGCCAGTCCGCCCAAGACGATTTGCCAATTATCGAGGACGACGGATAGATCGATCGCGAGCCCGACTGTCATAAAGAACAAACCTAGGAGAAGGCCTTTGAAAGGTTCGAGGTCGATTTCGGTTTGGTGCTTAAACTCTGTCTCGCCCAGCAAGAGCCCGGCCAAGAAAGCACCCAATGCGAGCGATAGGCCGGCATTGTAGGTGATCACTGAGGCGCCAACCACAGTGAGCAAAGTGATGGCCATCAGGAAATCCCGTCCCCCCGCATTGATTGCGAGTCTGAACAGATGGCGCAGTAGATAGCGTCCAATCGCGATAATAACGATGAGCGCTAGCAAGCCGTTGAACAGGGCCTGGATCAGGACCGTTGAAAGATCGGCTTCGCCGCGGCTCGCGGTAAAGCCCACAAAAATCAGAATCGGCGCGACCAAAATATCCTGGAACAGCAAGACACCGAGTGAGCTTCGACCAACAGGGGTTGCGGCCTTTTTGTTTTCGACCATCAATTGCATCACGATGGCTGTTGAGGACAAGGCGAGCGCAAGGCCTATGATCGCAGCTTCGGTGGCGGGCAACCCAAACAAGAAGAGCGCATAGCCAATCACGACGGCGCTCAAAATGGCCTGCACTGTGCCGGCGCCAAACACCGTTCGCTTTAGGGCCCATAGCTTTTGAAATGAGAGCTCCAAGCCCAATAAGAACAGTAGGAACAGAACCCCAAGTTCGGCCAGTGGTGCGGCTGCGGCAGGGTCTGAAATGGTAACATATTCCAGAATGGGGACTTGGTCGCTAAACGCGCTAAATCCGCTTGGACCGAGCGCGACGCCCGCAAGTATGAACCCGACCACCGCAGGCAGTTTCGCGGCCCGCAGAACAGGAACGACAAGTCCCGCGGCCACAAAGAAGACCAGCGCATCTTTGATCAGCGCTTCTTGGCCTCCATGCACCATCGCGGGCTCCTCTGGTTTCTGTCCCTGAGATCGATGTTAGCCCGTTCGTCTCACAGAGGAAGAGATTTCAGTCTGAACGGGACAAAAAACCCGTTTATGCTGTTTCCAACGCCGCCTCTAAAGCGCCGTGAAGGATTTTGCGGGCTGAAGGGGCCAAAGCTTGCTCGAACAATGTCAGATGTTGCGCCACTGCGGCGCGGACAGCGCCCGACCCGATATCGCTATCCTGGCCGCTTTCCCGCAGGAATTCCAAATGGTAGCGCAGGATAAGGACGCTATTGGTTGCGAGCGCTGGAATCCTCTGTGGATCAAGCTCGAGATGCTCTCCTTTGATCATACCGTGAAAAAAGGTCTGAAATTGAGTTTGGGTATCCCGATAGATCCCAGGCAGCCGTTTCAGCAAATTGTCGGTATGCTCGCCATAATCGGCTTGGTCGCGATAGAGGAACCGGTATTGTCGGATCTCTGACATCAATGCGAACAGCATGTTTGCATATTCCTGCAAGATGATCTCAGGGTCGCTTGGGAGCAGCGCCAGACGGTCTTCAACATCGACCAGAAACTGTTCCGTTATCGCTTCCAGTAGCGCGCGCTTATTTTTGAAGTGGTACCAGAGATTACCTTCCGCAATGCCGCACTCAGCGGCGAGCTCGGCGGTCGTGACATTGCCGAAGCGACGCGCGTTGAAAAGCTCGCGCGCCGTTTCCAGGATTCGATCTTTTGTTTTCATCAGGCCTTCGCGTGCAACACCACAGGGATATTTGTATAGCCCATCACGAAGTTCGACAGGACACGCTCTGGCTCACCGACCAATTCAACGCGGTCAAACCGGTTCAGGATCTCTTCCCAAAGAATGCGCAGCTGCATCTCGCCGACGCGATTACCCATACAGCGGTGAACGCCAAAGCCGAAAGAGAGATGGCGGCGCGCATTAGGGCGATCAATCCAGAACCGATCCGGGTCTTCGATAACGGTTTCGTCGCGATTGCCGGAAACATACCACATGACGACTTTGTCGCCTTTTTTGATGTGCTTGCCGCCAAGCTCAATATCCTCGAGCGCCGTGCGGCGCATGTGACCAAGTGGGGTTTGGAACCGGATGATCTCTGAGACCATGTTGGGAATCAAAGCTGGATCAGATTTGAGTTTGGTAAACTCATCCGGGTTGCGATTTAGCTCAACCACTCCGGCGCTGATCGAGTTTCGCGTCGTGTCATTTCCGCCGACGATCAAGAGGATCAAGTTGCCTAGGAATTCCTGCGGGTCATTGACCATGTCCGCAGTTTCCGGATTGTGCGCCAGCAGCGAGATGAAGTCGAACTTTTTCGGCTGTGCCGCGCGTTCCTGCCAAAGCCGCGCGAAGTAAGCGTAGCATTCTTCCAGGGTGCGCATACGTGCGTCCATATCGACTTCAATACCGACGGTTTCCGACGTCGTCGCAACATCTGACCAGTAGGGCAGGAGGTGGCGATCTTCGAACGGGAAGTCGAAGAGAGTCGCCAGCATTTGTGTAGTGAGCTCTTTCGAGACCAGCTCCACCCAATTGAATTCTTTGCCGACCGGCAGGCTATCAAGAATGTTGCACACTCGCTGGCGGATCAGAGCTTCAATCTCTGACAATTGTGATGGCGCCACGGCTGGGCTGACAGTTTTGCGCTGTACGACATGGTTTGGGCCATCCATGGCGATGAACATTGGCGTTTCCATGCCCTCGGGCGCATCTCCGATGACGATGTTATCTTGCGACGAAAAGACTTTGTGATTGGAGTCGACCGCAACGATGTCTTGATACTTCGTCACAGACCAATAGGGGCCAAACGGGCTTTCGGGACAATAGTGGATCGGGTCCTCATCACGCAGTCGCTTGAAGTATGTGCCCTGCTTGTTCGCCTCGAAAATCTCGGCTTTCGAAACATCCAGGGTCTCTAAGTCCAAGCTATAGGGATCCGGGATCCCTGAATCGTCCCAAGTGTGCGCTGTATCGGCCAATGTTTCCTCCGGTTTTTATATAATTAGGGTAATAGCCCTAAAAATTGGATCTGCCAAGATGAGGGCGAGCTCTTGCCTCCAGCGCCGAGTCCGACACATTAGCGCGCATGAGCAAATCTTCCGCAGGACCAGAGATACAACGCATGATCGATTTGATCGCGCGCTTGCCGGGGCTTGGGCCTCGTTCGGCGCGGCGCGCGGCTTTGTTCCTGCTGAAACGCCAAGACACTTTGCTGCGGCCGATGGCTGAGGCTTTGGCGGATGCTGCAGCCAAGATCGAGCAATGTCAGGTCTGCGGTAACTATGACACGCTGCAGCCCTGCGCCGTTTGTCAGGCACCTGGACGCGACGACGGCTTAATCTGCGTCGTGGAAGATGTTCCTGACTTGTGGGCGTTAGAGCGGGCTGCTGCTTTCCGTGGGCGCTATCACGTCCTCGGCGGCGTCATGAGCGCACTCGATGGGGTCGGTCCTGAAGACCTGACGATTGGCATGTTGATCGATCGCGTGAAACAGGGTGGCGTTCGCGAAGTTATCCTCGCGCTGAACGCCACCGTCGATGGACAGACGACGGCGCACTATGTCGCCGAGCGCCTGGGAGGCTTAGGTGTTGAAGTAACGCGTCTCGCGCATGGTGTGCCGGTTGGTGGAGAGTTGGACCATCTGGACGATGGCACTTTGGCCACCGCCCTAAGGTCCCGGCGCGGCGTTTAGCTCGCCTTTTCGACGCGGTAGATCACACCATCCAGCATGTTGGTCGCGACATAGATCGCGTCCGGTGTTGAGATGACGTCTCGGAAACCGGTTTGAAGATCGCTCAATAGATCTTCGGTTTCGCCGATCGTGCCGTCTTCAGCGATATCCACGCGAACGATCTTCTGACCGGCTGGGCCATCCATGGCCCCGATCAAGAGATCCCCAGTCCAATCTTCGAAACCACTGGTTTCAACAATCGTCATGCCAGATGGGGCAATGGATGGAACCCATTTCACGTTCGGTTGCTCCATGCCCGGCGCTTCCGTTTCGTCAGTGATGATCGTTCCATCATAGTTGATGCCGTAGGTGATGGTCGGCCAGCCATAATTACTACCAGGCTGGATGACGTTGAGCTCATCGCCACCTTTTGGGCCGTGCTCATGCGCGATCAGAAGATCAGCGCCGTCGTGATAGACCATGCCTTGAACGTTACGATGCCCATAGGACCAGACTGTCGGGTTGCCTTCGCCTTCAGCGAATGGATTGTCCGCAGGGATTGATCCATCTGGCATAATGCGGGCGATTTTACCGTGGAGGTTGGCTGGGTTTTGAGCCTCTTCTATGTAGCGGTAGCCATCGCCCAGTGAGATCGCGAGCGAGCCATCTGGTAAGAAGGCCATGCGCGATCCATAGTGATAAGTGGTTTCACGAGGGGCGCCGACAAAAATCTCGGAAACGTCCGTAACGCCAGACGCGTCATCTGTGAGCGTTGCTGAGATCACGGCAGTCGTGTTCGTATCACCCATATCTTTTGAGTAGCTGAGATAGAGCTTGCGATTGGTTTCAAATGCAGGGTCCAGCGTGATCCCAAGAAGGCCGCCTTGGCCTTCAACCAAGATGTCCTCTGGCAGACCTGTCAGTGGGGCTTCGACAAGCGCGTCATTGCGGATCAGGCGCAGGCGGCCTTCGCGCTCTGTGACTAACAGATCACCATTTGGCAAAGCGGCCATTCCCCATGGGAATTCCAGTGTCTCCGCAATCGGGATCAGCTTCAGCCCAGAGCTTGATGTGATCGACCCATCTGCTTCAGCTGGTGGCGGCGCAGCTTGGCCCCCACAAGCGGCTAAGCTGGCTATGGCGAGAATAGAAAGACTTGAACGCAGCACCTGTTTATCTCCTGCAATCGTTTATGGGGTCTACATAGCGATTTCCGGCGCAAAAGAAAGAAGGGCGACCCGTACGGATCGCCCTTTCCCTCTCTCCCCCGCGCATCGCGAGGGCCCCTTGTTGGCTCTAACTACCAGCGCTTTGCAATCCGGAAGCCAAACTGACGTGGCTCCAGAAGGAAGACGTTGGTAAACAGACCAGACGAAGCATCGGTCAGATACTGGTTGGTCAGCTGATCTTCTTCGAGAAGGTTCTTCACGAAGAGTTCCAGTTCCCAATCCGCATCGACATTCGTCAGCTGGATCGCCGCATTGGCGTTTTGGAAGCTATCCAGGCGGTCGGCTTCAAGATTGAAGATCCGTGTGAAGACCTCACCGCGGTGATAGAAGTCACCCCGTACAGAAAGATCCCAGCTCGGATTGATGTCGAAGACATATTCCGCACCTACAGAGAAAGTGATCTCTGGCGCGAGCGGAAGCTTGTTGCCTGACACATCAACCGGATTGCCGACGTCCCCGGCAAAGGTTGGAAGGCCATTGCCAGCTAAGAACTGGTTCAGGGACGCGCCACCCAGGGCGGCTTGAGCAGCATCTGGCGTACACAAGAAGGCCGCAAGACCCGCGAACGCTCCGCCACCTGCGGTGAGGAGGGTGTTCACATCTGCGATTGGGGCGACACAGTTTTGTGTTGTGCCTGCATCTTTAACAACCACGAGGTTCGGATCGCCGCCCGTTTGGTCATACGTGTCCAGAAGCGGATCTTGGTCTGCGAGCTCGGAATTCAAAAGACCAATCGTCGAGTCGATCCGGAAGTTCTCGGTGACTTGATAGTAGAATTCGCCTTCAAAGCCGAACACGGTCGCGTCTACGTTTTCGTTGACTGACGTCCGGTTCACGATGGATGAGATCTGATATCCCTCATAATCGTAGTAGAACGCGGCCAGGTTCAAAATACCAGCGCCGCCGAAGAGCGTGCTCTTAGAGCCAACTTCGATCGCGTTGATGAACTCAGGGTCAAACGTGTTGCTGACCGCTTCAAGGCCTTCAGACTGCGGTGGGTTGATACCGCCGCCCTTATAGCCTCGTGCAAGGCTACCATAGAGCAAAGTGTCGTCCGTTGGTCCAAAGGCACCGGCTTGATAGTCGAAGCCAAAGCGTCCTGTGACTTCTTCAAACTCAGCCTCTTGAGCCGGACCGCCTTGAAGGAAGCCGTTCTCAACGCCCGGGCCGACGGAAGCGGGAGCAAGCAATAGGCTTGGTGTATTTTCTTGGCGCTTTTTATCGTTGGTGTATCGAAGGCCTAAGGTCCACTTTAGATTATCCGTGGCGTTCCAGTAGGCTTCACCAAATGCACCCAATGCATCGAGCTTATATGGGCTGCGGCTTCTGAAGTATGTGCGGTCACCAGGGAGACCTGTCGCAACAGCCAATGCTTCAGCGGTGTTGAAGAACACGAAATAGTTCGTCTCGCCGATTGTATCGAGCTTAAGCGCGCCAACCGTGAAGTTGAAGTCACCGTCGAAATCAGACTGAAGACGAGCCTCCATAGACGTCGTTTCAAAATCTGAACTAGATAGATCCGTCGCGAGGAGTGTATCCGCTGGAGCACGCAGGCGCGTGTCGACAGGGATGTTCAGGCCAAGAGCAGGTCCGCCGGCGAAGTCACCATCGCCATCTCCATCTAGATCTGGCGTCAGTGGGGTAATGTTGAATCCGACTGTACCGATGCCTTTGTTATAGTCGTCAGTAAAACTCCGGAAGTTATCGTTATGACTTGCGAGCAATGTGAGCGTTAGATCGTTATCAAACTCGTATTGAAGCTCAGCCTGCACGGTGTTTGACTCACCTTCAAAAGTCGGGACGAGATTTGTTTCAAACTCACGCAGATTGCTTGAAGTCGTCGCACCGGCATTCGTGTCGGCTCCGATGCTATCCAAGAGGCCAAGGCTTCCAGCTAGGACGCCGCCGAGCGTGCCGCCGGTGTTAACCGTGCCAAGACCCGGGCGAACTTGGATTGGGTTACCATTACCGTCACGCGCATAGCCGAGACCTTCGATCTGGTATGGCACACAGCCTTGATTGAACGGGAATGGACGCGTGTCTTTCGTACAAAGCTGTTTCGTCGCCCGTGTTCGGGTTGAATCTTCTTCGTAATGCTCACCCATCAACCAGAATGAGAGCTTGTCGGTGATGTCACCGCCAAGTGTCCCGCGGATCGCCCACAGGTCGCGGCCGTCGACATCTTCTTTGCTGCCGTCAGGGAGAAGGGCGTCTGAGTAGCCGTCTCTTGTCAAACGGAAGCCAGCAACGCGAGCAGCCAAGCGCTCACCCAATGGAACATTGATATGGCCTGTGGCTTTGACATTGTTGAACTCGCCGATCGTCAGTTCGGCGCTTGCATTGAACTCTTCGAGAACTGGCTTGGCGGTAATCGCGTTGACCACGCCGCCTGTCGCGTTCCGGCCGTAAAGCGTACCTTGTGGTCCACGCAGGATCTCGATCCGCTCTACATCGTAGAACTCTGTCTCGAGCAGGGTTGAACCCGACGATGATACGCCGTTGACGTGCGTACCTACGGCTGCATCAGACGACGCCCCAACCGCCGCGTTGATAATGCCTCGGATACTGATGCCCCCAGCAGAGAAGTTGCCCTGCGTTGAGCCGAAGTTCGGGATGTTGAATTGTAGGTCAGAACCTGTGTCGATGTTCAAACGCTCAAGCGCGTCAGGGTCAAACGCGGAGACCGCGATTGGAACATCCTGGATTGATTCTTCCGTTTTCTGGGTCGTCACAACCACTGTGCTCAACGTGCGAGCACCGTCATCTTCTTGGGCAATCGCGTGCGGCGCGGCGGCCGACAATGCTAGTGCCGAAGCACCTGCCAAAAAGACATAATTCGAGTGTCTTGAGACTTTCATATGCTAACTCCTCCCTCGGTGCCTGCTTTTGAAGCACGAGTTATTATTGCGTTTCCTCGCGGGCTCCCCATGTTGTCCGGGAATGCCTCAGGATGCATGACAGGGGCAGGTGTGCCACTTTGTCAACAAGTTACGTAGGGGACGCGGTAATTGACGCTCTTCTGTGTGACATATGTTACACGGGCAAAATTTTCGAAATCTGCGCCTGGAGTGGCCGTGGTTTCAAGGGAAAGAGAAGAAAAATGGCTGCCACGTCTGCCTTAGTGCTTTTTTCGGGGGGACAAGACTCAACCATTTGTCTTGCGCACGCCTTGGCTCGTTACGACCGAATCGAAACGATTGGATTTGACTATGGTCAAAGACACTCCGTTGAACTTGATTGCCGCCCCAAAGTCATCGAGGCGCTGCGTAAAAAGTTTCCTGAATGGGCTGATAAACTCGGAGAGGACCATGTCTGCGATCTTTCCATTCTGGGAGACATCAGCGAGACCGCAATGACGTCCGAAACGGAAATTGTGATCGCCGAGAACGGTTTGCCGAACACGTTTGTCCCGGGGCGCAATCTTCTGTTTCTCACCATGGCGGGCGCTCTTGCTTGGCGCCGCGGCCTCAAAACAATTGTCGGCGGCATGTGTGAAACGGACTATTCAGGCTATCCTGATTGCCGACGTGAAACACTTGATGCGCAAGAACTAACCCTCTCACGCGGCATGGACCGTCCCTTCACAATCGAAACCCCACTGATGTGGCTCGACAAAGCCGAAACCTGGGAGCTTGCGGAAGACCTTGGCGGCCGAAAGCTTGTCGATCTCGTGATCGAAGAAACCCACACATGCTATCTCGGTGATCGTACGCATCGCCACGATTGGGGATATGGCTGCGGCACCTGCCCAGCCTGTGAGCTTCGCGCTAACGGATATCAGAAGTGGCGTGCTAAGGTCCCTGCATGAAAACCTACTCTATCAAAGAAGCTTATGTGACTTTGCAAGGCGAAGGCGCGCAAACCGGCCGTACGGCTGTGTTCCTGCGTTTCGCAGGATGTAACCTGTGGTCCGGTCTGGAGCGTGACCGCGCCAGTGCGGTCTGTAATTTTTGCGATACGGATTTTGTCGGCACCGATGGCGAGAATGGTGGAAAATTCTCTGGTCCGGATGCATTAGCCAAGCACGTAAAATCCGTCTGGGACGCTGAAGGGCCAGAGGGCGGGGCGCCTTATGTGATTTGCACTGGCGGCGAGCCGCTGTTGCAGCTCGACACTCCTGCAATTACGGCCATTAAGTCTGCTGGATTTGAGATTGGGATTGAGACGAATGGGACGCTAGCCGCCCCTGATGGGTTGGACTGGATTTGCGTCAGCCCCAAAGCAAATGCGCCCATAAAGCAGGTTTCTGGCAATGAGCTAAAACTCGTCTTTCCGCAGGATGAAGCCGAAGCGCAGCCAACCCAATTTGAAAGCTTGCAGTTTCAACACTTTTTTCTCCAACCTAAAGATGATAGGGCGCACGCCCAGAACATCGCGGCGACTGCCGCCTATTGTATGAAGCACCCGAAATGGCGATTGAGCTTACAAACACACAAACTGATCGGTCTGCCGTAACCGTCGAAGGTCAGGTTTTCGAGATCACGAAAGCGGTCTCATTTGAGGCCGCTCATTACATGGGTGGGAAGCCTGAAGGGCATCCTTATCGCAACATACATGGCCACTCATTCCGCTTAGAAGCAACCGTCGCTGGAACCGTGAAACCCGGCGAAGAGTGGGTTCAGGACTTTTCTGAGCTTGCGGCCACCTTAAGCGAAACCGCCAATAAGCTTGACCATTGTCTCCTGAACGAGATTGAGGGTTTGGAAGTTCCGACGCTTGAGCGTATCGCAGTCTGGGCCGCAAATGACCTCAAGCCGAAACTGCCCGGGCTTAAAACGGTTGTGCTCGCTCGCCCAAGCCTGGACGAGCGATGCGTCTTGGTGATTGGCTAAACGCCGATCGCTCCACCACCAATTTTACGAATTGCAATCACCGTTGGGCGCGGCGGCGTGCCCTCTTTGAAATCTGGCCAACGTGTGGTCGGCGTTTCAAAAGTAGCGCCATCGCCATCGCCTGGGTGTTGAACCGCGACGAAAAGTGTTTCTCCGTCTTCGGTGAAGCGCGGACCGCAAACTTCTGCGCCGATCGGGGCGCGGAAGAAGGCTTTACTTGTCCCGCGACGCTCGCCCTCGGTTTCCATGGCCCAGATGCCATCTGACGCACCGGTCGCCTCATTGCCATCTGTGGCCACCCAGAGGCGCCCAGATGGATCAACCGCGCAATTGTCTGGGCTTCCGAACCAACCGTCATCACTGGTCAGCGGGTTCCAAGTTGCCCCCACTTCAGCAACGCTTGGATCGCCGCAGCGTACGAGGATTTCCCAACGTGATTGCGTTGCTGTGAAGTCGCGATCAGGTTCTGTGATTTGAATAATGTGTCCAAACTTATTGTTTGCGCGCGGGTTCGCCGGGTTGAGTTCGTCCTCTGTGCGGCGGCTATTGTTGGTGAGCATCACCCAAACGGTGCCAGGCTCCGAATGCGGTTCAACATCTTCCGGGCGGTCCATCGGTGTCGCGCCGAGGAGGTCACCCGCGAGTCGGGCGCCAATCAAAACATCCGCCTGCGAGTTAAAGCCATTCTCTGGCGTTAGCTCACCCTCTCCATAGACAAGCGGCATCCACTCGACCCAACCATCTTCATCGAACCTGGCCACATAAAGTGTCCCGTCTTCAAGAAGATCTTTGTTCGCCTCGCG
>JBCBGS010000082.1:0-12387 GCA_038526515.1 Pseudomonadota bacterium | reverse complement strand
CACATAGCGCTCTTCTGAAACCCTCATTCCTGAACAAGGACTAAGCCATGGCCGACCATTCTTATGATTATGATCTATTTGTGATTGGTGGCGGCTCTGGCGGCGTTCGCGCAGCGCGGATTGCAGCTGGCCATGGTGCGAAGGTTGCACTGGCCGAAGAGTATCGCATGGGCGGGACCTGCGTGATCCGAGGCTGCGTGCCAAAGAAGTTCATGGTCTATGCCAGCGACTATGGCCACAAACTAAAAGAGGCGCAGAAGTTCGGCTGGGACGTGAAGATCGGCGAATTCGACTTTCCTGGCTTTATGGCCAACCTCCACGCAGAAGTTGATCGTCTATCAGGACTTTATATGAGCGGTCAGGTGAACGCTGGCGTTGACGTGTTTGAGGAGCGTGCGGAGTTTGTTGATGCCCACACGCTGAAGCTCGTGAATAGTGGAAAAACGATCACCGCGGACAAAATTCTGGTTGCTGTCGGAGGGTCACCTTGGCGCCCAACAGAAGAAGAGCTGCCAGGTGTTGAGCATACGATTACGTCAGACGGCGTGTTTCAGCTCAAATCCTTGCCCAAGCATATCGTAATTGCGGGCGGAGGTTATATCGCCTGTGAGTTTGCGCATGTTTTTGCAGGGCTCGGCGTCGAAACCTGTCTCGTCTATCGCGGAGACACGGTCCTAAATGGGTTCGATATGGATGTGCGAACCGAGGTTCATGAAGGCCTAAAAGAAGCTGGCGTACGCGTTATTACGAATACGGTTTTTGAATCGATCGAGAAAACAGATCACACCGAAACGCCGCTGCACATTAAACTGACGAACGGTATGGAGCTTGATGCGGACGTTGTCATGATGGCTGTAGGACGTCGCCCACATATCAATGGACTGGGCTTAGAGGCTGCCGGCGTCAAAATCGGCGACCGCCATGAGATTCTGGTAGATGAATACTCTAAGACCAATGTTGAGAATATCTGGGCTGTCGGCGACGTTACGCGCCGCGCTGAGCTGACGCCGGTTGCGATCCGGGAAGGTCACGCCTTTGCAGACACAGAATTTGGCGGCAACCCACGCATCTTCGATCATGAAAAGATCGCCACTGCTGTCTTCACGCAGCCTGAGGTTGGCACGGTCGGGCTCGCTGAACACGAAGCACGTAAGAAATACGGTGCAGTCGACATCTATAAGACCAAGTTCCGTCCGATGAAGAATATGCTCAGTGGGAAGTCAGAGCGGGTCTTCATGAAAGTGATCGTGCGGCAAGACGATCAAGTCGTCGTCGGGGCCCATATCGTCTCGCCGGATGCTGGCGAAATGATCCAAATGCTCGGAATAGCAATCAAAATGGGCGCGACGAAGCAACAATTCGACGAAACCTGCGCGGTACACCCAACCATTGCTGAAGAGATTGTGACGCTCAAAACGAAGTCCTGACATCGCGAACTCGGGCGCTTCCCAGCCTTTGCAAATAGCTCCCACCGTGAAATGGTACCGCTAACACAAGGAGCGGCGGCGATGCGTAATGGCTGGAGTTTGGTATTAGGTTTGGTTCTGGCGACAGGCTGCTCCGAGGCGCCCCTAACAAGCGAGCCATCGGTCTGCGCCGAAGCGCCCATGATCGGCCAGTTCGATCCTTCAAGTGATGTGTTCGTGGGACATTTTGATAGCAAGCCAGATGTTGATGATCTGCACACAATTGCGGCGGTCGGCTCTCTACTTACGCAGGAGAAATTTGCCTGCGTAGATGCCTTTGCGGTTGCTGGCGCCTACGGAACGCAGGATGGCGAGTACATTCACTCGCCGGAACTGTTCGACCTGGCATTTGGCGACAGGTGGTTGGATGGCCACAATGACCGAGATGCGACCATAGTGGCTGAGGCCAATCGATACATAGATACCCTCTCAAACGGGGGCGATGTTTGGATCATGGTAGCGGGGCAAGCCGACATCGCGGCTGATGCCTTGGCGATGGCCGTCGAAAGGGCCCCGGACCTGCCATACAAATCACAGCTACACCTGATCCAGCATAGCGATTGGAATGAGAGTGCGACCACGCCGAACAAGCTGGCATTTGTTCAAGACGTCGCGGATTATCAGAAGATTGCCGATGGCAATGCACGTGGAAACGGGACGCCAGGCTATACGATCGGTAATGATGAACTGTGGTCTCGTGTTTTGGCCGATCCGACGGTCGGCTTGATGTGGGGCGAAGCGAAGCGGCTCGCGGATGAGAAAAATCCTGATGCAGCCTATGTGAATCCTTTTGTCACCTCAGGCGGCTTCGACTTTTCGGATACAGCCGAGATGGCACATATTTTCGGACTCAACGTCTTGGACAATGTGCCGCTGTTTTTCGACTATGTGCTTCAAGATACGCAAACAGTCTGGCCGAACGGTGCGAGGGCTGCTTTGGCTCTGACCTATGATGATGCTTTGCTGAGTCAGGTTGAAACCGCATTGCCGCAACTAGATGAGGCAGGTCTCAAAGGTACCTTCTATCTGTCACTGGCAAGTCAAGGCTTCAGAGCGCACCAGGAAGTTTGGAAGCATGCCGCATCCAACGGACATGAGCTCGGCAATCACACCATCTACCATCCATGTCGGGCGTCTTTGCCTGGCCGCGACTGGGTGGCACCGAACCGGGACTTGGACACCTATACAAAAGACCAACTCCTGCGCGAACTAGAGGAGGTCAGTACCGCCTTGGGTGAGATTGATCAGGAGCCTACGCGAACGTTTGCCTACACATGCGGCGATGTAAGGGTCGGGGGTGAGGTATTTGTCGAGGATCTCGAGAACTTGTTTCCGGGGGCGCGAAGCGTCGAGCGCGATGTCGCGTTTGCGTCTTACTATATCCCATCCTTTGTGGTCGACGAGACGCCTGCAGCTGACATGATCGAGTATGTCGATGAGCTCATCGAACGCGGCGCGATTGGGACCATCACTTTTCACGGGGTCGGGGGAGAACATCTCTGGGTGACACCCGAAGACCACGCAACGTTGCTGGCTCATTTAAAAGCGGTCGAAGATGAAATCTGGGTTGCGCCTCTGAGGGACATTCTCGAATGGCGAAAAGCGGCAAGTGCCGAGAACTAGATGGAGAAACTCGTCCCGCAGCCACAGCCTGCTGTCGCGTTCGGATTATTGATCTTGAACGCAGCTCCGATGAGTTCTGTTGAGAAATCAATTTCTGATCCTGCCATGAACTCCAGGCTCATCTCATCGACGAGCACGCTGACGCCATCTCGGGTGACGACGAGATCATCCTCGTTGGCTGAATCGTCCAAATCAAACTTATATGAGAATCCAGAGCAGCCGCCACCCTCCACGGAAACCCTTAAGTAGGACTTATCCGGTTGTTTCTCCAGAATCGCTTTAATGCGCTTCGCAGCCGACTCAGACAGGGTAACATTGCTCATGAGCAAGAACATAGTAACGCCGGACATTCCTGAAAAGAGGGCGGTGTATGCGACACGATGGGAAGATTCCCGAGGTCGGTTCATAGATGAGCCCAAATCGGCCACCCGCACGCCGTTTCAGCGAGACCGAGATCGCATCATTCACGCGTCAGCTTTTCGTCGATTGAAGCAAAAAACGCAGGTTTTTGTTGCTCATGAAGGCGATCATTACAGAACTCGCCTGACACATTCTCTCGAAGTTGCGCAGATTGCGCGATCTGTGGCGCGAACGCTCGGGCTAGATGAAGACCTCGCAGAAGCCATGGCACTCGCTCATGATCTTGGGCATCCGCCATTCGGCCATGCAGGCGAAGATCAGCTCGATGAGTGTATGACGGAGTTCGAAGGCTTCGATCATAACGCTCAAACACTGCGCGTGGTGACGCGATTAGAAGACCGGTACCCGAGTTTTCATGGTCTCAACTTGACCTGGGAGATGCTTGAAGGTCTTGTGAAGCATAATGGCCCGCTGATTACGGCAGATAATTCTGTCGCGGATTTGCCGGCTGCGTTTCGAGATTTCCCGTGGCTAGAACAACTCGAGCTGGATCAGTTTGCGGGGCCTGAGGCCCAGGTCGCAGCGCTCGCGGACGATATCGCCTACAACAATCACGATATCGATGATGGTATCGCCGCGGGATTATTCACGATCGCGGATTTGGAAGAACTGCCACTGGTTGGCGACATATTCAGATCCGTCAAAGAGGACTTTCCTGCGTTGGAAGATCGCAAGATCGTGTTTGAAGCCGTGCGCAGGCTGATCGGGCATTGGATCAATGACCTTACCGCGGAAACGCGCCGCCGCGTGGAAAAGTACCAACCCAAGAGCGCCGCAGATGTTCGAGCTCTGCCTGAGCCTTTGGTCGCGTTTTCCGAAGACCTCGACCGTGACCAACGTGCTTTGAGGGCGTTCCTCTATGAGCGAATGTATAAACACTACAAGGTCAATCGGATGCGTAGCCAAGCGAAACGTATCTTGAGTGAGCTATTTGCGCTCTTCATGGCGGAGCCCGAGACCCTCCCAGATCTTTGGCGCAGGGATGCTGAACAAGCGACTTCCGTTCGCCGGGCACGCCTTGTTTGTGACTATTTGGCGGGAATGACGGACAATTACGCCATCGAGTTGCATCGTCGTCTCTTCAGTATGGAAAGCATGCTCTAAACCCGTTTACCAAAATGCTCTGCTGGCGGCTCAATTGGGCTCCGAGATTCAGGCATCGTTAACAAAACGACCTTAACTGTTAACGAAACTGAAGATGGCGGGGTAGAAGATGAGCCGTGCGAAAAGCGAACCTGATTATGATTTTGGGCCTTACGAAGATGAGTATCGAGGGTTTGAAATCCGTGACGACGAAACCGGTCGTGGACCATTAATTCTTGTTCTGGCGCTCGGAGTTTTATTGATTTTTGCTGGCGTTGTGTGGAACACGTATCGCCAAGGGGTGCGTCCGACAGAAGGCGGATTGCCAGTGATAGCGTCTGACACAGAGCAGTTTAAGCGCTCACCCGACAAACGCGGCGGTGTGGAAGTCGCTGGGCAAGACAAAGCCTATTATGGATCAATGGATGGACTTGGCGATCCCGCGCTTCAAAAGGCAACAGCTCGGAATCCGATTGATATTCGTCGTCGGAGCCCCGAAACCCTCGCCGGCGGCCCAGCGGAATTGCCGCCCATCGAAGGCGCTGACGAAGCTCCGAAGATCGTTTTTGCCGAGGCTGTTCAAGAAGAGTCGATCGAGACAGAGCCAGAGATGCCCATTCAAATTGCTGTCGCGAAGCCTGTCCTTGAGCCGGCCGCGAGTGCGAGCATCCAAGAAACTCGCCCAAGCGAGCTATCTATGTCGAGATTTGTTGCGGCGGGCACCTATCAGGTCCAACTATCAGCTCTTAGATCCGAAGATGCAGCGAAGAGCGCTTGGGAGCGGCTTCAGAACACTGCACCCGATCTTTACAATGGAGCGGATCTCGACATCCAACGGGCAGATTTAGGGGCAAAAGGCGTGTTTTATCGTCTCCGTATCGGCTCGTTCGCAGATCGTGAGGCCGCGAAAGGCTTCTGCGCAGATGTCAAAGCGACTGGTAAAGACTGCATGGTCGTCGCTAAGGCTATTGGATGAGTGTATCCGCCTGCATCACCAGTATATCGGGCCCGGTCCTCTTAGCAGAGGAACGGGCCTTTTTGCGTGAGGCTCAGCCTTGGGGCGTGATTTTGATGGGGCGGTCTTGTGTGGACCGCAAGCAAGTCAAAAAGCTGACGTCAGACATTAAAGATGCGCTGGGGCGAGATGCTCTGATCTTTATCGATCAAGAAGGTGGCCGCGTTGCCCGCTTGAAAGCGCCTGAGTGGCCAAAATTCCCGGCTGCTGGCGCCTATGGCGCTCTTTTCGAGCATGCTCCGGAAAACGCTGTGGAAGCGTGTGAGCTGGGGCATCGTTTGATGGGGCATGAGCTCTATGAGCTCGGCATCTTCGCGGATTGTGCGCCCTGCGCAGACTTGAGGCAAACGAATACGCACGACGCTATCGGTGATCGCGCATTCGGATATTCGGTCGACGCCGTGACCTCGCTGACTGAGGCGGCAGTTTCAGGGCTTAAATCAGCAGGTGTCGCTGCAGTCATCAAACATATGCCCGGGCAGGGACACTCAGTGCTCGACACCCACCATGATCTACCGTCTGTGGATGCTGGTGCTGACGAACTGATGCAAGACATGTCTATATTTCAGGCGCTCGCAGACCAAGTGCCTATGGGGATGACGTGTCACGTGATCTTCGAGGCTTTCGACGCCGAAAACCCCACCACAATCTCGCCGACCGTTATTTCTGAGACCATTCGAGAGCGAATCGGATTTCAAGGATTGTTGATGACAGATGATTTGGGGATGGATGCCTTGGGGGGAACCCTCACAGATCGCGGCGCCAAAGCTTTGGCGGCTGGCTGCGATGTCCTACTTCATTGTTCCGGTTTCTTAAAAGATCCGGCAGACATCCTCCGAGAGATGGAGGAAGTTGCAGCTGTTGCCGGTACGCTTAATGGCGTCGCGCAGCAGCGTGCTGCGGCAGCGGATGCATCCATTACGACGCCCGAAACTTTTGACACCGAACGGGCTTGGGCCCGTTTTGGTGATTTGATGACACAAGCGCGAGCGAGGGCATAGGTTATGGAACTCGTTTCAAACGACCTGGTCACGTTGGATGACGATGTCGAGGCCGAAGAAGTATTTTCGATTGATGTGTCGGGCTATGAAGGGCCGCTTCATCTCCTGCTTGATCTCGCGCGAAAGCAGAAAGTCGATTTGCTGCATGTGTCGATCTTAGAACTCGCGACACAGTATCTGGGATTTATTCAAGAGGCGCAGGACAAACGTATCGACTTGGCCGCAGACTATCTCCTGATGGCTGCATGGCTCGCGTTCTTGAAGTCGCGTCTTCTTTTGCCCAAGCCCAAAAAAGACAGTGAAGAAGAGGCGTCAGCGGAAGACGACGCTCGTAAACTTGCTTTCCGACTCAAGCGGCTCGACGCCATGCGTGAAGCTGGGGAAGCGCTTATGGATAGCGATATCCTGGGGCGTGATGTGTTTTTGCGCGGAATGCCGGAACAGCCCAAAGTCGTCAAAACGACGGAATACAATACGACCCTCTATCATTTGATGCAGTCTTTTGGGTCTATTCGCCAGCGCAAGGCCAAAGAAGCGCCGCATACAATCGAAAATCAGTTCGTCCTGCCGCTTGAAAGTGCGAGAGATAACCTCCGCAATCTCAGCCCAAAGCTAAAAGAATGGGCGAGCTTAGATACTATTCGCCAGCAAATTGTTGACGTAAATGATGATGTTCCGCCGCGCTCTGTGACGGCCAGCGTTTTCGCAGCCACATTGGAACTTACACGTGACGGCGACGTTGATGTACGCCAAGACGAGCATTTCGCGCCGCTTTATTTGCGCGCCAAAAACCAACCACAAGAGGGGATTGCTCCATGACCAAGGTCGAAAGCTCAATTCCGATCGAAGACGCGCCAGAAGATATTCGCCGCGCCGTGCAGCAATTGTCATTCGCTTACAAGCGCTCCGCAGAGACGCTTTACGAAGCCGAAGATGATGCCATGGCAGAAGCCGTGCGCCGCGCTGAAGCTATCTTGTTCGCCGCAGGACAGCCGCTAGAGGCATCCGCGATCGCAGAAGTCATTCCGCAGGGCGTCGACGTTCCGGCGGTGCTTATGACTTTGAAGGCCACTTATGCAGAGCGAGGCGTGAACCTGGTTGAGGTTGGCGGCAAGTGGCGGTTCCAAACCGCCGAAGATCTGAATTATCTCTTCGTTGAAGAGCGGCATGAGCAAAAATCTCTGTCGCAAGCGGCGCTCGAGACGCTTGCCATTATTGCCTATGGCCAACCTGTTACACGCGCTGAAATCGAAGCTGTTCGAGGCGTTGCCGTTTCTAAAGGGACAATCGATGTTCTGATGGAAGCTGGCTGGGTCAAAATCAAAGGGCGTCGTAAGACACCGGGCCGTCCTGTGACGCTCGGAACAACCGACAAGTTTCTTGAGCATTTTGGGCTGGAAAGCTTGGATGTTTTGCCTGGGCGCGCCGAACTCGAAGCTGAAGGTCTGCTGTCAGATGTGATCCCAGATGGGTTCTATTCTGATGGTACAAGCATGCACAATGAGGCAGAGGAGCTTGTTTCTGAGGCATATCCTGAAGAAAACTCTGACTTCGTCACGGATTTCATGGGGCCTGAAGAAGAGGTTCATTAGTTATTTCTACTTATGAAACCTCGGTCACGCCATTGTAACTCGTGGTGTGGCGCGTTATCTCAGCACGAGTATTAGGAGATAAATCATGGCTCCAAGTTGGATGCAGCTTTTGCTCGTCGCGGTTGTCGCGCTTTTGATCTTTGGTGGACGCGGACGCATCTCCTCGATCATGGGCGATATGGCCAAGGGAATTACCAGCTTCCGCAAAGGACTGCGTGAAGAGGATGAAGACGCGAAAGCCGTCGAAGGTGATGATATGGTGAATATCACGCCGGAGAAGGAAAAAGCGAAGTCGACCGATTAATCGTTCGATGAGCGCGGAAGGCGCCTGATCATGCTGCCGCAATTCGGATTTAGCGAACTCTTGTTCCTCGTAATCATCGCCTTGGTGATTCTCGGGCCGAAAGACCTGTCGCTGACAATGCGGAAACTTGGGCAGTTCGTGGCCAAAGGCCGCTCGATGGCGAATGAGTTCCGCGCAGCTTTTGATGATATCGCGCGCCAAGCAGAACTGGACGATTTGCGCAAAGAGATCGAAGATTTGAAACGCGATAATGCGGTCACGCAAGCGGTGGATGAACTCAAAGAAGTCGAGAAAGAAATCAATCAAACTGTTCTCCGCGAAGAGGCCAAGCTCAAAGAAGATATGGCAAAGCCGATTGCGCCAGATCCTGAAAAAGCGCCGCCATCAGAGACACCTCCGGCGAATGATCCGGAAGACAAGGCAGTCTCATGAGTCAGGACTTACCCGTCGATCAGCGCCCAGACTTGATTGATAATGAAATCGAAGCTTCTCGTGCTCCATTGCTTGATCATCTGAACGAGCTCCGTTCTCGCTTGATGAAAGCGCTGCTCGCTTTTGTTGTTTGTTCAATCGGCTGTTTTTTTGTTGCAGGGCCGATTTTCAATCTGCTGGTTGAACCTTTCATAGAGGCGTTCAAGACGCATGGTGTCACTGAGGACCCACGCCTGATTTATACGGCGCCGCTCGAATTCTTTTTCGTGAAACTCAAGATCGCCCTCTTTGCTGGGCTTTTTGTATCGTTCCCAATCATGGCCTGGCAGGTCTATGCCTTTGTAGCACCAGGTCTCTATAAAGAGGAAAAGGGTGCGTTCTTACCATTCTTGATCGCTGCGCCCGTCTTGTTCACGATCGGCGTTCTGTTCGTCTTCTATGTGATGATGCCGCTCGTTATGGCTTTTGCGTTGGGCCAGCAGCAAGCGGGAGGTTTGGACGCCGTCCAGATCGAGGCTCAGATCAAAGTGTCCGAGTATCTGTCTCTAGCGCTCGCGCTGATGACCGCGTTCGGACTGTCTTTCCAGTTGCCGGTAATCTTGGCTCTACTTGGTCGCGCTGGGATTGTTGGCGCAGATACGCTCCGCAGCGGACGTAAATATGCGATCGTTGGTATTTTAGCCGTAGCCGCGTTTGCCACGCCGCCAGACTTCATTTCACAGATCATGCTCACCGTACCCGTCTACGGGCTTTACGAGATAAGTATTTGGATTGTCTCGGTGATGGAGCGGAAAGCTGCAGAAGCTGAAGCGGCGGACGCTTAGAACGCTACTCTGCGCAAAGTGGAAGAGAGAACCCAGCAGGCATCTTGGTGTCTTCAGAGGCGCAGGCGCCTTCAAAGTTGGCCGACTCGACCCCAATCGCAGTTTCTAGATTAGCGCCAGCAAACCGCGCATCACGGAAGCTCGCATTCGTAATCGTTGCGCTAGTCAAATCGGCGTTTGCGAGGATCGTGTTATCGAAGACTGATCCCGTTAGGTCGGCAGCGGTCAAGACTGCTTCAGACAGTGTTGCCGCCGAAAAGTCACTATTGTGCACGGTGGCGGATTGCATATGAGCACCGGTCAATGTGGCTCCAATGAACTTACCATCGCTCAGAGTCGCGCTGTTCATAACAACGCCGGACATCTTCGAGTTATTAAAACTTGCGCCCTGCAGTCTCGCTCCAACGAGAATGGCTTCTTCGAAGGACGCTTCTGTAAAATCTCCGAGCCTGAGATCAGCGCCAGCGGCTTGTACACCGCTGAAGTTCGCCCCGTGAGCATGCGCGCGGCGGAGGTTCGCTGCCGTCAGGTCCGCGCCTGGATAGCTCGCCTTGGACACGTTCCAACCGGACATGTTTCTGCCGACGAGAGAGCAGTCATGGCATGACCCACTATAGGAGGGGGCCCACGAAATTCGGCTTGGGGTCTCTTGTGCAGCGCTAAACGGCGTGGCGGCCATGAACATGGCGCTGGATAAAATGAACGAGCGAATGTGAAACCGGTTCGTCATGAGTCCCCTCATACGCGAACGCGCTTTGGTCTAGAACTGAAAATCTAGTAATCCAAGCGTCGCGCAGATTGCTGTTGCAATCATGTCTCACTCGGTTCGGTTAAGAACAGGTTGGGATCGTCTTGCCTTTTGGCAGGCGTGTTGACGCGTCACCGCAGGCTTGATTGAGCTGAGACTGAGTGAGACCACGTGCGATCGCGAGGTCGGCGCCAGAGAAGTTCGCACCGGCAAAGTTTGCGCCCGCAAAATTCGATGATCCGAAGTAAGTCCCCACCGCAATCGCGCGATTGAAGTTCGCGTTTGAAAAGTCCGCGCGATTAAAACGAGCACCAAAAAGGTTCGAAACCGATAGATCAGCCCCTTTCAGATTTGCATCGTCATAAGTCGACAGTGCCAAGTTGGATTGGCGCAGACGAGACGCTTCGAGGTTTTGCTTCTTTCCTTCAGCGTAGGATAAATCAGCCTGGAACAGGTTACACTTCGCGCAGGATTGCCCAGCTTTCACACGCTTGATTTGGGCTGCGTTTTGCGCGACGGCCACCGGCGTTAAAAGCCCCGCGAACAGAACCGAAATAGCAATATGTTTCAGCATGGGACGTCCATCCTGCTTAAGAGTTTACACTTGGGTAACCATAGGCAAGGGACGGGCCAGTTTGGGGGACGCGCTATTCCGTGGCTTCTGCTTTCCCGACATAACCGCAAGTATCGCAAGCGGTCTCGCCATCGGCTTCATCCAAATAGAGCGTGAAGCTGCCACAGTTTGCGCAGGCGTCTGGAAGATAGGTCGGCGCCTCTGGCTCATCTGGTGTAGCTTCCAGCGCTTCCTCTTCTTCTCGCTCTGCTTCGCGCTCTTCAAGCTTGGTATTGAAGATCACGATATTGTCGGGGATTTGGCCGCGCGCAAAACCACGTGAAATCAGATGGGCCGCTTCGTCAGGTAGAGGCTGCGCTTGCGATTTCTCAATCCCATCCTCAAGTCCACGCCCGAGGCCGTCATGGGTCGCATTCCCGAGTTCAGCCAAGTCTTCGCGGGCGAGATAAGAGACCGCGAGCTCGCGGAAAATATAATCGAGGATGGAGGTCGCACGTGCGATCTGATCGTTCCCAGTGACTTCTCCTGCCGGCTCAAATCGCGTGAACACGAACGCATCCACATACTCTTCCAACGGCACGCCATATTGCAATCCGAGGGATACTGCGATGGCGAAATTGTTCATCAGCGATCGGAAAGCCGCGCCTTCCTTGTGCATATCGATAAAGATTTCGCCAAGCGAGCCATCATCGAACTCGCCCGTGTGGAGGTACACTTTGTGTCCGCCTACTGTGGCTTTTTGAATGTAGCCTTTGCGACGATCAGGTAGACGCGTTCGCGAAACACCGCTTGGGGATTCAATAATCGTTTGCGGCGCTGCATCCTCAGCCATCAAGTCTTCAGCAAGGGCTGTGATGTGCTCCATGCGGTCAGCCGTCAGACGACTAACTTGCGTGTCGAGGGCAGGGAGCCAGACCGACAGTGAGCTCTTCAGCATGCCTTGGAGGTCGGTTTCGCTCAGGTTCGCCCCCGATAGAATAATGGCAACATCGCCGCTCTTTTGGAGTGCTTCCGCGAGCGCCAAGTGATCGTCGGCCGACAGTGATTGCGTCAAGTTTGCCGGCCCCAGTGCGGCTTGGGCGAGTTTTTCCGGGCGCCCATCTAAAGCTTCCTCGGCTTCGGCAATTTCGCGTTTCGAGAAACCGATTGATTTCAATAATGAGCGACCATCCGCATCAAAGGACTCGGGGGCCAAACGCAGGTCTTTGGAGATGATATCGTCACCTAGAACCCATCGAGAGAAGGCAGCATTCAAAGGCAACCCTTCGCCGAGCGCGCTTTTGACCTTGTCAATTGCTTGCGTTG
>JBCBGS010000081.1:0-12404 GCA_038526515.1 Pseudomonadota bacterium | reverse complement strand
CAGCCCAACCGGCGCGGGGCTTTTGTTCTGTTGTTCTTTTCGCTGATGACGATAGGAGCAGCAAGAACATCGATACAGCGTATCCCGCCAGGCCAAAGGACGCGATACGGCGACGACCATAGCGATTGGAACGCTTGCCCCAAAACGGAGAGGAGAGAGACCAACAGAGCGCAGACAGCGAGAAAATCGCGCCCGCCATCCAATCTGGGAGCGCCAAAGTTCGCGTCAGTGGTGGAATCACCGCGGCAATCAGCATCGTATTGCCCGCACCGATCGCCATCAGCGAAAAGAACAACAGAAAAAAAGCCCCGCGCCGGTTGGGCTGGGGCGTTTGGTCTAAGGAGGCGTCCGCATCACTCATGCGCTCCTTTTCTGCTCATGAGCGACAAAATCAAGCTCTGATTGGCGATATCTTACCCCTACCGCCGCGTCGGCAACTGGTTCGAAAGGTTATTCTGAGAAGTATGAGATCAACGATCTCCAAATAGGCCCGCTTCGATGATCCAATTGCTCGGTTTTGCTATTGTCTTGCTGATTGTATCAGGCGCTCTGTTGATCAGCGGCGGCCCAGCCGTCTTAGCGGCATTGCCATTTGAACTTGCCTTGATTGGCGGCGCCGCGATTGGAACGGTTTTAATCGGAAATTCGGCCGCGGTTGCGAAAGCGGCCTTTGGCGGCTTCGCACAAAGTCTGCGCGGCGCGAAATGGTCAAAGGAAGACTATGCGGGGCTTCTGACGCTTATGCATGAGCTTGTCCGACGGGCCGGACGGGGCGGTATTGTCGCTATTGAGCAAGATATTGAAGAGCCAGAGAATTCCGCATTGTTCGCGACCCAACCTCGGCTGCAGAACGACCCGTACGCAATGAGCCTCATCTGTGATAGCTTCCGTTTGATCGCGCTTGACCCGACCATGCGTCAGCAAACTGCCACTTACCTGCAAGATACAGTCGCTGAAATGGTCGAACAAAGACAACGCGCCGTGGGTGCCCTGCAAACACTCGCAGATGCCCTACCCGCACTTGGAATCGTTGCGGCGGTGCTCGGCATCATCAAAACCATGGCGATGATTGACCAATCTACCGCAGTCCTTGGCGAAATGATTGCGTCCGCGCTCCTTGGAACATTCCTCGGGGTCTTTCTGGCGTACGGTCTTGTCGGGCCAATCGCCAACCGGTTCGGTCAAATCGTTGAAGAGGAAGCAATCTATCTCGATACGATCGCTCGCATCATCACCGCGTTTACGCAAGACACCGCGCCGCGCACATCGATTGAAATGGCCCGCGCAAGCCTGGCGCCGCATTTGCGACCGAACATCTCTGATCTGGATGAGCATATCAAAGTCGTGCGCCTCGAGCGGACCCGCCAGGTCGCGTAAGCGCACGTTCCAAGGCTTTCTAAACCCGCAGAAATTTGATCTTTCCACTTAAAGTGGTGGCAAACCGACTGCCTGATAATGGCGGCATAGGGGTGCAAGATGAAAGCACAGACATAATGCAAACTACGACGGATGTTTCCCCAAATCGCGCGCCTTCCTACTGGATGAAGGGGCTGCCAGGCTTATTCGCGAATGCGCTTTGCGGCGTTATCGCCGTATTTGTCGCGATCAAAGCGATGACATTCGAACCCGGAACGCTACCAGGATCACTCGTTCTGGATCATATGGTCCGGATCGTTTCTTTCGCAGCGCTGACTGTCTGGGTAACCTTTGCGATTGGTGTCCGAAGACGCGGTGCCGCCGCAATTATCGTCCTCGGCTTTGCGGCGTTTTTGGAGTTTGTCATCGTCCCGATCAGAGCGACAGGCCTGTCGACCATCGCGTCTGCAAATCTCGGGATTGTTTTGGCTTACTGTGCCGCTCAACTCTATTGGTTCTCGGTCCAATCGCACAATCCAGACAAAGGATTGCATCTAGAACCAGCTAAAGACTAGCCTTCGCGCCGAACGCGTCCTACTTTCCAATTGAATTGATTGGGGAGTGAGGGCTTGTCTCGTTTTGAAGAGCTGATCTCGACAGTGTCGCGCTATCAAACACTCGCGGCCGAAAACTATACAAGGGTACGCTCCCTTGCCGAAGAATTGCGGGCAGGTCTGTGCGCCCATATCGGCATGAAAGATGGTGTATGCGTCCAACTCGTGCCGCCTGCCGGCCAGTTTGAACCCAAAGATTATGGCGATCAGGCCTTCTCGATCCCACCGCAAGGATTTCGGCCGCTGGGCGCCATCCAGTTTGGTCTCGCTATCCGTGTCCTCGGCGAAAACGACTGGATGCGTGTGACCATGCAGTGCCAGAAGATTGGCGACGAGTTCATCGCTCAAATTGTTGGCGGTGACGAGTACAAGCTCAACATTCCGCTCAAAGACAATGATCCTGAACCCTTCTACGATCACATCTATGAGCACGTCCTCGAGTGGTTCCAAACGCAGATCGAACGCTATGAAGCGGGCGATTATGGAAGCCGCGAAATCGGCTTTGATCTCTCAGCCGGCAGCGAGGAGATTGTAGCCTAATCGGGCTGCATTGGGCTGGGTATGGAGATCGGTCTTCTTCTCGCAAGCGGCGCCGGGCAGGAAGTCATTTTTGCTTGCGCTCTGATCGGCGCTTTGGGTGTTGGTGCGCAATGGCTAGCATGGCGCCTACAAGCCCCCGCAATCGTTTTGATGTCGCTTGCAGGGCTCGCCGTTGGGCCGCTTTGGTCAGTTTTGTTCGGGGATCCCCTCCTCAGTCCGCAGCAGTCTTTTGGCGATGTGTTTCGCCCCATCGTATCGCTCGCCGTAGCGGTAATCCTGTTTGAAGGCGGATTGGTTCTAAAGTTTGAAAACCTGCGAGAGGCCGGCGCGGCCGTTCGCAGGATGATCTTTGTCGGTGGGCCGCTTGCTTGGGTCCTAGGCACTTTCGCCGCCCGATATGCGGCGGGTTTGGACTGGGCCAGCGCCGTGGTCTTTGCTGGCGTCATGGTCGTGACCGGCCCGACGGTCATCATTCCTCTGCTCCGACAGTCGAAATTGGGCGGGCGCCCTGCAAAATTCTTGAAATGGGAAGGCATCGTCAACGACCCAATCGGGGCCCTGTTTGCGGTTGCCGCATTTGAGTTTATTCGCGTGGCGTCTGAAGGCCAAAGCCTGTTCGGCGCGGGCCTCTGGATTATTATGGCGGCGACTTACGGGACCCTGCTCGGTATATTCTTTGGCTGGGCTATGGCCAAGGCCTTCCGAGAGGGATGGACGCCCGAATATTTGAAAGCGCCGCTGATCTTAGCCTCCATCGTGCTCTGTTACACGATGGCTGAGATGTTCCAGAAAGAGATCGGCCTGGTGGCCGTGACCGCCTATGGAATGATGCTAGGCAACTCTAAACTTGCTGGCCTCAACGAGCTGCAAAAGTTCAAAGAGGATATCGCCATCCTGCTCGTCTCCGGTGTGTTCGTCATGCTCACAGCCGATTTGACGCCCGCCATCATTAGCCAGGCGATCAACTGGAATACGCTCGCATTCCTTGTCTGCATGCTGTTCATCGTCCGCCCGCTCTCTGTGTGGATCGCAACTTATGGAACACTGTCTCGGAACGAAGCCTTGCTACTCGGCTGGATTGCGCCGCGCGGGATCGTTGCGGTTGCCGTATCGGGCCTGTTCGGATCGCTACTTGTCGATCTCTCCCGCGAAGGGCGCTTTTTCTTCTCTGGCGCGGACCAGATCACGCCGCTCGCCTTTGCCATGGTTTTCGTCACGGTTGTTCTGCACGGATTTACGATCGGGCCGCTCTCACGCGGATTAGGCCTCGCACGGAAGGAAAAACCTGGTGTCCTGATTGTCGGCGCCAATGCCTGGAGCGTCCAGTTCGCCCGAGCACTTGAGCAAAGCGGTATCGAAGTCATCGTTGCCGATAGCAATTATCGCCGTCTGAAGTCCTCGCGCGATGCTGGGCTTGATATTTTCATGGGCGAGGTCCTATCCGAGGATGCCGAGATTAAGCTCGACCATGCCCGCTTCTCGACCGTGATCGCCCTATCGACCAATGATTCCTACAATGCACTTGTTTGTAGTCACTTCGCGCCAGAGGTTGGCCGCCACATGGTCTATCAGCTGTCGATCAATGAGGACGAAGAGAATGATGATCGCGGCTTGAGTTCCAACGCGCGCGGACGGACCCTTATCCGGCGTGGCCGCAACTATGACAGCCTGATCCGGGATCAGTATCGCGGGTGGGAGTTTGCACGCACGCGTCTCACGGACAAGTACTCGCTGGACGCCTTCCGCAAAGATCGCCCAGATGCGGATATCGTGGCGGAGATTCGCGCAGACGGAACTTTGCTGCTGCTAGGACCAAATCGTGAGGCACGAGGCGGAGACGGATCCGTTCTGATCAGTTTTGCACCTGAGCTGAAAGACCAAGCGAATGGTCGTCCGGAGCTCTCACCCGCCTAATCCGCGGTAACAGCGTGCAGATCGCGCCCATGATTGCGCAACCAAGCCCGTTCTTTCTTCCAGTCGGGGCGACATGTTTCGACATGTGCCCAAAAAGCCGGGCTATGATTCATTTCAAGCAAATGGGCGCATTCATGTGCGGCGACATATTGGAGCACGGGCGGCGGTGCCATGATCAGACGCCAGGAAAACGCCAAACGGCCATCTGATGTGCAGGACCCCCACCTTGAGCGCGTATCCTTGACGGTGACCCGGCGCGCTTCCACACCAAGCGTCTCACAATACTCAATGACCGAATCAGACAAATCGGATTTCGCCGCTTTACGCAGATAGCGCTCAACACGTTTTCCAGTAGTTTCTGCATCTCCCGGAACACGGAGGGTCAGGCGAGGTTCGACCTCGAGTTTTGGCGTACGACCCGGTCCCTCCACTGTGATTTCGCACGGCTCCCCCCGGAGCATGAACTGAGCGCCGGGCTGCAATATGGTTTGTTCCGGAAGCGCCTGTAAATGCTGGGCAATCCAATCGATCCGGTCGCGTGCAAAAGCTGCCGCTTCACCGATTTTCTTTTTGCTTGGCGCGACGGCGACGGCTTCGCGATTGCGTTCGTCCAGACGTAGAATGAGCCGACGCGCTTTCGGGTTGATTTCAAAGCGAACATTCACCGTTTCACCGGATTTTGTTCGCAATGCCATCTTGTCGCCTTTATCGATAATCATTAAATACGCCTCGACAGGATAATGCGATAAGCTTATGGGACTCCGGTTGAAAAGGGAATCAAACATGAAGAAATTAATGTACGGTGCGGCGGCGCTCACTCTTCTGACAGCTTGCGGCAGTGAAGAAGCAGCAACAGAAGTCACGATTGCCGAACCAACGCTAAAAGAGCTGACCGTTCGTGCAGGCGACGCCTCAGAGGCTGCAGCAGCGCTCGCTGCGATGTCTTTGACCGATAGCGGAACAGGCGTTTTGTCTTTCGCGGGCAGCACCACAGATGGCGCGACCGCGACATTTACCGATCTGACCATTACTGGCGAAGACGCCGTTAAAGTGGGATCGCTTGTGCTCGAAGGCCTCGATATGGACGGCGAGCAAGCGAACTTCGGCAAAATGAGCCTGAACGACATCACGATCTCTGAAGAGGGTGAAGATGTTGAAGTCAATCTCGGCTCAATCGAGCTCGTCAATCCATCGCCAGAACTGGCTGGTTGGCTTGCGGCAAGCCTGAACGGTCAAGAAGTTCCATTCCCAGCCGCGGACAAAATCGTCTTTGATAGCTGGTCAATGAATGGCCTGACCGGTGATTTCAGTGACACAGAAGCTGAAGGTACGTTCGGGATCGACAAGATCGAAATCCGTGACATGACAGACCTCAAGGCGGCGAAAGCCACGATTAGCGGACTGTCTCTCGTTGGAACCGACGAGTCTGAAGGCATGAACTTTGACATCAAGCTTGGCAGCATGACAGCGACCAATGTGGACGCGAAGTTCGTTCAGGCGATCCAAGAGAATGTTGATGACGAAGAAGCGATGGTCGCTGCTTTGATGGACATGGCTTACGACAACCCGATGGAGCCTGGCTATGACTCCTTCAAACTGGACGGTTTGAACGTTGACGTCGCAGGCGCCGCGTTCGCGATCCCGAGCCTGGTTGCAGGGGTTCAGCGTAACGCTGCCGGTCAAGCGACAGAATTCGTCACAGAGCCTTACACAATGACGCTGAAAGCGGACAGCGAAGGCGGCGAAGTTGGCGAAGCGCTTCTGCAGGGCCTCAGCGTCATCGGCTATGAAGAGCTCGAATTGAAGGGTGAAGGCGCCATGTCTTATGACCCTGATCAGGACATCGTCTCATTCGACGCAGGCTCGAACTATATCGAGCTCGTGGACGGTGCGAAATTCAGCATGGGCGGCAAAATCGAAGGCTACAGTGCTTACACGCAAGACATTGCAAGCGCTTTCGATATTGAAGAGCTGACCGCTGGTGCAGAGCCAGATCCAGCCGCGATGACGAACGCGCTCGGAAAGCTGACCTTCCACAATTTCGAGCTGTCGATTGATGACAACTCTCTATTGGATCGTGCCTTCAACGCCGCAGCAACGGCGCAAGGCGCAGACCCAGCTGAGATGAAGTCTCAAATCGGCATGGGCCTCGCCATGGCACCAATGATGGCGCAGGGCTCAGGCGTGGATATGGCGCTTGTGACCGAAGCCACGACAGCTCTGTCTGGCTTTATCAGCGAAGGTGGCACGCTCACCCTCAAGCTGAACCCAGACACCCCGCTGTCTGTCGCATCGATCATGGCGAACCCAGATCCAGCGGCCTACACGAAAGACGCGCTGGGCTTCACAGCGACGCAAAAATAAGCGGACGCTGATCCGCAAAACAGGCGCGCGATACTAGAACGTATCGCGCGCTTTTCTTTTGCCCTCCAACCCAGCATAATACTCTCATGAAACTTGCATTTTTCGGAGATGTCGTCGGTAAGCCGGGCCGCCAAGCCGTGCGTGAGCATTTGCCCGGCATGCGCCAAGCCCTTGGCTTGGATTTCGTCGTCGTGAACGCTGAAAACGCCGCCGGCGGATTTGGCCTGACGGAGAGTATCGCAAATGAGTTCTTTGATGCTGGCGCCGATTGCCTGACTTTAGGCGATCACGCCTGGGATCAACGCGAAGCTCTGACCTATATTGAGCGTGAATCGAGGTTGCTCCGTCCGATCAATTATCCCGAAGCGGCGAGTGCCCCTGGAAAAGGCGCGCATTTGTTCGTGCTCCCAGACGGGCGCCGCGTCGGCGTGATCCAGGCGCAAGGCATCGTGTTTATGAGGCAGCTGCTGGAAAATCCGTTCGGCGCTGTTGATACCGCGCTCAACGAAATGCCGCTTGGTGTGGTCGCCGATGCGGTCATCGTCGACATGCATTGTGAAGCGACCTCAGAGAAAATGGCGATGGGGCATCACTGCGATGGCCGCGCCAGCGTGGTGGTCGGCAGCCACACACATGTGCCAACGGCAGACCATATGATCCTCGCAAATGGCACCGCCTATCAGAGCGATGCGGGCATGTGCGGCGACTATGATAGCGTCATTGGGATGCAGAAGGATAATTCGCTGCGCCGTTTCTCTACGCAATTGCCAGGACAACGCTACGAACCCGCGCTTGGCGAAGGAACGCTGTGCGGACTGTTCGTGGAAACCGACGACGCGACGGGGCTGGCAAAACGGTGCGAACCGATCCGTATCGGCGGGCAATTGTCTGAATTACTCCCCAAGTGAAGATAAATTAAATCAAAAAACTAACTCTTGAACTCTAAAATAAATACCGTACCGATCTAAAAATAGATTTGGGGTATATTTATGGAATTTGGAGAGAATGGCGTCGTGATTTCGGATACATCGGAATCAATGACACCTGAAAAGGGCTATTCTGACGGCCCGCGCCCTGCGATGGGGCTATATCGCGCGATGCGTCTTTCCTTGTTCGCATTTATTTTAGCGCAACTTGCTTACCTCGCGACGACGTTCGTACTCCAGGTAGGCCCACTCTCCCGTTGGGGAGAAACCGTATTGCTCATCGTAAATCCAGACATCTTAGTTGCTGCAAGCGCTCTCTTTTATCTTCTTGTACTGTTCATTGCTTTTTTCTGTTCTGGTCGATTCATTTATAGGTCCATGCGGAACCTGCATTCCATCGGATCACCCGAGGTCAAAATTTCGCCCGGTTGGTCGGTTGGCTTTTATTTCATACCCATCATGAATCTCTTCAAACCCGCCATTGCGATGAGCGAAATCTATCATGGAAGCCATCAAGCCGTGGGCGAGGCGTCGCGACATAAGTCGCCTATCCCTTACTGGTGGACATGCTGGTTGTTTATGGACGCGCCAGAGTTCGTTGCAGACAGAGCAGGGCTTACAGGTTTAGACGCTTTTGCGCTCTACGCACTAACAACCACTTTGGGCATCGCCGCAGCGGTTTTTTTGATCCGCATGGGCCATAGGATCGCGGTGCGCCAAGAACGTCTACAACGTAGCGGCGCCGCACTTATCGTTGACTGATCGCACTCCCCCCCTTTGATCTCTGTAGCGAGCTGCGTTAAGCAGCGCTCTCTAAATGACTGACTGTAGGAGCCACCATGGCTGGCCATAGTAAATGGGCAAATATTCAGCACCGCAAAGGTGCTCAGGATAAGAAGCGCGCGGCTTTGTTCTCGCGCCTCTCCAAAGAGATCACAATCGCCTCTAAAATGGGCGGCCCTGATCCGGATGGAAACCCACGCCTGCGCCTGGCAATCGCCAACGCACGCGGACAGTCTATGCCAAAAGACAACATCAAGCGCGCCGTGGACAAAGGCCAAGGCGGCGGTGGTGAGGACTATGTCGATATCCGCTATGAAGGCTTTGGCCCTGGCGGCGTCGGCATCATTGTCGAAGCTTCAACTGACAATAAGAACCGCGCGGCGAGTGAAATCCGCACCGCATTCTCTAAGAATGGCGGTAATCTTGGCGAAACGGGTGCGGTGTCTTTCGGCTTCGAAAATGTTGGCGAAATCCAATTCCCAACAGAAGCTGGTGGCGAAGACACGATCATGGAAGCCGCCCTCGAGGCCGGTGCCAGTGATGTCGAGAGCGATGAAGACGGTCACTTCATCTACACTGAACGCGAAGAACTCTCCGACGTCGCCTCTGCACTTGAGGGGCAGTTTGGGGAAGTTGAGGCGAAATCCACCAAACTGATCTGGAAACCGCAAAATACCGTGCCGATTGCCGGTGATGACGCGGAAAAACTGATGCGTTTGCTCGACGTTTTGGACGACCTCGACGATGTCGCGAACGTCTATGATAATTCCGAGCTGTCAGCTGAGGAAATTGAACGCTTAGCAGGCTAGCGCTCGGAAGATTGATCACGGCGGAACAAAAAACCGTGAAAAATGAAATCAGCGCTCGCAATTTATGTCGCGAATCGTCATATCGGCCATTCGAGACAAAACGCCTTTGGACGATCCGACATGAAACTGACGCATCCTCTCTCCATCAGCCTGTTCGCAGGTGGACTCGCCGCGCTTGCTACCTTCTTTTTGAACGCTGGCGCGCAAGATCGTCCGTCGATCACAACAAGCCAAGCCGATGTTGAAACCGCCATTTTTGCAGGCGGTTGCTTTTGGTGTGTTGAAAGCGATTTCGATAAACTGCCTGGCGTTCGTGAGACCATTTCTGGCTACACGGCCGGCAACACAACGAACCCAACATATAAAACCCATACCAAGCAAGGTCATTTAGAGGCGGTGAAAGTCGTCTATGACCCGTCTGAAATTGAGTATGGCGAGCTTGTCTCTTACTTCATGCGCCACATCGATCCGACAGATGATGGCGGCCAGTTCTGCGATCGCGGCAACTCTTACCGAACAGCCGTTTTTGTAGGCACTGAAGAGGAACGTTCGGAAGTTGAATCTCAGTTTAATGAGATCAACCAGGCCGGTATTCTGCCAGCACCAATTGTCACCCGCGTTTTGGATGAAACCCCGTTCTATGAGGCTGAGGGCTATCACCAGAACTATTACCAGAAGAACCCAGCACGCTATAAGCTTTACCGGGTCGGCTGCGGCCGCGATAAGCGCGTTGCAGATGTCTGGGGCGGAGCTGGCGACAGCTAGAACCCACTCTCTCAAAACAAGAATGTCAGCGTTTCCGGGCGCCGCTCAGCTTGCGTGACTTGCGCTAGCGCCAGCGAGCGCCCAAATAGGCGCTGAACAGTACAATGGAGACCGCTTCTCATGACTGAAGCTGCCGCATCACCGCATATTATGGACTCATCCGATCAAGCCTTCATGGCGGATGTCGTTGAAGCTTCGAATGATCAGCCGGTTCTGGTCGATTTCTGGGCGCCTTGGTGTGGTCCGTGCCGGACGCTAACCCCGACCCTTGAAAAGGTTGTGGGCGAGCAAAATGGCAAAGTGAAACTGGTCAAAATCAATACCGAAGAGCATCCGGGCGTAGCAGGGCAAATGGGCGTACGCTCAATCCCGTCTGTGTTCGCCTTCGATAAAGGCCGCCCGGTCAATGGCTTCCAAGGTGCATTGCCAGAGAGCCAAGTTCGCCAATTCATCGAGTCTATTCTCGGCGGAACGGACAGCGCAAAACAGCTCCAGGAAGCCCTGGTGCAAGCAGAAGCGGCCGCCCAAGCCGATGACATTGGAACCGCTGCGCAGCTCTACGGTGCCGTAATGGAAGCGGACCCAGAGAATGCGGCTGCGATTGCTGGTCTCGCGCGCTGCTATCTCGCGAATGGCGATCATGACCGTGCGCGCCAAATCCTGGACACGGTGCCAGAAAACAAGGTGAACGATGCCGCTGTGAAATCGGTTCGCACAGCACTAGACCTCATGGCAGACACGCCGCTTGATGAGGAAATGGCGCAGGCGAAAGAGAAAGTCGCCGCCAATCCAGGCGATCACAGCGCTCGATTTGAGCTTGCTGAAGCGTTGATTGCGCAAGGCAAGAACAAGGACGCAGCCGATCATTTGTTGACTATTCTGGAAGCAAAACTCGACTGGGAAGAGGGCAAAGCGAAAGCCAAACTCCTCGAAATCTTCGAAGCTGCCGGGCCAAAAGATCCCATTACTGTGGATGGTCGCCGCCGGCTTGGCTCATTGATGTTTTCATAAGAACCGACATTAACCTCTCGCCGCGCCCCGAGATCATCCCATCTTATGCTATAGGGTGTGGAGAACAGGAGCCGGTGTGACCGTCGAAACGTATCGAAAACCGACAGATTTACCCGAAACGATTGCGGTCTTTCCGCTATCGGGCGTCCTCCTATTCCCGCGTTGGTCCTTGCCGCTTAACATCTTTGAGCCGCGCTATCTGAACATGATCGATGATGCGATGGCAGGTACGAGACTAATTGGGATGATCCAATCGAACGGGGATGACCGCGTCCAGCCCAGCCTGGTGAGTACGGGGTGCGTTGGGCGTATCACATCCTATTCAGAGACCGATGACGGGCGTTACTTGATCTCTCTGACGGGGGTCTGCCGGTTTCGCGTCTCGCAAGAACTGACCGTGGAAACACCATACAGGCAAGTCCAAGCCGATTGGCAGCCCTTCGCGCATGACCTCGTCGCGCCGCCGGACAATAGTCTGCCGGATCGTTTGAACCTGGTGAATTCCCTTAAGCGCTACACTCAAATCAACTCGATGGAAGTCGATTGGGAAGCGGTGGAGCATGCGCCGATGGAAACGCTGATCAACGCGCTGTGCGCTGGCTGTCCGTTTGGAACGGTCGAAAAGCAAGCCTTACTCGAAGCTCAATCTGTTGCGGATCGCGCGCAAGTTCTGATCACATTGCTTGACATGGACGTGCCGGGCGATGACAGCTCGACCCTGCAATGACTGATACAAATACTGACACATCCAACAGCCCGTGCGGCGTCAGCCCACGCTTGCTTGAGGTCCTGATCTGCCCCGTCACAGGCGGCCCGCTCGTTTTCGACAAGGAAGCTTGTGAGCTGATCTCGAACAAAGCGAAACTGGCTTTCCCGATCCGTGATGGCTTGCCGATTTTGCTCGAAAGCGAGGCGCGCGATTTAGAGGCGTCTAGCTCATGAGCAAACGCGCTTGGCCGACCGAGCTTCGATTTTCAAAGAGCAAACGCACCTTGAACGTCACCTTTGATGACGGCAAAGCCTTCGCTCTGCCCTACAAACTGCTCCGGCTCGAAAGCCCGTCCGCTGATGTTCAGGGTCATGGCAGTGGTCCGAAGCCGCCGCCGCCAATCGTTAGCGATGAGATCTCCGTCGACAAAGCGGATCCAGTCGGGCGCTATGCGATCCGAATCCATTTCAGTGACGGCCATTCCAATGGACTGTTCACCTGGGCATATCTTCGAGAACTCGGTGAGAAACACGCCGCGGCCTAAGCCTACTTACAGACCGCTCCAATCATGCCTATATGCGTCCAGCACAGCGGCTGGGGCGTTCGAGGACGG
>JBCBGS010000080.1:0-12516 GCA_038526515.1 Pseudomonadota bacterium | reverse complement strand
CTGCGCCGCGCCATCCTGCTCCCGGAAGGGTTCAACCCGTTTTACGACCATGTCCGCTTTAGGCAGGATCCCGAAATAGTCCGGTAGAACAGCCTTGATACCGTCAATCGCTGCCGTGGCATCGTCGATATAGCCTTGGCGGCCTTCATCAGTGTTCGGATAATAAAGACGCTCATCGTCTTTCGTATCGCGAAGGAAGGCGAAGAAGTCTTGCAAGCTGCCTTCAAACCCAAAATCGGCTTGGATCTCTTCCATTTCTGCCCGCAAACGCGCGACTTCGGCGAGGCCGATTTCATGGATTTCGTCAGAGGTCAGAGATGTCGTCGTCTGATTAGCAAGGCGCTCATTATAGTAAGCCACGCCGTTCGGAAGCTTGGTTACGCCTTGTGCCTCTGGCGTTGCGTTGACAATGTCTTCTTCTTGCCAAGCGATCAGGCGCTCATAAGCTGGCTTCCATTCTTCGACCAAGGCCGTGCGAATATCCGCTGTGAGTTGATCGGCTTTGGCTTGGTCGATCTGCTCCTGCTCGAGCAGGTTGGCAATTTTGGCTTTTGCGTCAGCCCAAATATCGCTGTCTTCGCCGCTCTCATCAAACGGCGCGCCGGTGATGATTTTACCGGCTTCCTCAATGACGGACTCAAACGCAAAGTATGGCGGGCGAACCCCGGCCTCGGCATTGGTTTTGGACAACGTGATGAGCTGATCAATCGCAACCGCACTGCCGGATACGCGAAGCAGATAATTGTCCATATCCTCGCCATCGATCACTTTATGAAACGCGATCAGCAGCTGCGGGAAGAAGGTGTGGATGGCCTGCATTTGATCAAAGATGTAGCCATTATACCGGAACGCGTCTGCGGCTTGCGCCGACTCGGCCTGATACATCCAGATATCGTAAGAAATCTTCGCGTCGGGCGTTAGCTTATTATAGTCAAAGCTGGCATTCAGTTCGGCGGCATTGTCGATCATGCGCTGCAATTGCGCGTCCTGAGCCGCTTCCGAGAAATCATCGATCTCGCCTTGGCGCTCATCGCGGCCAAGGAAGGTCAGCTGAATTGGGCTTTCAAGGGTTTCGGCTTCATACTTTTCCTCAAACCAGGTGTTGAGGCGTTCAGTTTCCGCCGCGATCTCTTCTGCCGTTGGGGCGGCCGGCGCCTCAGTTGGTGCTGGATCAGTCGTAGATGTGCTCGGCACCCGAACCGGGTCACAAGCTGCGAGGGCGAAAATAGTCGCAAGCGCGGTTAGCGTAGTACGCATTTTGATGGTCTCCCAGACATCAGAATTATCGATAAACGGCAAAGAGCAGGTTTTGAGCTAGGGAACAAGTCTCTTAAGGCAGGGCACAAGGCTCGCCTCATCTTCTGTTAAGGCGCCGCACTTTAGCAAAATAGACTGCAAAACACGTCGGCGGAGATGAATCTGATGCTTAAACCCCTCATCGCGGCACTGAGCGCGCTGTCCCTGTCGGCTTGTATCGTTACCTCCACTGCTGGATTGCTCTTTGGCGGCGCCAAGCTTGCGGGAAAGACCGTCTATTTAACGGGGAAGGGCGTCTACCAAGTCGGTAAGCTGACCGTCCGCGCCGCCGATGGCGTGCTAGATGGCACGGAACGGATGCTTCGTCTGACAATCCTCACGGCGGACGCAACCGGCGCCGTCTTTCGGACAACACGTGAGATCCATTCGAGTACGCTTGAGGCAGAATTGTCTGCACTTGAACGAACAGAAGGCGTGATCGAAGTTATTGTCGAACGGCTGGACTAGTCCCTTTTATCTTCTTCGAACCCGGCCTATATTGTCCTCGTTCTTTTGAACTATGGTGATAAACGCGCGTGTAATAAGCGGTTCGGACCCGGGGGCGGTACCCGGCGCCTCCACCAAAGACCCTCCCTTCAGCGGGTCATTTGGGGGCGAAATAGGATCGACGGACGTGTAAAGACGAAGCTTTCACCCGCATGAGCTGCGTTAGAAGCTCACTCAACAATAGTTGCTAATGACAACTTTGCTGAAGGTGAACTGCTCGCTGCGTAACGCAGTGCGTGGAAAACCGCTTTAACTCCTAGGGCATCAGCGCCTTAGGCGGGGCCCGGAGGCGCCTGGCAACAGAAGCCTCCACTTTTACGTTGTAGAGTAACGCCTTGTGCAGTCGACATTGCAGAAGGCGCTTAACCAAAATAGGAAACTTCCCATCTGGGGAAGATGCAGAAATAGGCTCGCCTAACGCATGAACAGCGTTGCGAGGGACGTTTAGAGGGGATAGTCATCTCCTCTCAACTGGGAGCGGGAAATGACCGACTATATCGGCTATGAGGCACTGACACAGGCGGCCATGCGCGGCGTCGTTCGCGAAGCTATGCGCCAAGCGGCCAAAGGATCAGCCCCTCCAGGCGATCACCATTTCTACGTGACCTTCCGGACCAAAGCGCCTGGCGTAAAGATTCCGGACCACTTGATCGAACAATTCCCAGACGAGATGACGATCGTCATTCAGCATCAATACTGGGATCTGGAAGTGCATGACGGGCATTTCGAAATCGTCTTGAAGTTCAATCGAGTGCCACAACATCTCTCAATCCCGTACGTAGCGATGACGCGTTTCGTCGATCCTGCGGTGAATTTCGGCGTTAGCTTTGAAAAAGCGCCATCCGGAGAAGACGCAAAAGTCGTCGATCCAGCGCTTGAGCAGGATGAGACCGCGGTCGAGACCGGTGACGCGCCGGATGCAGAGTCTGGTGACACAGTGGTTAGTCTAGACGCCTTCCGCCGCAAGTAAGTATGGCCGGTCCCGAACAAGACGAGAAGCCGCGCGTCTCAGACGCCGAAATGCTGGCGCGCTTTCAGAACAGCAAAAAACGCCCGCCTTGCTCTGAAACACTTGGCATGCGCCTGACAGAAGTCGAACAGGACGCGCAGCGCGTGCGGATGGACTTTGACGTTCCGACGATGTTTGCGAACCCAACTGGCGCGGTCCAAGGCGGCTTTATTGCGGCCATGATGGATGAAGCAATGAGCACGTGTTGCATAATTGCCTCAAATGTAACCATGACGGCCCCCACACTCGAGATGAAAACATCCTATCTTCGACGCCTTATGCCAGGAGACGCCCATGTTGAGGCCAGGATCTTAAAGTGGGGTCGCTCCGCTGCCTTCATGGAGGCAGAGTGCTTTGATAATAAAGGGATATTGGTCGCAAAAGCGACGGCAACAGCGATCCCGATGCCATTCAAACGACTGAGCTAACTTCGCCTAGTACGCGAAGTCTTGTCCACGCACTCTCCTATGGACTGTTCCCTCTTCGCCAAGAGCCCAATTTCTTGTTGAACAGCGACCTGCGTGATATGTTGCGCATGCGTAATGTAGTGGGGACTTTAGATTTTAAACGCACTGCGATTCTGCCTGCGCACAGCAGCGATGTGGGGCCTAACGGGTTTTGCCTCAGCAGCGGCATTTGCCGATTGCCCGGCCGTGTCGTCGATTGAACGATACGTTGAAAGCTCCCACGACGCGCTTGTCGCCTTGGAAGGCAGTCTTCCCGCCGATCAATATCTCGACCTTGAAAATCGCTATACTGCATTGGTGGTTCTGGAGTGGCAGCATATTGGCTTGAGTGCGCTCGAGAATGACGATGATGCCCTACTCAGACTATCAATCTGCTTTCGCGACCAAGCCTGCGGCGCCGATGGCAGCGATCCAATGGACGCCCAAATAACGGACTTAGTCGATGCAGGAAGTCTCGAGCTTTGGGCCTTTCATAGAACGCTTACGACATCGCCGAGCCAACGCATGCTCGAATGGGCTGAGATCGAGCTCGGATGCCGCTCACCGGAAGAAAGTGCCCCAGAAGAAGATGTAATCACGTCAGCTGAACCTGAACGCGAGGTCGAAGCGGATATTGAACCAGTAGTCGTTGCAGAGCGCCCCGCGCCATCGCCGACCCCGCAATATGACCCGCAGGACCTCATCCAAACAGCGACGAATATGATTGAGGACGGCGAACTCGAACAAGCTATTTCCCCATTGCGAAACACCTGTTTGTCTGAAATTGGCCAAAAGCAATCTTCCATTGCGTGCGATACGCTTTTGCAGATGTACGACCCTCGAAACGGACAGGGTACAGCGCGATCTATCGAAGCGAGCTTCCTCTCATTCTCTGAAGAGATTTGCGATGGCGGCTACATCAAGGGCTGTCAGAACATGGCGGATCACCTGCGAGCGTCAGGACTTGAAAATCGCCAGGACCTTGTTCTTGAGTTCACGTCAAAGTCTTGTGATCTTGGCGACGCCAGCGCGTGTGCAACGCTGGCCCACGACCATATCGAGGGTAGAGCCACAAAGCCGGATCTTCCACTCGCCCGGCAGACGTTGAAACGCTCTTGCGATTTGGGCAGATTGGAATCCTGCCGCGAAGTTGCAGATCTCTACATGCTTGGCATCGGCGGCGATGTAGAGAGTGATCTGGCCCTCAATGCCATCGCATCAGCCTGCCCGAGAGAGGATGCTACAAACCCAGAGCTTTGTGTGTCCGCTGCAGATTTTGTTCTCATCAATATGAGTTCAGGCGAGGAGCGGGCGATGAGTGTCCGGGACTTTTACAGTCGCGCCTGCGATCTGGGGCATGATATTGGCTGCGCATCCTACGCAGAGAACCTCGAGCTGGGGATCGGTGGCCAAGCCGATCCCGAGGGGGCACGCCAAGCACGGCTCGTCGCTTGCGTGTTCGGTGATACGGACAGCTGTCGCCCCCGCTCGTAATTCCTTCGGTCTTATCATATCGCGGCGCGAATGACTTCGTACCCAATCATCAAGATGCCGAGTAAACTGACACCCCAAACAAGCGAGCGCAGGTAAGGCACACCGATCAGATAGAGCGGTGCGAACAGGGCGCGCCCCAGCAAATACAGGCCTGCTCCCCAAATTGTCAGGGTCGATGAAAGGTCGGATATGGCAACGATCAGCGCCAACGGCACAAAGACCATCATGCCTTCAATATGGTTCGCGACGGTCCGCGCCGTTCTTAGCTGGAGAGCCGTTTTTTCGCGCGCCTCATCTCGGTTTCCGAGGCCCCATGCGAACCCTTGATACACCGGGACAAGCCCGCCTTGAAAACCGAGAAGCGCCGCCAGAATGGCGGTCGTCCAAACCACTGCTTGTACCTCAAAACCCATGTTAGTGTCCTCCTAATATAGTTACTATCATATTTGTAGTTACTAGATCTCATAAAGCAAATTCGCTAAAGGAGCGCAATGGCGAAAAAAAACCTCCCTCTCTGCCCGGTCTCGCGGACGGCGTTCATCATCGGGTCGAGATGGACCAGTGAGATCATCCGCGAATTAGTGGATCACGGGGCGCGGCGCTTTTCAGACTTTGAAACCGCGCTGAAGGGTATTGCGCCGAACACGCTCTCTAATCGGCTGAAAATGTTGGAAGACCATGGTGTGGTAGAGCGCAAGATCTATGACACCCATCCACCGCGATCAGAATATCTGTTGACGGAGAAAGGTCGCAATATGAGTCCGATTATCGATGCCATGCGTGCTTGGGGGCGCGAGAGTTCTTAGCCCATTTCCTTAACGCGCATATAGATCCCCTCGCGGTCACCCACACGCCGTTCAACCAGAAGCCGCGCCACTTGGTGGTCATCTTCAAACGCGTTTCCAGTGAGGCTGTCGAGCAGCGCTTTTGCGAGGTTATCTAGGTCCATCCAAGGCGCATCACCGGTATATTCCATCACGATGTAAACATCGAAATCGCCATAGCCGGGTCGTAGGCGTTGGAAGTCTTTTCGGAAGAACTCTCGAAACAGCTGTTTGTAATATCTGGTCTGCGTTGTCAGCCCAAAACAGCGAACTTCCAAAGCCCCATCTTCGGTGATCCGGCCACGAACTTTACCGTTTTTGATCCAGCCATCCACGCTTACGCGATCCAGCCAGCCGTCTCACGCCGAACCACATCTTCGATGACATCGATCGCGCTGTCGCTATCATTCAAACACGGTACAACAGAGTAAGCCTCGCCGCCCGCTTCCATGAATTCGTCGCGGCCTTCCATCGCCAGCTCTTCCAAGGTTTCAAGGCAATCAGAGATGAAGGCAGGTGAAACCACAACAACTTTCTTCGCGCCCATTTCGGGTAAAGTCTCAAGCGTTTTGTCCGTGTAAGGCTCTAGCCATTTCGTCGGTCCAAACCGGCTCTGGAATGTCGTCAACGCAAAGCCGTCAGCCCAACCAAGATGCTCCGCCACAAGGCGAGTCGTTTTATGGCAATGGCAATGATAGGGATCGCCCTTGTCGAAATAGGCCTTAGGAACGCCGTGATAGGACATGAGCACTTTGTCAGGCGTAAAATCGAGGGTCGCGAGGTGCTCAGAAATCGATTTAGCGAGCGCCTCAATATAAACCGGCTGGTCGTGGAAGCTCGCCGCCGTTCGCAGCGCCGGTTGCCAGCGCATACCCTTCAGGACTTTGAACGTACGGTCACATACACTCGCCGTCGTTGCAGCCGAATATTGTGGGTAGAGCGGGACGACACAGATGCGATCGCATCCTTGCTCTTTTAGCGCTGCGACCTTGGACGCTATACTTGGGTTTCCATAGTTCATCGCGAAATCGACGATCAGATTGTCGCTACCGATCCGCCCATTCAGCTTCTCCGCCTGACGCTTGGTGTAGAATAAGAGCGGTGAGCCATCCTCAGTCCAAATTTTCTTGTACGCGCGACCCGACTTGCTGGGTCGGAAGGTGAGGATCGGACCTTGAAGAATGAGTTGCCAAATCGGCTGCGGTACTTCGATCACGCGCGGGTCCGATAAAAACTCGGACAAATATCTACGCATAGACCAATAGTCAGTGCCATCGGGCGTCCCGAGGTTGACCAGAAGAACGCCAATCTTGCCCTGCACCACCTTAGGGTGGTCTGTCGGCAGTGGGCCGACGGCGCCGGGAACTGATTGGTGTGTCGTCATAGTGTCGGGCATTAGAACATCCTTTGCCCGCTTATTTAAGCCGGACGAAAGATTAGCAAGAGCGACACATGCGCTGTGTTGGGTTTTTCGAGCCGATCTTTCCTAGCCTCGCGCTTACTTCACGCTCTCGAAGACCGGGATTGATGTGCCAAATGGCGCCGAGCGTTGCGTGTTATAGCCGCTATTCGGCACGCTCTGCCGGGTCAGTGGCTCCAATGCGCCATTGTCTTGGAGAATGGCATCGAGCGTGTCGCGCGCATTCTGTGAGACTGCCGCGCGCTGCTCTTGCAATCGCTCTAGGCACCAAACGCGGTACTGCGACACCGGCACATCGCGATACTGAACGCCTTGGATCAATGGATCGTGCAGCTTCTTTGCCTCCGCCCACGCGTCAGCATTCGCACATAGCGCCTCTAAATGTGTTTCGGCGATCTCTCTCAAGAAGTGCGCGACTTCGTCCGGTATACCGGTGACGAGATCGCCATTGGTTTGGGAAGCTCGGGCGTTCCAGACACGATAGACCCACTCCATAACATCTGGCCAATCTTCGCGCATAATGGTGCCAGGTCTCGGGTCCATGGCATAGTGCCGGAAGAGCGGGCCCATCAGGCTGATATCGGCAAGAGTTGGGCGATCTCCGAAGATGAATGGACGATGCTTCACAACTTCTCGAATGAAGCCGAGCAACCTGTAATATGATTGTTCAACATGATCCCATGTTTGCTTGCTCACGCCGTCCTTAACGACAAAGTTTTTACGTTGGCGGGTTTCGATCCGAGCCCGGAGCAGCCAGCCAGGCGCCTTTACATCGCGCCCCATGGCTTTCGCGATTTGCCGCGCAAGCAATTTAGAGCTCTCACGATAACTCCAACGATAATGCATGGCCGGTCGCCACTGCCATTCGTCGGCATAGTCCTCGATCAGCTTACAAATGAACGCTTGAACAGGATCATCGGGCAGGATCGAAGGTTCGGGATATTGCGTTTCAAACCAGTCAATCATGGGCGTTGAATCTGTCATCCACCGTCCATCTTCGAGTTCAACGGCCGGCATTTGCATCGCCCCCGTTTTAGCGGGCACGAGCTCCGTGAAGTCTTTCCCCGTCATCTCGCGGAAGTCGTACGGGATTTCTTTGTAGCGAAGATACGCCTCAAGTTTTCCGGTAAAATATGAGACTTTTAAGCCATAAACTTTGATCACGTGACCGCTCCCTTATGCCGAGGCCCGGCGTGACCGCCATCGCAAAAGAAAAAAGACAATCAGACCTAATCCGACCAGAACAATCGCCGCATAACAGATCAATCGGGGCAAGTTTCTCTGCAAGACGCGCGCGTTCGCATTGCGCCGGAGCTGAACATAAGGATTGTAGTCTTTAGGGAGCGCGATCACCCCGTTCTCAGCTGCAAAACGGTCATAGTCTTCCAGCATTGTCTTTTTCAGATCCGCATTGCTGCTCGACAAATCATTCGTTTCGCTTGGATCGGCTTGAATATCGTAGAGGCGCCATTCGGCATCCCCAAACGGGAGCGTATTTCGCGTGAGCTTGTAGCGCCCTTTGTAAAGCGCAGAATTGCCCCCAAGCTCGAAGCCAACAGCGTCATCTTCTCCGTACACTTGCTCGCGCTCGCCCTTCAGAAGCGGCGCGAGGCTGCGTCCGTCTACGGTTCCAGTTTCAAGACCGGCGAGATCGCTAAGTGTTGGCGCAAGATCGGTCACATATGCCCGGGCATCATTGAACGCCTCCGAAGAAATACCAGGGCCGCTAATGATCAATGGCACGCGCATTCCGCCTTCACTGGCAAACGTTTTGAACAAATGGCTGGGCCCCGCCGCCGCGCTCGCCCATTCCGCGCCGATGCCGATATTGCTCCCCTTTTCACCGAGGGTTTCAAAGTCATCATTGTAGCCATTGCGAGACATCCAGCTACGGAAACCGCTATCCAGATTAGGTTCGCCAAACTCCGGCCCATTATCCGAGGTCACAATGAAGACCGTGTTCTCATAAGCACCGGTAGACTTAAGATAGTTCACCAAGCGGCCAATATGATGATCCATCGCATCTAGCATGCCCGCATTCACCATCATGCGGCGCTCATAATGCGCGCGGTCTTCAGGAGAAAGCTCGTCCCATTCTCGCAGCGCGTCGGGTACATCTGGCGTCACCGTGTTTTCTGGAATGAGGCCCAGATCCTTTGCGCGCTGAATCCGGCGTTCACGCGTTGCGTCCCAGCCGTCTTCGTAAACACCGGTGTATCGATCTGTATACTCACGCGGCGCCTGGACGGGAATGTGGATCGCTAGAAAGGGTAGATACGCAAAGAACGGTTTTTCAGGATCGCGCCCATCTAGATATTCAACCATTTGATCGACAAGAAACTCCGAGGAGTAAAAATCGTCCGGCAAGGAGGTCGGCTCGCCATCTTCGAACCAAGGCGCCTCGGCATAGAAGGGCATAAAACTCTTCTGCTCATAATTGTCAGCGCCGGACGCATCCAAAGTGAAAGAACGATCAAAACCATGATGGTTGGGCAAATCACCTAGTCCATGACCCAAGTGCCACTTACCCGCCATGAAGGTTTGATAGCCCCCGCTCTTCAGCTTGCTCGCAACGGTTTCAACGCCGGGCAGCAGGCGCTGACTATAGGCCGGTGAGCGACGTTGCTCAGGCGTCATGATCTCCGGGAGCGCTCCGACCCCAGCTTTATGACCGGTCAAACCCGTGAGCAACATGGCGCGCGTCGGTGCACACATCGGAGAGGTGCGGTAGTTGCTGAAAGACATGCCGGCTGCACCAAGCGCATCGATGTTAGGCGTCTGCGCCTCTCCGCCAAAACTACTAAAATCCATCAACCCAGCATCATCAACTAAGATGACGACGAAGTTCGGTTGCTCTGCATGAGCCATCAAAAACACTGGACTGAGCATAGTAGCGAAGAGCCATTGGCCCATCCGAATGAGGTGTCGCATATGATCTCCCCTTGGCATGGTCGTGCGTCGTTTTCTTTGGTAATAGGCACGCCGGGTAGGAAAGAATGCTAAAAAGTTACATTTAATGCGATGAAAGTCTTCAGAAAGAAAAACAAGAAACTGTCTGACTTTCTAACGGCGGGTGACCTGAATACCTTGTTCGAGGCGGGGCATGAACAGGCCTATAGTGACGGCGAAATCATTCAGCAAAGAGGCGATAAGTGGCGCGGTGTTTCGATCGTGAAATCCGGCGAAGCGATTGCTGCAAATATTGGACGTGATGGATCGATCTTACCGTCGGCCTTGATCAAACCGGGTGACACATATGGCGAGTTCACCACTTTTCTCGATCTGCCACGGACGCACACAATATTCGCCAAAGGGCCGACTCGGATTCGGCATATCAAACGGAAGCCGTTTCTGGCCTTGCTCGAGGCCGCACCCAAAATCAGTCAGGCCATGCTAACGCTGACGCTCGAACGTAACTATGAGCTAGTGAGCAATCTCGATTCAAATCGGCGCCTATCTTTGCGCGCACGCGTCGCACGATTACTCGCCGCCGAAATCGAAAAAGATGAAACACAAGGCACGGTTATCTGCCGGCAAGAAGACTTAGCTTTCATGATCGGTGTCTCACGCGTTGCGGTCGGCAAAGCCTTAGACAAGCTGGCAAAAAAAGGATTGATCGAAACCGGCTATGGAAAAATCCATGTGCCGGATGCAAACGAGTTGAGAGCATATGTCAGGCAGCTAGACCCGGTCTCGCCGCTCTAAAGCTTGAGTTCAGACGCTATTAGTCTCAGGGTTGAACATACCGCCCGCAACCTCTTCTAAAATGGACATCCAATGCCCGCTGAATCCTACTTTTCCGCCAGTTACGCAGACGCCCGTGCGAAGTTTCTTAAGGCCTGCGAAGAACGCGGCATTGAGGTCGAGCACCGGCGAAACCCGCACGTTACTGGCGTATCCGGCGAAGATCTGTTCATGGATATTGCGCGCATCGGGTCAAAGACCGCATCCAAGGTCCTTTTCCTAATGAGCGGAACACACGGCGTAGAAGGCTATTGCGGATCCGGTGCGCAAGTCGGTCTTTTGCGCGAAGGGTATTTCTCTGATCTGCCAGATGATCTCAGCATTGTTTTGGTGCACGCAATGAACCCTTATGGCTTCTCACACGATCGGCGTGTGAACGAGGACAATGTAGACCTCAATCGGAACTTTTTGGATTTTGAAGCCTCAAACCGCCCTGAAAGCGATTACGTCAAGATCCATCCCCATGTTCTGCCTGAAGATTGGGGAGGTCCGGCGCAAAAGGCTGCGAACAAAGCACTAGGTCAATTTATTGAAGAGCACGGTATGCGCGTCTTTCAAGCAGCCGTATCGGGTGGCCAGTACCAACATCCAGACGGCGTTTTTTATGGCGGCGATCAACAGACTTGGTCGAATCAAACCTTTCGCGCTGTGCTCAATGACTATGCCAAAGATGCAGACACAGTCGTTTTCCTCGATTTCCACACAGGCTTGGGACCTTATGGATATGGCGAACTCATTTCACTCGGATCGTCGGATCAAAAAGCCTTGGCGCGCAAATGGTTTGGCGATGAAGTCACAGATCCTGACGCCGGCACATCAAGCTCCGCCCCAGTGGTTGGGACAGTCGGACACGGGGTTGCTCAAGTTCTAAGAGACGCATCCATCGTCTTCATCGCTTTGGAATATGGCACACGCGATATCAACCAGGTGCTGACGGCCCTACGAGCCGACAATTGGCTGTATCACAAAGGCGATATCGACAGCGATCAGGGCCGCGCGATCAAAGCCGAGATCAGGGATGCATTTTATCCAGACGAGGAGAGCTGGAAAAACATGGTCTGGGATCGCGCCCGCGAAGTCACCGTTACGGCATTGAACGGTCTCAGCGAAGCCTAAACGCGACCGCTGTCGTCGTCTGTTATGCTTGGGGACAAATGAGCAAACGAAACTCGGCGCTCAATTTTCGGGCAGACCCGCGCGAGGCCACATGACTGACCTGTCGCCCCTTGTCATCTTTCGTCTGACATGCGTGGTTGAAGCATGGCTGTGGGTAATAAGTTCTTCGATGAGATGTACGGTTTCGACCAAGAAATTCGTGCACCCTACCAAACGTTCTACGAATTGCTGTCCGAGATTGATCCAGACCGGTTACGACGGCAGGCGAGCAAAGCCGAAGAGTTCTTTCGAAAAACGGGCATCACGTTCAATGTGTATGGCGAAGAGGATGCCGAAGAGCGCTTAATCCCATTTGACCTGCTGCCCCGAATTATCAGCGCTAAGGAATGGCGAACGCTCACGAAGGGGATCGAGCAACGCATCAAGGCTTTAAATGCGTTCTTGCACGATATCTATCACCGACAAGAAATCCTTAGAGCCGGGCGCATTCCGGCTGCGCTGATTATGGAGAATGACGCGTTGTAGCGCAAATGGTCGGCGTCGCTCCGCCCGGCGGGATCTATACCCATATTGTTGGAACTGACTTGGTGCGCACAGGCCCAAATGAATTCTTCGTCTGGGAGGATAATGTAAGAAACGCCTGACGGTGTTCTTGCATTA
>JBCBGS010000079.1:0-12622 GCA_038526515.1 Pseudomonadota bacterium | reverse complement strand
CATAGCTCGCTGCAACGTTGTGGATCACGTACTTATAGAGCTGGAGGTTATCCGCCATCGTGCCCAGCACGAACTCGGCATGAAGTTCAACACGCTGGTCACGATGGCGGATAACCTCCAGCTCTATAAGTACGTGATCCACAACGTTGCAGCGAGCTATGGCAAGACGGCGACCTTTATGCCGAAGCCATACTTCAACGATAACGGCTCTGGTATGCACGTGCACCAGTCGATCTGGTCTGGCGGCAAGCCAACCTTCGCAGGTGACCTCTATGCCGGTCTGTCTGAGACATGCCTCCACTATATTGGCGGTATCATTAAGCACGCTCGCGCACTGAACGCTCTGACTAACGCGTCTACGAACTCGTATAAGCGTCTGGTTCCTGGCTTCGAAGCACCTGTTATGCTGGCTTACTCGTCTCGTAACCGGTCTGCTTCGATCCGTATTCCATTTGGAAGCGGCGAAAAAGCGAAGCGTATCGAAACGCGCTTCCCAGATCCAACCGCTAACCCATACCTGGCTTTCGCAGCCTTGCTCATGGCTGGCCTCGACGGGATCGAGAACAAGATCCACCCAGGCGATGCGATGGACAAAGACTTGTACGACCTGCCACCTGAAGAAGCGGCGTCTATCCCACAAGTTTGTGGCTCTCTGCGTGAAGCGCTCGACGCGCTGAACTCTGATCGTGACTTCTTGAAGAAGGGCGGCGTGTTCGATGACGACCAAATCGACGCTTATATCGAGCTGAAAATGGAAGAGGTCATGCGCCTTGAGCTGCATCCTCACCCAGTCGAGTTCGACATGTACTACAAGGTCTAAGACCAACCCTTCAGTCCCGGGGGAAGGGACGTATGTGGAGGCACCGGATCTCATATGAGGTCCGGTGTTTTCTTTTGTCTTCTCAATTGGAAGACATATGATACTGACTTAGTGGGGTAATTATAGGTGGAGAGAAACGTGTCTGTTAAAGCAATTATCGGCGGTATTATTTTTCTTCTTCTTGCCTTACTCGGCGCTTTTGGGGCCGTAAGTTTCAATGGAGAGGTGATTGAAAGTCGTCCTGTGGCGTTTTTAGTGAGCGTCACGATCATTCCACTTATACTAATCGTCGTCGGTTACATATTTGGCGGTATTAAGACAGCCTTGATTTCGTTTTTGAAAGAGGTCCTGGCGTTTTTCAGAAAGCCCGTCGGCTAATCGTCACATCCTCAAATTTCCTTCGATCCCTAGTCCCGAGTCTACGCTGGCGTCTCGGGTAAACGGCAGCACTCAGAACCAGACCGCCCCTCGGCGTCTGGGGATAAGAGACTAGGCGCGCTTGGAACAAACGCGAAGCGAACTGCCGCTCTCTCGAGACGGCGCAGATGCGCTTGGTCAAAGCGCGCCCATGGCGGCATGTTTTCAACTTTAGTTCCCCGGATCAAAAGTCCGAGGCAACTCCGGGGGGATTGCTCTTACAGGTTCGACCCTCGCCGCCGGTCATCGGACAGACGGGCTGAGCTCCCCCGACTGGTACCGCGCTAAGGGTTCGGAGCCCCAAGCCCAGCCACCAGACCGCCACTCTCCCCCTCTGCCAAGCCGATCCGGACAAGCCTCCCATCAGGAGGAGATGCGCAGAAGTATATAGAGGTGGGAACGGGGTCGGATTGACGGTCGAGTGAGCAGTGACCCGCTGGCTGGGCTTGGCAAACTGCACAATACACTTATCAATCTGACTGGCGAATGTGGTTATGGCATTTCACGGTTGGGGGCATCATGAAAAATCGATTGCTTCACTTCGTGTGTTTCTTTTTCCCATTCGCGATTTCTCAAGTGATTTACCACAAGCAAGGCTCTGTGTTCGTCAGTCCAATGATTGACGTGGTGACGATGGCGGTCGTGATATCGCTTTTGGCGGGTTTTGTTTCTAACCGGTTGTTTCCCCGAAATACCAACGAAGAGTAATTATGAGAATCACAACGTCATTTGGCGGTAATGACCCATTAGGCCTCGGAATAGAGAAAGAAGTTTTCGTAGAGTTAGATGAGCCGGTGCTTGGCGATGTGGCTTGGAAGGTTGTCTTCCGCCTGTCTGGCGAGAATAGAACGTTTGAAACGCATACCTATGGTGAAACGCCTCTGCAGGCTCTGTTCTTGGCCACGAAATTTATTCGTGATCTGCACGAGTCTGAATAGGCGAAGGCGGTGTGCAAACTGCTGATCCTTCAGCCGGAACAAGACCTAATCTACCCAATAAATGCTGCAGAGCCGCGTGCCGTAGCGACGTCTTCATCTGATCAATCGGCCTTGGCCTTCTCGTCAGCTTTCACAGCCTGCCAGAGCGCTTCCTGTTCATCCAAGGAGAGCGTGGCGAATCCAGCCTCTTTGCCATCTGCCAACTGCTCCATAGCGCGGAAGCGGCGTTCGAATTTCGCATTGGATTTGCGTAAAGCGATCTCAGGGTCGACCTTGAGGCGCCGGGCCAGGTTCACCGCGACGAAGAGGAGATCGCCGACTTCTTCTTCAATGTGGTCGGCATCGTCCTCTTCAATGGCGTCTTTGACCTCATCCATTTCTTCTTCGAGTTTGTTGAAGATGTCTTTCGGATCGGTCCAATCGAAGCCGGTGCGTGCGGCGCGTTTTTGGAGTTTCTCGGAGCGCATCAAAGCGGGGAGGGCGAGCGCGACGCCTGAGAGAGCGCTTGGGTCTGCCTCGGCTTTCTGGGCGCGTTCTGCCGCTTTAATCTCTTCCCAGGCGCCGGTTTGAGCCTCGGCGGTGCGTTGCGCTTCGTCACCAAACACATGCGGATGGCGTCGGACCATCTTTTCGCTGATCGCTTGCGTGACGTCTGCGATGGAGAAGTGGCCCTCATCCGAGGCGATTTGAGCGTGAAAGACGACTTGCAGCAGGAGATCGCCAAGCTCATCGCTGAGGTCGCCCATATCCTTGCGTTCAATGGCGTCGGCGACCTCATAAGCTTCTTCGATTGTATAGGGTGCGATCGTCTCGAAGCTCTGCTCCAAATCCCACTCGCATCCGGTCACAGGGGTCCGCAGGCGTTTCATGATCTCAAGCAAATCGTCGAAATCGTACGGAGCAGTGAGGGATTTTGCGGGCATAGGCGTTCTATCCAATCCGGGGGCGGGGTTTGCGCGTAAACACAGAGAGCAGAGTCGCCGCGCTTTTGCGACAAAAAGTTCATGTCACCCGGGTTGAAATCACACAAAAATAAAATAACTGACTAGTCAGTCATAATTATGGAGCTCGCAAATGGAGCCGTACGAACAACAGCATTCCTCCCCTAAACGCAGCGGCTGGGCCGCCGGCCTGTTCCAACTTGTCTTCGTGATTGCCGTAATCGCTGCGGCCTTGGGCCTCTCACGCGCCTTGAAAGGGCAGGTCAGTGAGAGAGCGCCGCAAATCGCAGACTTACGAGGCGATGCCGCGATCAGTGTTCGGATCGCCGATTTGGAAATTTCCGACTACGCGCCTGTCATACGCGTGAACGGAACCGTGCAGGCCGCGGCGGAGGTTGCTGTTAGCCCGCAGGTCTCAGGGGAAGTCGTTTTTGTTAGCGACAACTTCCGGGCAGGTGCTGAGGTCAACAAAGGGGATCGTCTATTTGAGATTGATCGTGCCGACTTCGTCTTGGCCGTCGAGCGCGCCGAGTCTGAAATCGCCGCAGCACAATCGGACTTGCAACAACTCGAAGCCGAGGCGGCGATTGCGATCCAAGAGTGGCAGGAATTGTACCCAGGGCGCGAGGTGAATGAGCTGGCGGCGCGTGTCCCGCAAATCGAGGCGGCGAAAGCCCGTCTCGCAAGCGCAATTGCGAACAAACGGACCGCTGAACTTTCTTTGAAACGAACCCGTGTCATTGCACCGTATGATGCACGAATCCTCGCCTCAAGCCTGGATGCAGGTCAGATCGTCTCTCCGGGGCAAAGTGTCGGGCGATTGGTGGCTGTCGATAGTATCGAAATTGCGGTGCCTGTCTCGTCAGATCAATTGACCGCTTTGCAGCCTGTCATTGGTCGCGAGGCCGCTTATGTTCTGCGCGGTGCCGAGGGACGAACATTGTCAGCCCAGACCGTTCGGGTCGATGCGAGCCTCGATGCGCGGACACGCCTCTCTAATCTCTACCTTAAACCAGAAGACGCTTCGAACCTGCGCATCGGTGACTTTGTCGATGTCGCGATGTCTGCTGACTTGGTGGAGCGCGCGATTAAACTCCCGGCGAGCGCCTTAAGTGGCCAATCGGATATCTGGGTCGTGAGCGACAACCAACTCGAAGCCAGAACCATCCTCGTCTTGGGAGAGGATCAGGCGACAGGCCAAGTGGTTGCAGCGCCGTTTAATACAGCTGATGGCGTAGTCGCACTGCCGCCGCTCGAAGCAGAGACCGGACAGCCTGTTACTGTCAGAACAGAGCCTGCGATCAGTGCAGCGACCGGGGGGCAAGGCGATGCCGCCCAGTGAGGATAAAAAACTCGGCGGGGGGTTGATCGGTTGGTTTATTCAGAACCCCGTCGCCGCAAACCTGTTGATGGTCGTTCTGTTGATTGGCGGCATACTGTTTGCCGGGAATCTTCAGACGCAGGTTTTTCCAACCATCCAGCCCGGCGTGGTCAATGTCACCGTGCCTTATCCAGGTGCCACGCCGGCTGAAGTGGAAGAGGGGGTTACCCGCCGCGTCGAAGAAGCGGTCTTAGGGATTGATGGCGTCAAACGCGTCTCCTCCACAGCTTCAGAAAATGTTGGAACAGTCACCATCGAGCTGGCAGACTTTGCGGATAAGCAAGTCGTCAAAGATGACGTTCAATCGGCTGTCGAAAGTCTCGCTGACTTTCCACCTGAAAACGCGGAACGTGAGACAATTTCAGCACCAAAACCAACTGGAAGTGTCGTGACACTGGTCGTTGTGGGAAGCGTCACGCCGCTGGAGCTTCGCCAAGCCGCGGAAAACCTGGAACGCGAACTGCTGACGCAGAACGGAATCTCTCTGGTGAGCCTCTCTGGCGATCGCGATTATGAGATCTCCATCGAGGTCAGCGAAGATACGCTGCAAGAATTCGGTCTCTCGATTGACGATGTGGCGCGGGCCGTTCGCTCTGGTTCATTGGATCTCGCAGGTGGATCAATCCGCACGCAATCCGGCGAGTATCTTCTGCGCACCAATCAGAGGCGCCTGTCGGGCGACGAGTTCGAGACGATCGTTGTTAGAAATCTGCCCGATGGGTCTCAAATCCTTCTCGAAGATATCGCGACTATTCGTGACGGATTCACACGGGAGTCACTGATCAATACCTATAACGGTCAACAGGCGATCTTTGTCGAAGTTTCACGCGCCGAAGCGGAAGACGTCATTGCGGTAAAGTCGGTCGTCGATGCGTTCATGGAAACTTACACGCCGCCAGCCGGTATTGAGGTTGTCGAGTTCCGAGACCAAACCAGCATTTTGGAAGAACGGATCAATTTGCTTTTGCGCAACGCGCTGTTCGGCTTTGCGCTCGTGTTCTTGTTCCTTGTGCTTATGTTGGATCTGAAGCTGGCTTTTTGGGTCTGTATCGGCATCGCGACAGCCTTCATGGGCGGGTTCATGCTGTTCGGCGCGGCCGGTGTCACCATTACGATGGTGTCTCTGTTTGGGCTGATCATTGTGCTCGGGCTGGTGGTCGATGATGCGATCGTCATCGGCGAGAATATCGACGCCGAATTGGCTAGCGGTAAACCGGGCCCTCAAGCAGCTCGAGACGGCGTAAAAGGTGTCTTCGCACCCGTTACAGTCGGCGTAATGACGACCTTGGCGGCGTTTTCCCCGTTGCTCGTTGTGGGCGGAACTTTTGGGGACATCACCCGCGCAATCCCGCTCGTCGTGATTTGCGTCTTGATCGTCTCACTGGTTGAAGCCTTTTTCATCCTGCCAAGCCATTTGAGCCATGGCGGACGGTGGTCGCGTGGTCCATTGCTCGCGATCCAGGGAAGAGTGGCAAAACAGATCGATTGGGTGAGTGAAAACCTCATTCGCAAAGGCGTGCGCTTCGTCGCGAAATGGCGCTATGCCACGATAGGGGCGGCGACGGCATTCTTCATTCTGTGTTTGAGCCTGTCGACGAGTGGCTTGGTCAAATTCGTCTTCTTCCCGAACATTGAAGGCAATGACATTTCGGCGACTTTGGTGATGCCAGAAGGAACACCGTTTGAGCGCACAGAGGCGGCTATGGACCAGCTTCTAGACGCAGCTTTTGCCGTCGCAGAGCGTGTCAAAGAAGAACGAGGGGAAGACTTGTTCCTCTCCGTCGCCAAAACGGTTGGCGGGAACACGGCGCAAGGCGGCGGTCCGGTTGGAAACTCAGGGTTCAGCGCGGCAGAGAACATTGGCCAAGTGCAAATCGAGCTTATTCCGTTCGGTACGCGTCGGATGTCCGCTTCCGAGATTGAGCGGGCGTGGCGCGAACAGGTTGGCGACATCGAAGGCGCTGAACGCGTAACGTTTACAGCCTCCATCGGTGGGTTTGGATCCGACGTAGAGTATGAACTTGCGCATGCTAATGAAGCAGTCCTGATCGAAGCATCAGAGGCTCTGAAAGCCGAGATCGAACGCCTTCCTGGCGCCAATCAGATCGAAGACAGCTTTGACTTGGGCAAACGGCAGCTCTTGTTCGAACTCACCGATGCGGGGCGTGCGGCTGGCCTGACCCCAAGCGATGTCGCGCGCCAGGTACGACAGACATTTTTCGGTGAGGAGGTTCAACGCATTCAGCGTGGTCGTGAGGAAGTACGCGTCTTCGTGCGTTATCCAGAAGCAGCGCGCGAGTCGCTGCAGACCTTGAACAATATGCGAATACGTCTTCCTGATGGAACGAGCGTTCCGCTCTATACCGTCGCCGAGACATCAGAGAGCCGCGCTTATTCGTCGATTAATCGGATCAACGGCCGACGGATCGTCACTGTAACGGCAGATATTGATGAATCAATCAGCACGCCGGCGACGGCGAATGAGCAATTGGTGGATCGTATCCTTCCTGCGATTGATGCGGCGTATCCGGGCCTGACTTGGGCGCAAGCAGGCTCGAGCCGCGAGCAAAGCGAGGATCTCGCCAGCCTCGGGCAGGCATTCATTATCGTATTGTTGGTGATCTTCGCCTTGGTCGCGACACAGCTAAGATCCTATCTGCAACCTTTGGCAATTATTGTCGCAATCCCGCTGGGCGTCGCTGGCGCAATCCTCGGACATTTCGTGCTCGGCTATGCGCTCTCGTTCGTATCCATTTTCGGCATCGTTGCCCTCGCTGGGGTGGCCGTGAATGCGTCAGTGGTTCTGGTCGATCTGTATAATCAATATCGCCGGGAAGGCGCTGATATGATCACGGCTGCTGCAGATGCATCGGCTCGACGTTTTAGACCGATCCTGCTGACGACGCTGACAACGGCGCTCGGGCTTGGCCCCTTACTCTTAGAGACGAGTCCGCAGGCGCAGTTCCTCATCCCTATGGGGGTCAGTCTTGGCTTTGGAATCGTGATCTCTGGCATTATGGTCCTATTTGTGACTCCCGCAGTCACGCTGGTAATTGAAGACTTGCGCAATCTACCCCGAACCATTGGTGAGCTGTTCGGGCGCCGCCGCGGGATAGGAGGGCCAGCTGAATGAGTGATCTTGTTGAGCCGTGTTCGGACGAAGTGCCGCTGAGCCGCCGCGAGCAGCAAAAAGAAGAGAAGAATAAAGCTCTGATTGATGCGGCGCTGGCTGTGTTTTCTCGGGTGGGGTTTGCGGCCGCGAAAATGGATGATGTCGCGCGTGAAGCGGGAGTCTCCAAAGGGACGGTCTATCTCTATTTCGACAGCAAAGAGCAACTCTTCGAAGAGATGGTAAAGGCCAATATGGCGCCCCTCATGACTGAGATTGCCGAAAATCTGGCACGGCCAGCAATCTCCGCGACTGAGCGCCTCAAGTCGCACATGAAATTCTTCTACACCAAGATCCTAAACACCAATCGGCGGCAAATTATGCGTCTGATCATGGCGGAAGGACCTAATTTCCCGCATCTGGCGGAGTTCTATCATGCGAATGTGCTCTCACGCGGTCAGGCGGTCATTAAAGCGATCATTCAACAAGGCATAGACGACGGTGAGTTTAGAGACTTGCAAGGGCACGGCTTGGTGCAAAATATCGTCGCAGGCGCGCTTGTTGCCGGGATTTGGAAACTGGTCTTCGATCCATTCCAGCCGCTGGATTTGGATGCTTACTTCGACACGCATGTAGATCTCATCCTGAACGGGTTGAAAGCGTAGCGCTTTAATTGACAAGCGCAGCAAGAGCGGTGACATCCCGGTTCAACGTGGTCTCGGAGTACTCAAGTGACAGAAGCTGTTTGTGTTGCGCCAACCGGGTGCGTTCTTGGAGAAGGTCCGCTTTGGAGCCCTTCAGAAGGCTTTCTGTGGTGGGTGGATATCAAACGCGCCAAACTCCACCGCTATAATCCAAAAACCGGAAACACCCGTCGCTACGATTTGCCAATCCATGCCAGCGCGCTCGCACTGTCGGATGGCGGCTTGATCATGATCGGTGATCGGGAGGTTGGTCGTTATGATACGGCGACCGAGAGCTACGAGAAAATTACAGATATCAATGAGCCTGACGGCTTTCGCACAAATGATGCTGGGATCGCCCCCGACGGCAGTCTCTGGTTCGGCACAATGAACGAGGACGGCGATATCCCAGAAGGGCAGTATTATAAGCTGACACCGGAACTCACGATCGAGCGCATCGGCCTGCCCGAAGTCATGGTCACGAATACAATGGAGTTCTCCCCTGACGGTTCGACCTTTTTTACCTGCGATAGCGCAGAGCAAATGATCCTCGCTTTCGATCATGATGCAGAAACAGGCGCGCTTTCAAACCGCCGCGTCTTTGCGTCGACGCTCGAGGCGGGCTGCTATCCTGATGGTTCAGCTTTGGACGCGGAAGGCTTTCTATGGAGCGCGCAATGGGCGGGGTCGCGCCTCGTTCGATATGCGCCAGATGGGACGATTGATGAGGTCGTGAAACTGCCCATCTCCCGTCCGACCAGCTGCGCCTTTGGTGGAGAAAGCCTGCAAACACTCTATATCACGTCCGCCCGCGATGGGCTCAGTGACGCGGCGCTCGACCGTCAGCCCATGGCCGGAAGTCTGTTTGCGATAGACGTCGAAATACAAGGTCTGCCGGTCCCGGAATTTGGCAAGCCGCGCGCTCAATAACTTGCGTTTCGCAGCCATTGCACCCAAGTGACTTCACAAGCGTAGAAATGCGCAGTATGCAGCCGGATTACCCCTACAAGTCAGGAACACACGAGAATGGCCGACCAGGACAAAAAGAAAAGCGTTGGTCCGATTACCTTCGCGCGCCAGGTAGAAGCCGAGGGCCGTAAGGTCACTTGGACCTCTACGCCTGAAACGATTCAGGCCACCATCATGGTGGTTGTGATGTCGATCATCGTCGCCTTGTTCTTGTTCCTGTCAGATCAGCTTATCGCAATGGTCATCCGTTGGATCACCGGTCTCGGCGGTTAAGGCATACGAACAATAAGGAGTGCTTGGCCCATGGCTGAGGCAAAATGGTACATCGTCCACGCTTATTCGAACTTTGAAAAGAAGGTCGCCCAAGCGATTCGTGATCAAGCGGCTATGAAAGGCCTCGAAGACATGATCGAGGACCTCGAAGTACCGACTGAAGAAGTGGTTGAAGTCGTACGCGGCAAAAAGAAAACCATCGAGAAGCGTTATTTCCCAGGCTACGTCCTGATGAAAGCCAAACTCACGGACGACGTCTATCACCTCGTGAAAGACACACCGAAAGTGACAGGCTTCCTCGGCGCCGATGGCGGTAAGAAACCTCTTCCGGTTCCACAGCGCGAAGTTGATCGCATTCTCGGCACTGCAGATGAGCCGATCGAGGATCGTCCAAAGCCAACCGTCGTCTACGAGATTGGCCAAGAAGTCCGTGTCAACGAAGGCGCGTTCCAAGGCTTCGAAGGCACTGTCGAGGAATTCGATCCGGAAACTGGCCGTATGAAAGTGAACGTATCGATCTTCGGACGTGCGACACCGGTCGACCTGGATTTCACGCAAGTCGACAAGATCGCTTAACGCGACAACCTAACGAATTTGGCCGATGATCCGCCGCGTTGCTGGGTCGTCGGCTTTTTCTTTGCCGCGAAGGGCGGGCTTCAGACGCGTTGCCATGGTTTTCCCTCGCTCAACGCCCCATTGGTCGAAGCTGTTAATCTCCCACAAGATGCCGGCGAGATAAGTCCGGTGCTCATAGAGTGCGATGAGGGCGCCTAAGCGCTCAGGGGTCAGCTCGTGCGTGCTAAGGAAGGTTGAGGGCCGCCCGCCTGGGTGAACCTTCTGGCGCGCAATATGCTCCGGAAGCTCGGGCTCTTCCGTTTTTACCTCATCTAAGCTCCGTCCATTCGCCATAACCTCAGCTTGCGCAAGCGCATGAGCTGTCAGGGCCTCAACACCTTCAGCATCGCTATGGCTTCCAGGGGACAGGATGAACTCGGCTGGTACCACATGCGTGCCCTGGTGGAGCCATTGATGATACGAGTGCTGCCCAACAGAGCCTTCGCCGCCCCAAAGTAACGGCGCGGTCGCAAGTGGGGCGTCTGCACCTTCAGGACCAACGGACTTCCCGTTCGATTCCATCTCCAATTGCTGCAGATAAGTCGGCAGCATTCTCAGACGCCGCGAGTAAGCGAGCACCGCGCGCGATCCAAATCCGAGGAAGCTAGTGTTCCAATAGTCGAGCAGTGCGAGACGGGCCGCCAGGTTCTCCTCGATTGGCGCAGACTTCACATGCAGGTCCATTTCCGCAGCCCCCGCCAGAAACGCCTTGAAAGTGTCTGCGCCGAAACCTGTCATGACAGCGACAGAGGCCGCTGACCAAATCGAGTAGCGCCCACCAACACTGATTGGCATGTCCAATGTGGTCGCGGATGTGCCATCAAGCCAGGCTGTGGCCCGGTCAGGGTTCGCTGTGACCAGAAGCAAGTGTTCTGCCGCTTTTTCAGCGCCCAATGATGATTCGAGCCATTTGCGCGCGCGCCCCAAATTGTAGAGCGTTTCTTCGGTGCCAAATGACTTCGAGATACCGATGATTAGAGTGTCGGATGGAGAGAGGCCACGCAGCGCCAGTTCCAGATCTAATGGATCAACATTCGCGCAAAAGCGAAGCTCTAGGCCTTCGACCTGATGATCCGCAAATGCGTCTGCGTATAGGCGGGGGCCGAAATCGGATCCGCCAATGCCGATATGCACGATTGCAGAAAAAGCACCGCTTTGGATGAGAGACTCGGCCTTTGCGAGCGCTTTGACCGTGGTGTCGTGTTCCGATTGCGTCAGGTCGCTTTGAGGCGGCAATCGCAAAGCCCAATGCAGAGCAGGGCGGTTTTCAGACGGGTTGACGATCTCTGCGTTGAAGAGGCGGTCAATCGCGCCTTTAAGATCAACAGCGCCAGCGTGGGTGAGAAGGGCGGTATTGATCTCTGGCGTTAGGTACTGACGAGACGAATCAGATGTCCAGCCCGCACCTTGAATGACAGGGGTTGAGGACGCTGCCGCTAAATCCTGAAGCGAACGCGTTTGGATATCTCTTGCAAGGGATTTCAGGGTTTCTATGGTCATGTCTCGAACACCTTAGTCACAATAGAATACAGTCAAAGCCTGACCGGTTGCGCGTTTCATAATTGAAACGGGTGCATCCGCTGGTGCCGTTTCAAAGACTTCGCGCTTTTTCGCACCCGTGATCAGCAGGAGCACGTTGCGTGCATAGGCCACGCTGGGCTGGGTCAAAGTCATGCGGAGGAGATTCGGGCCCGTCACGTCGCTCTCAATGGCCTTCACTGCGGCAACAATGGACGTAGTGTCCGGATTGACTGCGTCGTCGTAGCCCTCAGCGCCTGCAAACCAAGACAGCGTATGGGCGTCGGGACCCATGCCAAGCAGCATGACGTCGGTAAGGCCTGCTTCCAGGTATAATTCATTGACCACTTCGACGGCTTTGAAGGGATCACCACCCGCGACTTTCATGGGGGTGTAACTCGCGAGCGCGGCTTTGTTTTGAAGAAGGGTGCGTTCCAACATGGCGCCATTCGAAGCCGGATGCGTGTCGTCGACCCATCGCTCATCGCAAAGCCCGACATGCACGCTGTCCCAGTCCAGGTCTTCTTTCGAAAGCGCCTCATAGATAGGGCCTGGTGTCGTGCCACCCGACCCCATAAATACGGCACTGCCCCGGCGCGCGATCGCGTCTCTCAAAGCATTGGCTAACCAGTCTGCAGCGGCGGCTTGTAGCGCGGCTTTGCTCTCAAAGGTCTTAAAGACATGTCCTTGCGTCATGGCTGCACGCTAGGGCCAAGATTGGCGGTCTTTGTCAAGCGCTTTCACGGATGGATTAAAAATGTTCGCATACGTCAGCAGTAATGGTGCTTGAAACCTGCGACGGGCATGTGTATGTGGCGCGCTTCAACGGGACTCTTCTGGCCCGCTTTGAGAAAGGACCAACGTCCGGTGGGCCGGACACTGAGAAAAGGAGGCCTGGCATGGCCAAAGAAAAGTTTGAGCGTAATAAGCCGCACGTGAACATCGGCACGATTGGTCA
>JBCBGS010000078.1:0-12683 GCA_038526515.1 Pseudomonadota bacterium | reverse complement strand
TCGTTGCGGTTTTTGAACGGCGGGCAATTTCACTTACCGCCTCAAAGTCGCCGACCGAAGCAGCTGGAAAACCTGCTTCGATGACGTGAACACGCATCGTTTCAAGGAGCTCACCCAGTGCGAGCTTCTCATTATGGGTCATAGAAGCACCTGGCGATTGTTCGCCGTCGCGCATCGTTGTGTCAAAAATTACAATATCAGTTGTATCGGTCATCTATCTGGCCTGGTGATGTGAGAAACTTTTTAAGGTCTATCCCCTGGCCGTGGACGTACGCTCTACGACGCCGTCGCTACCGGCCAGGGGCCGATAAGGAGGAGTAGGTCCAGAAGAGGCAAATTCTTGCGCATGGCCATTGCAATGCGGCGACCAGCCGGCAGTGTCAACAGCCTAATCTGCGCTAAGCGCAATATTTTCCCCTTTGCGGCGTCGTTGCCGCACATAAAGGAAACCGCCCACAAAGACAGCCACCGCAGCGACAGCAGCGAACACAGCGGTCCAAATATTCCCTTGCAGCGCCGATTGAATAGCCTGCAAGCCAAATGCGACCAGCGCGATTTTAGGGATGATGCCAAGCCCCATCCCAGCGAGATAATGCAGGTACTGCGCGCGGATCGCTCCAAACAACATGTTCACCATGACAAACGGTCCGGTCGGTGCATTCCGTACAACGGCGCTCGCGATGAAGGCATTCTTCGCCACGAAATCCGCAAATCGCTTCAGTCGCCCTTGCCCCACTCGCTGCAGCGTCGCCTCGCCGAACAAGCGTCCAAGCCAAAAGGTAAGCGTACCGGAGCACAGCGTCGCGACCCACGACCATACCGCGCCCCAAACTGGACCGAAAGCGTAGACGCCTATCCCGATGAGCAGGAATTGCGGCACGCCAATAAACGCACAGCCGCAAAAGGTTAGGATCAGGGCCGGGACGCCCCACGGTCCATTCGCGAACTGCATGATCGCATTCTGCAAAGCTTCAATGTTCAGGAATTCAGTATAGCGGCCAAACAGGAATAGAACGATGATGAGGGCCATGGCCGCGGCGGCGAGCCGCAGACCCATTTTCCCCTTGCGGCGCTCGGCTGAGGAATTGGATTCCGTTCCAGACATCTGGCTTCCCTGCTCTGAGTGTCCAAGTTCGTCAAGCGGTTGCCTGGAGCGCTGTTAAGTCTTGCGCTTTAAAAATTTCAACCCCGACCAATCAGAGTCGACCGCGCAGACTTTCACATCGACCCAACCAAGCGGCAATATGTGATCCCGCAAGTCCTGCTCTGTCAGATCTTTGAAAAGCGCTGGACTCTTTTTCGGCCACGACATCCAAATCATGCCGCCAGGTTTCACGCTCGCTAATGCCCGCTCAAACATTGGCGCAACATCTCGGCGGCGGGCGCAAAAGGCATGAACAATCTCTGCAGGCGTCGCCCGGCGAACAAACCTAATAGCCTCCGCCCCATCGACAAGTTGCGTGTAATGGTCTGGCGCGCGGATACTCAGACAGGTCATGCCGGGCTTCATACCTAGCTTTTGATGGAGCGGCTTTCCTGAATATCCTGTCGTTTGAGCCATCAATTCTCCGCCAGTTTAGCCGTATATTCCTGCTCCAATGGCAAAAAATACTCCCAAAAATCTCGACCAACACGTCCCCCGAGAACGTCCCCGAGAATGTCCAAGTGCGTATGCCAGCCCGCTGATGCACCTGATTTATAGTCCGATGTCATCACTCTTTCATGACGCAAATGCAACCGCACGCCGCTCTCTGTCGTCGTGAGTTTGATAACGACCTCTGTGGGCGCTTCGGCTTCAGCGGAAGGCCAAGAGAAGGCAAGATGATGCGGCGGGTCATACACCCGCACCACGCCCGTCATCTTCTGATCGCCGCTGTCTTGGTGACTGTCTGGCGTCGGGTGTTTCGAGAGCAAAGAGTGATCAAAATGAAACTGGATAACGCCGCCCACTTCATTTGAAACCTCCCCCGCGCAGAGCCATGCCTTCCGCAGCTCTGATTTCGTCAAATAGTCCCAAACCCGCTCAATCGGCCCGGGCAAATCGCGATAGATTTCAAGAACGGCATTCTCCGGATACGTTGCATAATCACCCACGTGCATCATCCTCTTCTTGTAAGGCAGTTTCCAAGGCGTCGAGCGCTGAGTTCCAGAAGGCAGCATGCTGCTCGAGCCACGCCTGCGCCTCTTGCATCGCGCCCGGCTCCAAATGACAAATGCGCTCACGGCCCTGCTTTTCCCTCCGGATCAGTCGAGCTTCTTCGAGAATACCCAAATGTTTCGATGTGGCTGCAAAGCTGATGGCAAAGGGTTCGGCCAGCGCGCCGATCGTTTTCGGCCCGGAGCGTAGATCTTCCAACATCGCGCGCCGCGTCGGATCAGCGAGCGCACGAAATGTTTGGTTCAGGACATCGGTATATTCAACCATACGGATGAATATAACAGGGGAATGATTTTATTCAACCAAAAAGTTGAGCATTAGGCATCAGCGAGCATTTTCTCACTCATTGACCATAGCCGGTCAGCCTTTTCATCATCGCAGATCCAGGGACGTGCATGCTCCCAGCGCTGACTATCGGGTCCCGCAAGCTGCGCGATATCACAGTCTTCGCAATACTCGCCGCCGCGGCCTTCGAGTTGTGGAGAGGTCGCAGCCCATGTCGCGGTGGAGGCGCCCTGCTCCGGTGTTTTAAACATGGCCTGGATGGCTGGCGGGATCGTGCCGTCTGGGTTCATCCAGCCCATGGCGGCCATCTCTTCCACGCTGAGATGGCGCTGCAGCGGCGTGAAGATGCCGCCAGGGTGAACACCAAAGGCTGTCACACCATACTCATCCCAACGACGGTCCGCGCCGAGCGCAAACAAAGCATTGGCAGACTTGGCCTGCGCATAAGCGCCCCATTTGTCATACTCACTATTCTCGTAGTGTGGGTCGTCCCAGTTTACGTCGCCGCGAATGTGCGCGGTCGAGGACAAAGCCACCAATCTTGATGTTCCTGCCTTTTTTAATGCAGGTAGTAAGCCCTGCGCCAGCGCCATATGGCCGAGATGATTGACGCCAAACTGACTTTCCCAACCCGGTCCCACGCGCGCAAGCGGACACGCCATGATGCCGGCATTGTTGATCAAGATATCGAGCTGACGGCCACTTCCGACATAATCCTCAGCGAACTTCCGAACCGAGGCGAGATCGGCGAGATCCATACTCGCAACTTCTATCTGCCCATCAACCTCCGCGAGCGCCTCTTTGGCCGCATCCGGGCGCCGTGCAGGGACTGTCACATGCGCCCCGACGCCTGCCAAAGCGCGGACTTCCTCAATGCCAATCCCGCTATATCCCCCGGTCACGATGACATTCTTACCGCTCAGGTCCATGCCTTTTACGACATCTGCTGCAGGTGTTTTTGCGCCAAAGCCTGAGCCAATAGGTTTTTGATTTTCTTGTGACATGAGATCCTCCGCTTTTCTTCACGGTGGCAGCGCGATGACTGTCTGGCAAGACTCGACAGAAAAGCGCCGCATTCTTAGTTATCTTGTTACACATGACACAAATCACGGAGCGTTTCATGTTGGTTAGATTGTTCGCCCTTCTGATAGCGATGGCGATGCTGAGTGGTGCAGCGTCAGCCCAGTTCGGCAAGCCGAAACCAACACCGAAGAACGCAGATGAGTATTTCGCGGAACGCGCCATGCGCGATGCCGCGCGCCTGACCTTCGGCGCAGAGGGAAGAGACATCATTCGCCCTTCAGATGGCGTTGATCTGGCGCGCGCTGAACGCCGGATGGAAGAAGCTCTCGTTATTTTTGAGAAGCTCTGCACGGACCGTTCGTTGCCACAGGATCAGTGGGCTAGAAACTGCTTTTCGCTTGGCGAGATGTACCGACGCGGCAACGGCACCGTTCAAGATTACAGCAAGGCAAAGACACACTACGACGACGCCTGTTTGGAAGGACGCCACGCGGCATCGTGCATGCAGCAAGCCTACACGTCTCAAAAGGATGAGGACGGCAGCGTGGATCTCGAACATGCGCGCATTCTGTACGAGCAGGCCTGTAGCCTGAAGGATCCAGGCGGCTGCGCAGGGCTTGGTAATATGATGTATATGGGACTTGGCGGACGTCGAGATCGACCAACGGCGACACGCTTGCTGCAAGAGTCTTGCGCCAGCGAATACGCTTGGGCCTGTACGCGTCTTACAGAATACGGCCTGCCGACACGGCTCGATCGCTTCTAAGCGAACAACAGCAACGCGACCTTGTTGACCTCATAAAATTATGACACTTCTGATGTCATAATTGGGAGGCGAGAATGCGACTATGGATGGCGGCGCTCAGCGGTGCGCTTTTGACGGCTTGCAGCCAAGACCCGGCAATTCCACCTACGCCAGAGCCATCTGCGGCTGCCATCGAGGCAGGTCTTCCCTCTCCTGGAACAGCGACCGAGGCGACGAAACGAGCCAATGCCTCTCTCGCTGCGCGGCTCGATCTTGCACCTGGATCTGACGGCGAAGATGCGCGTCGTGACCGGATCGCATATATAGAAGACGAAGCCATTCTCGGCGAAGATGGCTCGGTCGTTTGGGCCATTCCGCAATTTGAATTCCTGGATGGAGACTCGCCAGAAACTGTGAACCCATCGCTTTGGCGGCAATCGCAACTTGCAGCCCATCATGGCCTCTTCAAAGTGATGGACGGGGTGTATCAGGTGCGCGGCTATGATCTCTCGGTTATGAGCGTAATCGAGGGCGAAACTGGGTGGATCATCGTCGACCCACTCACGGCAACGGAAACCGCAGCTGCCTCGCTCAAGCTTGTGAACGACACACTCGGCAAACGGCCTGTAACAGGCGTCCTCTACACCCATTCTCACGCTGACCATTTTGGCGGCGCACGCGGTGTCATCTCGGATGAGGATGTCGCCAACGGCGTGCCCGTCCTCGCCCCGATCGGGTTTTCCGAAAGCGCCGTGTCGGAGAACCTGATTGCTGGCAATCAGATGAGCCGTCGCGCGACGCTGATGTTTGGCAATACGCTACCGCGTTCGACCACAGCGCATGTTGGCTCGGGTCTTGGCCCAGGCCTCCCGAACGGGACCATCAGCCTGATCCTTCCAACCGAAGAGATTGAAGGCCGCGGCACAGTTCGTGTCATCGATGGCGTGACGTTTGAGTTTATCGATGCGGCAGGCACTGAAGCGCCAGCAGAATTCATGTTCTATCTGCCTGAGAAGCGCGCGCTTTGCACCGCAGAGGTCGCGACCGCGACCTTCCACAACGTGCTGACCCCGCGCGGCGCGAAGGTTCGAGATGCGCTCAAATGGAGCCGCGCCATCGACTATGTTCTCGCTGAGTATGGTGAAACCAGCGATGTCGTTTTTGCCTCGCACCACTGGCCGACCTGGGGCCAAGAAAACGCGGTGCAATTCCTGGCCAGCCAGCGCGACATCTATCGCTATGTGCACGACCAGACGCTTCGCAACGCAAACGCTGGCGCGACCATGGTCGAAGCCGCGGAAGCCGTTGAAGAACCAGCGTTCCAGGCCGGTGATTTTGCCACACGCGGCTATTACGGCACGCTCAATCACAACGCCAAAGCTGTCTATCAACACTATTTCGGATGGTGGGGCGGTGTTCCGGCAGAGTATAATCGCCTTCCGCATGAAGTGACCGCGGAACGCTACGTAGAAGCTATGGGCGGGGCTGCCTCGGTCTTGGAAATTGGGCGGAACGCCTTCTCGTCCGGAGATTATCGCTGGGCCGCAGAAGTGTTCAATCATTTGGTTTTCGCCGAGCCGGACAATCAAGAGGCGCGAGATTGGCTGTCCGCTACTTATGAACAGCTCGGTTTTCAGGCAGAAAGCGGCGCTTGGCGCAGCTATTACCTAACGGGCGCAGCCGAACTTCGCCGCGGACTTCCCAATGTGGGTAACCCGCAGCTTGGCAATGCGGATTTCCTCAGAGCCGTTCCATCCATCGATTTGTTCGATGCCCTCGCGGCCAGATACAATCCTTCAAAGATCGACAGGGACCCGTACGCGATCGTGTTCGACTTCCCGGACACGGGCGAGACCGTCTCGCTATTGGTTGAAAAGGCGGTTATCGTTCCGCGCGAAGGTGCGACTGAAGACCCCGCAGCCACCGTCACAATCGATCGGTTGGATTTTGACCGTTTGATCTTGGGAGAGGCCAGCCCGCTCGGCCTGGTCACTTCTGGTAAGATGAAGATTGGCGGCAAACGCGGGGCTGTGTCCGCAATGTTCGATGCGCTCGATCAGCCAGCTTTTTGGTTTAACACGGTTACGCCTTAAAACGGGCCCAGAAAACTCGCCTATGGCGCGAATATTGCTTCTCATCGAACAGAAAGTCGAAGGGAAGCAGTATGAAACGCCGAATCGCCACAAAAGTGTTCCGCCGTGAAACTAAGTCCGATCAGAGAGAGCGCACCATTATGGACTATGGCGACCCTGTTACGGTCGAACGTTCCAAGGAATTGCTTGCCCGTCGTCGTCTCCGCGGCCTGTCAGACGCGCATCCGGCTGGTCTTTAATCGCCGTCCCAGCCGAATACATCTTCTAATCCCACACCGAACACGCGGGCAATTCGAAACGCGCTTTCCAGGCTGGGCGAGTATTTCCCTCGCTCAATAGCAATCACCGTTTGGCGCGTGACCCCAATCTCTTTCGCGAGAGCCGACTGGCTCATTTGATCATTCGCCTCGCGAAGTTCTTTGACGCGATTGGTGATCGGTGGACGCTTCGCCATATCAGATCGCCCGATTGTAATTGAAGAGTTGCCAGCCTGCGCGCGCCAGCTCACTCAAGATTAAAGCGGCCACCAGGGAATGGAACAGAAGCGCTGCGCTAGAGTGCAGAAACCAAGCGGCCATGCAAACAAAAATTAGGGCGGACATTGTGTGCCCCTGCAGACCTTCTGACTTCATTCGAATAAGGCGGTCGCGCTCATCGCCATCCGCTGGTGCTGTGTTTTCAGGATCATTTTTTAGTTTGCGCGCGCCGGGCCAAATACCGAGCATCGAGACACAGAGTTGAATGGCGATATAGCCCAACCATACGGCGAGGCTCGGTGCGACAAGACTACCGGCTGCAAGAGATTGCCAAGTGATAATCGAAAAATAGAAGAAACCTCCGACAATGGATCCAAGCGCCAGCACTAGGGTGTTCATTTCCCAAAACGACATCGCTTAGACCCCTCGACGATAATACCAGATGGTCAGCGCGTACTCGGCGAATTGACTGATCACCAAACCCGCGATCAGTGTGTGAAACAGCAAGTGACCATTCTGTAGAACCGCATAAACCGCGATCGAGATCATGCAGAGTGCACCAAGTAAGACACCGCTTAAATTACCGGCTCGCCAAACAACTAAGCGATCGCGTTCGTCTTCTGGCGCATTAGCGTCGACTGGATTTCCGATCGCGGCGACTGCGTGCCCAAAAATCGCGATTGCGACGATAATGACAACACCAATCCCCATACCCACGCCATTCGGCGGCGGCACAGATTGCGAAGCATTGGCAGCGTTTAAAATGAGCATCGCGTAAAAGGCACCGGATAATCCGAGCGCCAGACACATCACCCAAGCGGACTTTTCTTGAAATGTCATGCAGCAAACCTTTATGTCAAAAATCTTGTACACCCGATATAGTAAAACATTTTTGACATGTCAAACATTTTTAACTCCATACCACTAATTCCTCTGAATCCACCTTTGACAGGAGCGCTCGGAGTGGTACCTCCCGGCCCTCAACCAAGGAGCCCAATTCATGAGTGATCTCCAAACGCTCGCAGAAACCGCAAAAGCCTGGCCGTTCGAACAAGCGCGCGCCCTGCTCAAACGCCTGCGCAATATGGAGAAACAGGGAAAACCGAAACAAGGCCCCGTGGTTTTTGAGACCGGCTATGGCCCGTCTGGCCTGCCACATATCGGGACTTTCGGCGAAGTCGTGCGCACAACGATGGTAAAAACCGCGTTTGAAGCGCTGACTGGCGGCGATTTTGAAACCAAGCTGATCTGTATCTCAGACGATATGGACGGCATGCGCAAAGTGCCGCCAACCGTGCCAAACCCAGAGAGCCTTGAGCAATATCTGCAAAAGGCGCTGACCGATGTGCCAGACCCGTTCGGCACGCATGACAGCTATGGCGCGCATATGGGCGCGCGGCTCTGTTCTTTCTTGGACAGTTTCGGCTTTGATTATGAATTCTTATCGGCCACCGATTGCTATAAAGACGGTACGTTCGACCCGATGCTGCTGCGGGCGCTGGAAAAGTTCGATGAGATTATGGGCGTCATGCTGCCAACCCTCGGCGCAGAACGACAAGCGACCTATTCGCCCTTCTTGCCGATCTCACCGACAACAGGCCGCGTCCTCTACGTCCCGATGAAAGCCATCGACGCGAAAGCGGGGACGATCACCTTTGAGGATGAAGACGGCACCGACGTCACTCTGCCCGTGACGGGCGGCAACACGAAGCTGCAATGGAAGCCGGATTTCGGCATGCGCTGGGCCGCGCTGGGCGTCGACTTTGAGATGTTCGGCAAGGACCATCAGGACAATGCCCCGATCTATTCCAAGATCACGCGTATCCTCGGCTGCCAGCCACCGCAGCAATATGTCTATGAGCTCTTCTTAGACGAGCACGGCACTAAGATCTCCAAGACTAAAGGCAATGGCATCGCGGTCGAAGAGTGGCTGAAATATGCACCGCAGGAAAGCTTGTCGCTTTATCAGTTCCAGAAACCACGCGTGGCGAAGAAGCTTTATTTCGACGTCATCCCAAAAGCCGTGGACGAGTATCTGACCTTCCTGGAGAAGTTCCCGAACGAGGAGCCGAAAGCGCAAATCGGCAATCCGGTCTGGCACATTCATGGTGGCAACCCACCAGCCGAAACCTCGCCCGTCAGCTTTGCCCTGCTGCTCAATCTGGTCAGCGCAGCCAATCCGGAAACCCGGGAACAGCTGTGGGGCTTCATCTCACGCTATGCACCGGAAGCCTCGCCCGAGAGCCATCCGCTTTTGGACAAGCTCGCGGGCTATGCGATGGAGTATTATCGCGATTTCGTGGAGCCAACCAAATCCTACCGCGCGCCGGATGATCAAGAACGCGCCGCCATGGAAGACTTGGCCAAACGCCTGCGCGCCTGGACCGATCCGGTGGATCAGGGCGAGCTACAAACGCTCACCTTCACCGTCGGCAAAGAGCACGAATTTGAGAACCTGCGCGGCTGGTTCCAGGCCCTCTACGAAGTGCTTCTCGGTCAAAGCCAAGGCCCACGCTTTGGCGGCTTCATCGCGCTCTATGGGGTCGAAGAGACAGCGCAGCTGATCGAGGATGCGCTGGCGCGTTGATTTAGTTGGGTTTGATTGGGGGAGAGAGTTCACCAATTAGCCAATGTCAGCTCCCGGCGTCGAAGCGGTCACTTGATCGGCGACGCGCGAACGCGCGTGCCTATGTAGAACAGGCTCACTTAGAACGATTTGGCCACGCCAGGAGCGAAAGAACCTGCTAGACTAGGCCGTCATGACAAATATTCTATTTATCTGCTCGATGAACCAATGGCGCAGTCCAACTGCCGAAAAAGTGTTTCAAAAGGAGCAAGGCATTGCCGTGCGCTCGGCTGGCACCGTACGGGGGGCGAAGCGAACGGTTTCAGTGGAAGATATTCGTTGGTCGGATATTATTCTCGTCATGGAAGACAAACATAAGTCGCGGCTGCTCGCGCAATTTCGCGATGAGGTCCGTTACAAGGCGCTTCACGTGTTAGATATTCCAGACGAGTACAAGTATATGGATCCCGAGCTTGTTGAGATCATCCGCGAGACAGCCACTCCGATCATTCTAGATGCAAGACCTTGATATCGGGGTGCTGACCTCGTTTGCGAGTGTATTTCTCTGAGAAGAGTTGCTGCTAACCTATGTCTGCGCCTGACCCAAAGCGGACGTTTCTATCGCGCTGATCAACGTGGCCATTGGGGCTGCTAGCTTCTACGCAGTTTCACTAAAACCCCTTTCGCACTACCCCACGACATCCGCCAACTCCCCGCACGTCGCCACGAGCCGCTCAATATCCTGGTCCCGCGACAGGCGATGATCGCCGTCTTTGATCAAGGAAAACACCAAATCCTCGCTCTGTAAGGCGTCCACGAGTTTGAAGGCGTGTTCCCAAGGCACATCCGGGTCTTGCTTGCCCTGAAGGATCCGGATCGGCATTTCTAGCTCTATCGGTGCGTCGAGCAGCGCCCATTGTTTCCCATCTTCGATCAGGTCGCGAGTGATGGGATAAGGATCGCCATAATCAGACGGGCGGAGCGTTCTTCCCTGCTCCAGGATCTCGGCCTGTTGCGCGGCGGTGAATTCCGGCCACATCAGCTTTTGCGTAAAGTCCGGCGCGGGCGCGATCAGAACCATGGCCGCAACGCGCGCTTTCAAAGAGAGCGCCGACAGAAGCGCCATCCAGCCGCCCATGCTCGATCCGACCAAGACAATCCGGCCAGAGGCCAGCCCCTCAATCGCGGCGAGCGCATCTTCCCGCCAAGCTGAAATCGTGCCGTCCTCAAACGCGCCGCCGGAGAGGCCATGCCCGGAATAATCAAACGCCAAGAAGCCATGGCCTTGCGCCTTGGCCCAGGCTTCCAGAACCGTCACTTTTGAGCCGCTCATGTCGGATTTAAATCCCGACAACCAGACAAAGGTCAGCTCGGTCCGCGGGGCGGTATAGCGGTAGGCCAAACGGCGTCCTTGCGGGGAGAGAAAGTCTTGATGGTCCATGGCGTGCCTCCTTCGGGTTTCTACTGCATCTGCTCGCCGCTGCTGGCAACTTCTTCGTTTCAATCCCGGCGCAAATCAGTCAAACTCCTCCGATGAGCGAATCTGCGTGGCCAGACCTATCCGGGAAAACCATCCTCCAAGTCATCCCTGACTTGGCGGCGGGCGGCGCTGAACGCACCACAGTCGAGATGGCGGAAGCCATTACCGGCGCGGGCGGACGCGCGTTGGTCGCGAGCTCTGGCGGACGGTTGGAAGAAGCGCTTGAGCAAGCGGGCGGGGAGCTGATCCGGCTAAACGCCGCGAGCAAGAACCCGCTGGTCATCCGCAAGAATACGCGCCTGATCGAAGCGCTCGTGGCGGAGCATAACATCGACCTTATCCACGCGCGCTCGCGAGCGCCTGGCTGGAGCGCCTATGTCGCCGCGCAGCGCACAGAGACGCCTTTTGTAACAACCTATCACGGCGCTTATAGCGGCCGGTCGGGCCTTAAAAAGCGGTACAATTCCGTGATGGCGCGCGGCGATCTGGTGATCGCGAATTCGGAATGGACCGCCGCGCATGTCATGGAGGTCCATGAGACACCGCGAGACAAGATCGTCACTATTCCGCGCGGCGTAGACTTGAAGGCGTTCGACCCTGAAAACGTCTCCGTGGACCGCGTCGAATCCGTAGGAACCAGTTGGGGCCTCACTGGAGAGGATCAGCGCCTGCAACTTGTATTGCCCGGGCGACTCACAAGTTGGAAGGGCCAAGCGCTCGCGATTGATGCACTCGGCGCGCTCGACGGCAATGAACGCGCGATGCTGCATCTGATCCTGACGGGCGATGCACAAGGGCGCGATAAGTATGTCACAGAGCTAGAAGACAAGATTATTGCGCATAAGCTTGGCGGGACAGTGACCATCGCAGGCCATACGAGCGATATGCCAGCCGTCTATGCGCTCTCTGACATCGTGCTCGCGCCCTCGACTCGCCCGGAAGCCTTCGGCCGCGTGGCGGCTGAGGCCTCCGCGATGGCTAAGCCCGTGATTGTTGCCGATCATGGCGGACAGCGCGAAACTGTGATCGAAGGCGAGACTGGGACACGCGCAGAACCAGGCTCTGTAACGGCCCTAACGGCCTGTATTCGCACCCTGATTCATCTACGCCCGGAAGCGCGTGACGCGATGGGACGCGCCGGACAGGCCTATATTCGCGAAAATTACAGCAAAAAGCAGCTTCAAAGCGCCACCTTAAATGTTTATGCGCGCTTGCTGCTTAACAAAGCTTGAGTTGAAAAATGCCGCAATTAGAGGCATATTAGACATGCAAACACTGGCAACCACAGGAGATTAGCCATAGCCCGCAGACCATACGGCCGCCCGGAGCGCGCCAAACCTACCGGCCCTCGCACCAATCGCGATATTCGTGCCGCACGCGTCCTTCTCATCGATGAAGAAGGCGAAAAACAAGGTGAAATGCCCATAGAAGCTGCCTTGGACGCTGCCCGCGAAGCCGGTATGGACCTCGTTGAAGTCTCTCCAAACCAAGAGGTCCCGGTCTGTAAGATCGTCGACTATGGCAAGATGCGCTACGAAGCGCAGAAGAAAAAAGCGGCTGCTAAGAAGAAGCAGAAGACCCAGGAACTGAAAGAAATCAAGTTCCGCCCGAACATCGACAATCACGACTACCAGGTGAAAGCCAAGAAGATCGCTGAGTTCTTCGAGAAGGGCGATAAGGTCAAAATCACGCTCCGCTTCCGCGGCCGTGAAATGGCGCACCAGCATCTCGGCATGGAAGTCCTCCAGCGCGTCAAAGAAGAGTTTGACGAGCAGATGAAAGTCGAACTCGAGCCAAAGCTTGAAGGCCGCCAGATGACCATGGTGATGGCACCTCGTTTCATCGAGGCGCCATCAC
>JBCBGS010000077.1:0-12701 GCA_038526515.1 Pseudomonadota bacterium | reverse complement strand
AGAAATCATCACACCGAGATCTGCCCGCAACGATCGGGTCATCATCGCAACGCCCGGGGTCGGCAGCGGGCCAAACAGCGTCACATCCATACCAACTGACGTAAACCCAGCCACCAAGGCTGGCTCAATCATATAGCCAGAAAGCCTTGTATCCTTACCAATTACGACGCTGTGGCGCCGCGGACTCGTGGTTCGGAAGTACTTTCCAGCCGCCATTCCTAAACGCATTGCAATCTCCGGCGTCATCGGAGGTGTGTTCGCTGTGCCACGGATTCCGTCGGTTCCGAAGTATTTGCGTTTCATAATGCGCTAAATCCTTGCTTCACCCCATTCTGGGCGTTTGTTTGCAGTCCTTACTGGCGCCATGCCACAATTTGGCTGAAGTTTCCAAGTCAGGATGTACGTCCTGATGGCACAGCTTCTGCATATTAGGCGCTGTTGGGGAAAAGAGAGGACACGCAAAATGCGTTTAAAATCACTCCTAGTTGGCGGCATGCTTGCGGCCACACTCGCTGGATGCGCCACTGGCCTTCCATCAGATATGACCGTCGCAGAATACTGCGCCAACCCAGATCGTGCGTCAGAAGAAGTCTGCCGTCTGAAGGTTGAAATCGACGGCAATGCGACTGCACTCGCTGAAACCAATATGAGCCTGCGGGAAGCCCGCCAGATCTCAGACAGCGCGATGTCAGCTGCAGCGGCAGCTCAATCATCTGCAGACGCTGCACAGAGCCGCGCCGATCAGGCCTATGCGCTCGCCAATCATCTTTCTGAGAAAGACCTGGACTGTAAGACAACCACAATCCAGCAGTCTTCCACCGGAACCTGTGAACCAGGATACACCGTCATGGGCTGTGTCCAGACACGTTACACGCACCGCGCGGGTGGCCTGTCATTCCTGCGTGAGCTGAACAATGAGCAGTGCCGCTTCAACAGCCAAGTGCTTGAGATGCAAGTCCGCTGCTGCCGCGCTGCGAATACCGGTGTAAGCGGCTCATAAACCGCCTTTTCATACAATTTATGATTTCTTCGGTAAGGGGACCCAATTGGGTCCCCTTATGACCTTCTTACGTTCGTGTCTTCGACACATTCAGTAATAGGATTTGCAATGACGGGATCGCGAGCGTCGGCTTAGGGACGTTTCGTGATGAGATCGCAAGCACGGAGTAGACTTGAATGTGTGGAATCATTGGTATTTTGAGCCAGCAAGGGTTAGCCGCCGATCGCGCCATGGAAGCGCTGCGGCGTCTCGAATATCGCGGCTATGACAGTGCCGGTGTCGCCACTCTGCATGAGGGTAAGCTCGACCGAAGACGCGCGGCCGGAAAGCTCAGCAACCTGCAATCCGTACTCAACGACACCCCCATTTCCGGTTCTGTGGGGATTGGACACACACGGTGGGCGACACATGGTGCCGCGAACACCCAAAATGCCCACCCGCATGTTTCAGGCAGCGTCGCGCTCGTCCATAATGGGATCATCGAGAATTTCCGTCACCTGCGTGAGGCGCTCGAACAAAAGGGCCATGTTTTCGAGACGGAAACTGATTCAGAGACCGTCGCGCACCTCATCACCTCGAATCTAAATGGCGGCGCAGACCCCGTAAGTGCGGTGAAGGCTTCGCTCGCGGAGCTGGAAGGCGCCTTCGCGCTCGGAATCATCGTCGAGGGTCATGAAGACCTTATGATTGGCGCCCGCAAAGGGTCGCCTCTGGTCATTGGAGTGGGCGACGATGAGATGTTCCTGGGCTCAGACGCCCTGGCGGTCGCCCCCTTCACCAATCGCGTCGTCTATCTTGAAGAAGGCGATTGGTGTGTCTTACGCCACGCTTCGTATGAAATCTTCGATGAAACGGGCGCCGCGGTAACGCGCCCAGTGACGATTGTGCACGCAGCTGGAGCTGCTGTTGAAAAAGGCAATTATCGCCACTTCATGCAGAAGGAAATTTTTGAACAATCCGACAGCACGGCTCGCACAATTGGGGCCTATGTAAATGCCCTCGACCAAGCGATTGAATTGCCTGGGGAAGAGGCCGCGATTGACTGGGCGAACATCACGCACCTTCACATGGTCGCCTGCGGCACCGCTTACTACGCGACTTGCGTGGCGGAATATTGGTTCGAACAAATCGCGGGTCTGCCGGTAAAAACAGATATCGCGTCCGAGTTCCGCTATCGCGAACCTGCCCTTCCCGCAAATGGTGGACTGGCGCTATTTGTGAGCCAATCGGGCGAGACGGCAGATACGCTCGCCGCCTTGCGCTATTGCAAAGAGGCGGGCCTCAAAACGGCGGCGGTCGTGAACGTTCCGACCTCATCCATCGCGCGAGAAGTCGATTTGGTGTTGCCGACGCTGGCGGGTCCAGAGATTGGCGTCGCTTCGACGAAAGCCTTCACCGCTCAGCTCTGCGCGCTCGCAGCCGCTGCGATTGCCGCGGGTAAGGCGCGCGGACATATCGATCGCGCGCGAGAAGTCGAACTGGTCGATGCCCTTAGCGGTGTCCCCCGCCTGATCTCGAAGAGTTTCGCGCTCGACACGCCGATTGCGACGCTTGCGCGGGATCTCTCGAAAGCCAAAGACGTCATTTATCTGGGCCGCGGTGTGCACTACCCAATCGCCCTAGAAGGGGCGCTGAAGCTGAAAGAGATCAGCTATATTCACGCGGAGGGTTATGCGAGCGGAGAGCTCAAGCATGGGCCAATTGCCCTGATTGATGAAGACACACCGGTTGTCTTCGTGGCGCCGTTTGATCGTTTGTTTGATAAGTCGCTATCTAACTTACAAGAGGTCGCCGCGCGGCGCGGCAATGTCTTGCTGATCAGCGATGCGAAAGGTGTGAAGGAAGCTGGCGATACACCGGTCAACAGTGTCGAAGTGCCGGCATGCCATCCTTTAATTGCGCCGATCCTATATGCAATTCCGGTTCAAATGTTGGCGTACCATATTGCTGTCGAGAAAGGCACCGATGTCGACCAACCAAGAAATCTCGCGAAATCTGTGACGGTCGAATAGATCACCATTTTAGGCGATCATGACCCGGTCTGTGAGGAAACAGACCGGGCGCTAGATCAAGCTCATACAACTGTTCCGAAAAGCCCGAGGGTCAGGGCCGCGCCGAAAACGGCGAGCGGAAGAGAAACGGCTGAAGCGATGAAGCTCGTCCGAGCTTCGACTGGGGAGGAAACACGCATGGGATTTGTCCTTCTTTGCGTTTCGGACAACGACCATACGCTGCCCGTAGACACCAGATAGGAACGATAAAATGAAACTCAATGAATAATTTTAAAATTATTCAGCGTTCATTTTCTCACGCGTTTTGATAGGAACACTTAAACCGGCCAGAACGATGTCCATAACACCGTCGAGTTCACGCTCCAGTTTTGGTAGCGTCAAACGCGACCAGAGCTGCGGATACCGGAACTTCATGGTCGCCGATTGCATCATTTCAGCGATGAAATTTGGGTTCTCCATCAGAGCAAAATCCCCCTCCGCAACGCCCTGCTCTAGGATTTGCACTAGATAGACGCGCTCTTGGGCCATTTCTTCGTTAGCGAATGTCGGCCGCTCACTGGACAAAACTTCCGCCACTTCGAGGACTTTCGCGTCCTTATCGAGCTTCTCAAACGTTTTTGTCATGGCGATATGGTGGAACACCCGCATCTTCTCAGCCGCCGGCATCTTTTTGCGTACCAAAGCCGCGTTCTGAGCATTGATTTCCATGTTCAGCTTACGCGCCATCGCCTCAGCAATGTCTATCTTTGACGCAAAGAATCGATAGATGTTGCCAGCAGACATTCCGCAGTCGCGGGCGATCTCCGCCATCGTCGTCTTGGCGTAGCCATAGTGCATGATACGCTCCATGGCGGCTTGGAGAATCTGCTCACGGGTATCGAGTTTTTCGGTCATGGGATTAGAATATAGGAAAAGTGTGAATGATCAACAAATTGTTCAATTTCGCACGCAGTTGTGAGAAGATGTGTGACTGAATTCACGAGAATTGGCGTGCTTGGCGCCGGCGCTTGGGGCACCGCCCTCGCCGCCTCTTTATATCAAAAAGCTGATGCGGGAGCCGCCCCTGCTCCGGTTTGGGCACTCGAACCGGAGGTCGCCGATGCCTTGAGGACAGGTCAGGGCAATCCGGCCTTTCTGCCTGGTATCGACCTGCCAAACATGCACGCCAGCACAGACCTAGACGTGCTCGCCGACTGCGATGCCATTCTGGCGGTCGTGCCCGCGCAGTTTGCCCGCTCTGTCTTCACCGACCTGTCGAGCAAAGTCCGCCCGGGGACGGCAATATTACTATGCGCCAAGGGGATCGAGCGCGACAGCTTGAGCCTGATGACCGATGTGTTGAAAGACACCATCCCAAGCGCCATCCCAGCCGTCTTGTCCGGTCCGAGCTTCGCGGCCGACGTCTCTAGGGGGTTACCAACCGCTGTGACGCTGGCGTGCGAGGACGAAGGCATCGGCAAAGCCCTGATGGAAGCCATCGGACAGCCGGGCTTCAGGCCCTATTGGTCAAATGACCTGATCGGTGCGGAGATTGGCGGCGCGGTCAAGAACGTCCTCGCCATTGCCTGCGGGATTGTCGAGGGCCTGCAGCTCGGACGCTCCGCCCATGCCGCGCTTATCGCGCGCGGGTTCGCGGAGATGACGCGTCTGGGCACCGCGATGGGCGGTCGCTCCGAAACGCTGGCCGGTCTTTGCGGTCTCGGGGATCTCGTTCTGACCTGCTCGTCGCCGCAATCTCGAAACATGAGCTTCGGTCTCGCGCTCGGCCAAGGCCAATCGGCGCATGATATCCTGGCGGCGCGTAATTCAGTGACCGAAGGCGTTGCGACGGCCCCTGCCCTGATCGCACTGGCGAAACAGCATGCTGTTGAAATGCCTATCTGCGAGGCGGTAGATGCCATACTGAGTGAACAAACGACCGTAAAAGATGCGATCACCCGCCTGCTCGCGCGCCCTTATAAAGGAGAATAGGATGCCACTCTTCCTCATTAATGCTCGCGACAAAGCCAATAGCTCCGATCTGCGGCAAGCCACCCGCCAAGCGCATTTAGAATGGGCCGGAGAGGCTCGTCACAAGATTGCGATGGCCGGTCCTGTCCTCTCCGATGATGGGGACACCATGATGGGCTCAACCTTTGTCATCGAGTTCGACACGCTTGAGGAGGCCAAGTCCTGGGCCGAGGAAGACCCTTACGCAAAAGCCGGATTGTTTGACCGCACTGAAATCATCCCGTTCATCTGGTTGATTGGCGATGGCCCCTCAAATGGCTGATGACGGTAAGCCGTTTTGGGAATCCAAATCGCTTGAGGACTTAAGCCCCCAAGAGTGGGAATCGCTCTGTGATGGGTGCGCCAAGTGCTGCTTGATCAAGCTTGAAGACGAAGACACCGGCGAAATCGCGATGACCCGGTTGCATTGTAAGCTGCTCGATGCCGACACGTGTCAGTGCAGTGACTATCCGAACCGCAAACAACATGTGCCGGACTGTGTGATCCTGACGCCGAAAGACGTATCAGAGCTGCGCTGGATGCCAGCCTCATGCTCCTATCGGCTGGTGCACGAGGGCAAACCTCTGCCCAATTGGCACCACCTTATCAGCGGCGACCGCGATTTAATCCACCGCCGCGGTGAATCCATTATGGGCCGAACATTGAGTGAGGACACTCTGTTCGACCCAGATGATGTTGAACAAATCGAAGATTGGATCGTCGATTGGGAAGGTAACGAGCCCTAAGGCCCTTCGACCTCATAGCCTTTGTCGCGGAGCATCGTGATCACGCTATCCGGGCCAGCAAAGTGACCTGCGCCCGCCGCAATCAGGACTGATCCTGGTGTTTCGAGCATCTCTTCAATCACAGGAATCCAAGCTTCATTGCGTTTGACCAAGAGGCGCTCATAAGCCTCATCGGTAAACCCATAGCCCTCTGGGTCCGCCATCAGCGCGCCAATCCCGGCGACGTCACCATCCGCCCATTCACTGACGAGCTGATCGAGCATCCGAGGGGAGTCGTCCAAGAGAAGCGCTGACTCATACAGCATCTCGATTTGGTCTTCTTCGCTCAGTAGATCGAACGCATCAGCCTGTTGAGAGATCGTCTCGAGATAGGCAAAGGACTTCCCTGCCGCTTTGCCTTCAGCTTCGATCACCGTCTCGACGCCAGAGTTCGGGTCATAGCCGTCATTCACAAGCTTCATCACACCCAAATTGACCGAGGCCATCCACGGCTCGAACGTATTCATCGCATCGAGCGGGACGCCGATTGAATCGAAGGCTGCGGAAATCACCGCCTCGTCCTCATCATTCAGCACCTCTTTCAAGGTCCGGCCGTCTTGATACATGCCGCGCGCGAGGAAGTCCGTCGCGATGGCGCGTTGCGCTTCCTCGCTGCTCATATCGACTTCGAAGACGATTGTATCGGCGTCGGTGATGGCTTGATCGAGCGCGTCGCTTCGCCATTCCAGATCCGGGCGCAGCAAATGTACCGTGCCATAGATATTGATCGTGGTGTCTTCGTCAGACAGCGTCCACATGGCGGGTGAGCCTGAGCCCGTTGTTGCCTGCGCTTTCTCCAACGTCCCTTCAAAACGCGCCAAAATCTCTTCTTTGGAGACGCGCTCAGGCGCCTCTGCTGTTGCCGCGGTTTCCGTTGTCGCCGCATCATCTGGTGTCGCAGGCTGGTCCCCGCCACAGGCGGTCAGCGTCAGAGCAAGTCCAAGAACGGCGCCGCTCACGCCCAAGTGTCGTCTGTTCATGATCATTCCTTATTCGTCGCTTTCTATGTGCGTATTGCAGGGCTGCTTTCAAGTTCATTACGCGGATTCTTCCAATTGCATCGCCCCACGGCTTCGCGTATGACGCGCTTGGAAGCACCTATAGCTCAGCTGGATAGAGCGCTGCCCTCCGAAGGCAGAGGTCAGAGGTTCGAATCCTCTTAGGTGCGCCAGTCCTCGAGTTTTACTACCAAGGCGCCCTGATGCGGTAGAGGACGCGGTCATGCTCGCCGGTGACGAAGAGGCTTCCATCAAAGTCCATCGCGATGCCATTGAAGATCTGCGATGGCGGCAAGCCCGGCAAGCCCGGCGTTCCGGCTGGGAAAGACGCAATCTCGCGCCGCTCGCCGTCATGGTTCACATGCACGACGCGGGAGGCCTCTGCCTCGACGATGACATAACCGTCTCCGGTGACCAGAAAGCCTTCGGGATTGGCAAGATCGCTGACCACAACTTCCGGCGTTTCTAGAGCTGCTCCGGCGCTCGCAATCTTCAAGATTTGTCCCGCGCTACGATCACTCACATAGAGATCCTCGCCATCAACAACGAGCGCGGTTGGCGCGGCCAAATCATCCGCGAGGACCGTGTTTTCCTCTTCACCAAACAGCGTCACGGCGCCTTTCAGATGCTCCGCAATTGCAAGCTCGCCCTGATAGCGCACGGCTGAAGCTGGACCCGCGAGGTTCGGAATATGGCGCACCCGTGTTTGTGTCGCGGGATCCCAGATCCGCACGTCAGAATCAAACCAAGAGCTGAGGATCAGATTATTGCCATCGGCAGAGACATTGAGCGATCCACCAAGCTCCCCTACGCCAACAATATTGCGCTGGGTGATGGTCTCCTCGCCAGTCTCGCGGTCAAAGCCGCGCAGGGCGTGGACGTCAGCCACCCAAACTGTATCCCCGATCACGGCGACGCCGCCCGGATGAGACATGCCGCCCGGCTGCAGATCAGTGAACGTGCCGTCCTCATTCTGGCGCTTGATGAAGCCATCCGTGTAGCTCGAGACATAGACAGTATCGGTGCTATCGAAGGCAAAATTGTCGAGGCCGGGCGTCAGCGTTCCGATCACCTCGCGGTCGTCTTCGCCCATGCGAATGACCTCGCCTGTGGCCGTGTCGAGCACATGCAGCGTGCCTTCGCTATCGAACTTGATCGCGGCGGGAACCGCAAACCCAGTCGCCTCGGTGCGGCGCTCGCCTGTATCGACATCGAAGCTGACCACTTCGCCGGCAAACCAGCGCGGGCCATAGAGGCGTCCGTCTGGCCCCCAGTCCATACCATTCAGCCCACAGCCCGGGCCGAGATCGTCCGCGATCACGCGCGGGGCGGCCTCGCCTTTCGGATCAAGCTCATAGAGGGTCGTTCCGAGGAAGCATTGCGACACAAATAAGCGACCATCATCTGAGAACGTAATTGGGTTGGCGCCCGGCGGGATTTGCGCCGCGACCACTTTCTCACCCTCAGGCGTGAAACCCGCCACCTGGCCGGTCAGGATCGACGTCCAATAGTACGAACCATCAGGTGCAAAGGCGACATCGTCTGGCCCGAACACGCCGTCCTCTGCGGTATAGCGTTTAACTTCTTCACCCGTCTCCGGATTGAGGAGCGTTAGATCAGACCCAATCACTGAAGTGACATAGAGCAAGCCGTCCGGTCCGAAATGAATGCCATTGGCGCCGGAAATATTCGCGCCCGTCGCAATGGTTTCCAAGACAGCCTCCGGCGGCGCGTCAGCCTCAACCGTGACGTCATCTGAACCCGAGTTACAGCCTGCAAGCACCACACTTGCCAGCAGCCCTGAATATAAACGACGCATGCGCAACCTCCCGCTTTTTTGCCAACTTGCGGCTCGGTTATGGCGCTGTCAATTTGAGGGAGGGCCTTCCGTAGCGAGACGCCCTACTCTGTCATATCGGCGAACGGGTTTTCAGTCGGCAGCGCAATCGCATTCGCAAGCCCCCGCACTTTGACCGCTGTTTCGCTGATTTCGATATCGGCTTCCTGGATTTGCGCCTCACCAAACCGGTAGATCGGCGCATAGTCCCCGCAATCGGCTTTCGCGATATAGGCATCGGATGCTGCCAGGCTGGCTTCGCGTTTGCCGAGGTAGGCTTTCATCGCCTCCGCGCCATAGCGCTTTTCCAGCATGGCTTCGGTCCGCGTTGGCGACAGCACAACCGCGGACGCATTGTTCCCACCAAATCCTTTTGAGTTGAGGATCGCCACCTCGACCTCTTCCGGCGTGCGCTTCTGGTGATCTGGCCCGAGGCTAAGGCGGTCCTGGTGGACATCCTCAGCAACTCCATCAATGGTTTTGATGCCCGGCAGCACGCCATATTTGAAACAGCCAAGCGCTGCGGCGAGCTGGTCACCACTGGCCGGAGCAATCGTATGACCGAGATAGGCTTTCACCGCGATCACTGGCCAATCTTCAATCCCGAACGCCTCAGCGACTTGGTCAAAAATCTGCGATTCAGAGACGCGGTTTTGCGGTGTACTCGAGCCATGCGCGAGCACCATGCTCTTGTCGCGCATCGTCTCTTTCCCGACGATCGTAGAGGCCGCTGCGACAGCTTTGGCCATGCTGATATGGTTGCCAGGCCCTGGCGCTGTAATCGATTTCTTCGTCCCGTCCGCATCGATGAACACATCTGTGATGGCGCCCAGGCATGGCGCGCCAAGCTCCATCGCCAGGGCGTCATCCATCAGAATGAAATACTGGCTCGACTCGCCGATGGTGAAGCCGCAATTCTTGCCGAACGGTCGGCTGGCCCGGCGATAATCGATCTCGTCCGTGCCATAGGTTTTGACCATATTATCATCGCTGGCGAGCGCACCCATTGTGCCGAAACCGTCCATCAGTTCAGGACCGATTGGCGCCTCACTATTGCCGACCATGGCCACGCGGATTTTCCCAGCCTGTAGATCCGAGACGGCATGGCGCAAATTTGAGAGAAAAGTGGCGCAGGCGGCGACAGAGCTGCTCGCAATCCCGACATTCGACAGGACATAGGCGTTGATGAAGTCGGTCGGCATCGAGTTGATACCCATAACCAGGGCCTTGGTGGTCACGCGCTCGCCTTTCAGGCGGGCTTGGTGCATGCCGCCATAGCCTTCCTTATCCATTTGTCCGAAGCCACTCGAGGAATAGACCCCAACTTGGTCCGGATTAATATGCTCAAGCACCGTGTCCCAGTCGACGCCCATCGCGCGCAAAGCGTCCGTCGCGCCAAATAGCGCCATTTGCAGGCCGCGCGGCTGGAAGCGAGAATTGTATAGGCTCGCCATCTCAAACCCTGTCGGCAATTGCCCTGCTGCCTTGATGGGGAACTCACGCGTATTGTTGAACTTAACGTCCAGCCCGCCGGTCGCGGTCACGCGGACATGGTCATCATCATGCGTTTCAACCGACCAGCTTTCGGGGAGCGGTTTTGGCAGTTTGTCTTTCGCAACGACGAATTCGAGCGGCGCCTCATTGTCACCGCCATCAGACTGCAATGTTGCGTTCGACTGCCAATACAGTGCGTCGACATCGAAATGGCTTTGCTCGACGCGGCGAACCAAAGTTCCGTTCAGAACATCATCTTCGAATCGCGCCGCGACGCCAGCCTGGTCCAGATCAGCGCCATCTTCGCAGCGATAGGTTTTGCCATCCTCGGTTTTGGCGAGGCCCATCATCACGGCGAGGCCCGCAATCGTTGTCTGCCGCTCTTCCGGTGAGAGCGTTTCAATGATCATCCGCCGAAAGCTTTGAAACCCAGATGTCCGTCCGGCTGCGTTTACGCCGCCCATACTCACGATGACTGGTAGCCGCATTATTCTAATTCCAGCTCTACTTCTGTACGCGTCCCGCGAAGAGTGAGTCGCGTTTCTGGCGCGGAACTTTTCACATTGGGGTCGCCTTGTCACCCGCTAGCTTGAACGCTTTCGTGCACCCTTGGCACGTAGCCATGTGCCAACGCTTGGCACGTGATGTGAGGTGTCAAACGCACCCCCTGCTCGGGCAATTTAGTCGGAGTGCCATATCCCGAAAAACTCCAGGGGTAAGCCTGCCCTTGCCACTTCAAGAACGACGCAGCTCCGGTTGTGAACATCGCACCGTCGGGAAGCTCCGCTGGGACAATCGTTTCCCGCTCGGACTTACCCTTCAAGACGGACTGAATTTCGCCCGCGATTGCATCGCTCAGGTCGGACGCCTTTGGGCGATATCGAAACACGCCCGAGCGCACCAAAGCTTCGCGAAATCGCTTGGCATCGGGATAGCGGCATTCATAACAAGGACGATGCCCCGCTGCGAGCGCCGTCACCTCATCCAAGAAGAACAATTCCGTATACTGACGCTCGGCCATCAGCTCGCGTTGACGGCCCTTGAAGTTTAGCACGCACGTAATCCATTGGCGGGTTTTCCAATGGGTCGGTTTCAGCGCTTTCTCTTCGGTATGAAAACAGCCGCCCCGATTGCCCATCATGGTCCCACGCTCCGGCACCGCGTGAATCAAACCAAAAGGGTCAACGCGGTTTTGGAGGGGCATGACTTAAGCCTCTTCCCCACCGAAACGCTCGGTCCATTCTTCGACCATCGCGTCTTCGATTTTCTGGAACAGGACCGGCGGCGCTTGGATCGGCAGACCATGCGGGAGCGCGTCCAGCAGGCCCGTATCATCCGCCGAAGGCCATTTGCGATTTTCGTCTGGAATGCCGAGCGTATCCAAGATGGATTTCGCTGTGTTCGGGATCAGCGGCTGCGCAACAATCGCGAAAAGGACGACCAAGTTTAGCCCGGTGCGCACACCAACTGCTGCGGCATCCACGTCGTTCTTGTATTTCACCCAAGGCTCGCCCCGGGTCAGATACTCGTTGCCCGCCGCCCATAGCGCGCGTGTCTCTGCCGCCGCTTTGCGGAACTCCATCGCTTCATAATGTTCAGAGATGCGCTGAAGACCGGCTTTCAACTCAGCCTCCATCCAGGCTTCATCCTCACCCGGCGTGCCTGTGGATGGAAGCGCGCCATCAAACTTGCTGACCGTGTATTTGGTGATCCGGTTTACAAAATTGCCAAGCACGTTGGCGAGGTCTGAATTCACCGCCGCTTGGAAGCCTTCCCAAGTAAACGCCGCATCAGAGCCCTCCGGCGCATTCGCCATCAGATACCAGCGCCAATAGTCCGCCGGCAAAAGCTCGAGCGCCTGGTCCATGAACACGCCACGCTTCTGGCTGGTCGAGAACTTCCCGCCATACCAAGTCACCCAGTTAAAGGCTTTGAGCTTGTCGACCGCTTTCCACGGCTCGCCAGATCCGAAAATGGTGACCGGGAAAGAGACCGTGTGGAAGGCCACATTGTCCTTGCCCATGAACTCAACATATTCGACGTCGCCCGCGCCCTTATCGGTGCGCCACCAGCTTTCCCAGTCGCCGCCCTTGGCTTTCGCCCACTCTTCTGTGGCCGCGATATATTCAATCGGCGCATCGAACCAAACGTAGAAGACTTTGTCCTCGAAGCCGGGCCGCGGATTTCCGTCCGCACCCAGGACCGGAACGCCCCATTTCAGATCACGCGTAATCGCACGGTCGCGAAGTCCCTCATCCAGCCATTTCAGGGCGATAGAACGTGCGAGTTGCGGCCAGTCTTTTGATGCCTCAACCCATTCGCGGATCGTGTCCTGCATTTTCGACTGCAGCAGGAAGAGATGCGCCGTGTCACGGATCTCAATATTCGTCCCACCAGACACCGCGGAATATGGATTCTTCAGATCGACCGGATCGAGCAAGCGCCCGCAATTATCACATTGGTCGCCGCGCGCCTTCTCATAGCCGCAATGCGGGCACGTGCCCTCAACGTATCGGTCTGGCAGGAAGCGGCCATCATCGACGCTGTAGACCTGTTTCGAGACACGCTCCTCCGAGGAGCGTGTCT
>JBCBGS010000076.1:0-12798 GCA_038526515.1 Pseudomonadota bacterium | reverse complement strand
CAGATGGGGCCGGGGTTGCTCTTAAATGCACGCGGACAAAGTGTCGTTGACGCGGCTTACCAATCGCTCGGCTACCGCACCAACGCGCCGGGCGCTTGGGTGAAGTAAGGCGCGGTTGCCCGGTAGACGCACTCGGCTCGGCGCGGTTGTTTCACCTCGTAGTTCCAACTTAGCGATCTATCTCTTCCGGCATGAGTTCGATGCCGATTCAAATCGTCTGGTTCAAACGGGACCTGAGGGTGCATGATCACCGCGCCTTGGTGATGGCGGCGCGGCACGGACCTGTCCTGCCGCTCTTTATCGCGGAGCCTGAACTGTGGCGGCAGCCAGACTATTCAGCGCGGCAATGGGCCTTCGTAGAGGAGAGTTTGAGCGAACTTCGAAGTGAGCTTGCGTCGCTCGGTCAGCCCCTCGTCATTCGTGTTGGTGATGCGGTTCAGATCTTGGATCGCGCCCGCCGCAAGTTCGGAGAGATTGCGCTTTGGTCGCACGAGGAAACCGGCAATGGTTGGACCTATGCCCGCGACTTGAACGTTGCGGCTTGGGCGAAGCAGACAGGTGTGAGTTGGACAGAAGTTCGCCAGGCCGGCGTCATCCGTCGTTTGAAAAGCCGCAACGGTTGGGCCAAGCGCTGGGATGCTTTCATGGCCGAACCCGAAACCGAACCGCCGCGGGGCTTAGCGCCAATTACAGATCTATCCCTTGGTGAAATCCCAGCCGCGACTGATCTAGGGCTCGCGCCAGACCCATGCCCTGGTCGCCAGAAAGGCGGGCGCGAGGCGGGTCTCTCAACGCTTGAAAGCTTCCTACATGTCCGCGGGGCGCCGTATCGCAAGGCCATGTCGAGCCCGGCCGCAGGTGCGGAGCACTGTTCGCGGCTCTCTCCGCACTTGGCGTGGGGGACGCTTTCCATGCGCGAGACAGCGCAGGCCGGATGGGCGCGGCAGCGACAGTTGAAGTTTGAGGGCGTTAAAGGGGGGTGGCGCGGGTCCATGTCGTCGTTCCAAGGACGCCTCCATTGGCGGGATCACTTTACGCAAAAGCTCGAAGATGAGCCGCAGCTAGAATATCGCAATCTACACGCGGCCTGTAATGGGCTTCGGTCGAAAGAACCGGACGCGGTGCGGCTCGCGGCGTGGAGCAAAGGCGAGACGGGGCTGCCTTTCGTGGATGCCTGTACGCGCGCGCTTAACGCGACCGGCTGGATGAACTTCCGAATGCGGGCCATGTTAATGGCGGTGTCGAGCTATCACCTCTGGCTTGATTGGCGCAGACCAGGGGAACACTTGGCGCGCAAATTCACCGATTACGAACCCGGCATTCACTGGCCGCAAGTTCAGTTGCAATCGGGCACCACTGGGATCAACACGATCCGCATCTACAACCCGGTGAAGCAGGGCCATGATCAGGATCCAGATGGCGCCTTCATTCGGCGCTGGTTGCCAGAACTGCGTGAAGTGCCGGATGACTTCATCCACGAGCCCTGGACGTGGGATGGAGCAGGGAGTGTTCTGGGTAAGGCCTATCCTATGCCAATCATCGACCACCAGCAGGCGGCGCGAGAAGCCCGGCAAAAAGTCTGGGCGATCCGTAAAGGCCAGAGTTTCCGAAAGACTGCCAATGCGATCCAAGACAAGCATGGTAGCCGCAAGTCAGGCATTCCGATGCGCGGACAGCGGCGCAAAACTAAGACGCCAGATGCGCAACTTTCGCTGCCATTAGGCATACAGGACACGGTTCGATGAAGAAGCAAAACCTCCCTTCGAAAGTCTGTCCGGTTTGCGAGCGTCCTTTCAATTGGCGCAAGAAATGGGAACGTAATTGGGACGAGATTGTCTATTGCTCCGAGCGTTGTCGGCGCGAAAAGCGATCACGTAAATAAATCTCGGCAAGTGCCGATTAACGAACGGATTTTTGCGTGCTAGGCCGAAGGCGTAAAACCCGTTTGGAGTTCCCTCACAATGCAAAATCGAAACGTCGGACCGTTTAGCGTTAATCCGGTTGGCCTCGGCTGTATGAACATGATGCACGCCTATAATGCGCCAATCCCTGAAGAGGAGTCGGACACACTGCTCAACAGGGCTTTGGATCTCGGATACAACTTCCTCGACACGGCGACCATTTATGGGATGGGCGAGAGCGAGCGGCGTATCGGCAAATTCCTGAAACACAGGCGCGATGAGTTCACGCTTGCCAGTAAGTGCGTGCTTGGTGTCGAGGATGGACGGCGCGTCTTGGATGCACGTCCGGAGAAAATCAAAGCGGCGTGTGAGGCTAGCCTGGAGCGCCTGCAGACCGACGTCATCGATCTCTATTATATGCATCGCCCTGACGCGAATGTTCCGCTCGAAGATTCCGTGGGAGCTCTTGCTGATCTGGTTCAGGAAGGAAAGATCAAGTCGATTGGCTTGTCAGAAATGTCGGCGGAAATGCTGCGCACTGCGTCCGCAGTTCATCCCATCGCAGCGATGCAGTCAGAATACTCTCTAATTGTTCGGAACCCCGAGATCGCTGTGATCGACGCCTGCAAAGAGCTTGGCACCGCTTTGGTGGCGTTCTCGCCTGTCGGGCGGGGTATGTTCTCCCAAGCGCCGCTGGACCCTTCTGCGTATTGGGAAGGCGATATGCGCCGGAGTTTCTTCCCGCGCCTCGCTGAACCGCACTTCTCCAAGAATATGGAGTTGATGCCAATGGCGCTCGAACTGGCGGAACGATTGGGGTGCAGCTTGCCACAACTTGCAATCGCTTGGGGGCTCGCGAAAGATGAGTGCGTGGTCTCAATCCCAGGCACAAAGAACCTTGCGCATTTGGAAGATAATTTCGGTGCGAATGATGTCGTTCTGTCTGCTGAGGACGTCGCCGCACTCGACGCACACTTTACACCAGAGGCGATTGCCGGACCGCGCTACAGCGCCATGGGGCAAGCGACTGTGACGACAGAGATCTATCCGTTCGAAGAGCTCGAAGCCTAACGCGACGCAAGGACTTTGGCGGCGCTCTGCAAATATTCGCGCTGTTTGTCCTCGCTCATTCGCTCCCACGTGCGATACATCTGCGCCATGCGTGGATTGCCGGCGAGCTTGTCACGGTTTCGGACGAGGAAATCCCAATAGAGTGGATTGAACGGACAGGCGTCTTCGCCGGTTTTCTGCTTCACGTCGAACTTGCAGCCTTTGCAATGGTCAGACATTTTGTGGATGTAATTGCCGGACGAGGCGTAGGGCTTTGAGCCGAGCACGCCGCCATCGCCGAACTGACTCATGCCAAGCGTATTCGGCAATTCAACCCATTCATAAGCGTCGGCATAAACGGCGAGATACCATTCATGCACCTCTTTCGGGTCAATGCCAGCGATAAGCGCGAAATTGCCGGTCACCATCAAACGTTGAATGTGATGGGCATAGGCTTCTTCTTTGGTCTGCGTGATCGCCGCCCGCAGGCACGCCATTTCGGTTTCACCGGTCCAATAAAAATCGGGCAGGGCGCGCGTATTACCGAAGAAATTTTCGTCCACATAGTCCGGCATTTTTAGCCAATAGATCCCGCGAACGTATTCGCGCCAGCCAATGATTTGCCGAATGAAGCCCTCAGCGGCATTCAGCGGCGCATCGCCGTTGTTGTAAGCGGCCTCGACGCGCTGGCAGACATGAAGCGGGTCAAGCAAACCAGCATTGATGTAGAGCGATAGGATAGAGTGATAGAGGAATTTTTCGCCTTCAAGCATCGCGTCCTGATAGTCACCAAACTTGGCGAGTGCCGTTTCGATGAACTGATCGAGCGCCGCCTCAGCCTCCGCCCGCGTGACCCCAAACCAAAAGGGCGTGAGATCACCAAAGTGATTATCGAACCGGCTGGTGACTAAAGCGAGTACGTCATCGGTGATCGCATCTGGCTCGACGCGCAGCGGCGTTGGCATAAACAGATCGGCTTTGGCAGGCTTGCGGTTTTCCGCATCATAATTCCATTTGCCGCCTTCGGGCTGGTCGCCGTCCATCAGTAGGCCAGTTTTGCGGCGCATCTCACGATAAAAATACTCCATGCGCAGCTGCTTGCGGCCCTTGGCCCAACTCTGGAACTCCTCATGAGTGGCGATGAAGCGATCATCCTCCAGGATTTTGACCGGGGTATCAAATGCCTGCTTCCAGCCATTCATCGCGTCGCGAACGCGCCACTCGCCAGGCTCTGTCACGATGATCTTATCGGGGGAAAGACGTTTCGCGGCGCGCTCAATCTCACCGGTGAAACTCCCGCTATTCTCAGGCGCGTCAAGCGTCACATAGTCGACGTTCCACCCTTCGGCGCGGAGCTCTTCAGCGAAGTGGCGCATGGCGGAAAACAGGAATGCGATCTTTTTCTTATGGTGGCGCACATAAGTCGCTTCTTCTTGCACCTCGACCATTAATACGTGGTCGGTTTTCGGATCCCCCGCCTGCAGAGAGGAGAGGTTTGGCGATAATTGGTCACCCAGAATTAAAATGAGGTTTGCGATCGGTTTGCCCCGGTTTTGTGTCACGTTCCCGAGAGCTAGGGCGCAGATTGCTTGAGGCTACGGGTGAAGTGTCGCAACAGGTGTTTAACTTGAACCTGCGCCCGACTGTGTCATCTGTTTGGGTAAGGGAACCTAACCTGGAGAGAAGGACCAAGCCATGTGTGATGAAACCACTGAACGTGAATTAGAAGCCTATCTCAAACGCAAAGCGATAACGCGCCGCGGATTTACTGTGGGGGCATCCGCCACGATTGCAGCCGGGAGTTTCGCACTTTCTGCCTGCGCGACGCCGCAGCCAGACCCCGGCACAATAACCGAAGCTGAGGTTCAGGTCCCAACGCCTGATGGAGACGTGGACGCGCTCTTTATTCACCCGGTTAAGGGGGCGCATGCCGCCGTGATCATTTGGCCAGACATTCATGGCGTGCGACCGGCTTTCTTCGATATGGCGCGCAGCCTCGCCGGCGCGGGCTACAGCGTACTCGCTGCGAACCCGTATTACCGCACGCATGTTGGCCGCATGTTTGGGGATGGCGAAACCATTCGAGATGAAGGCGGATGGGACAAAGTTCGCCCGCATTATGAATCACTGACACCCGCGACCGTGATTACGGACTCTGCAGCAATTGTTGCCTGGCTGGATGCTCAGGATGTCGTGGATAGCGACCGTGGCATCGGGGCAATCGGGTTCTGTATGACGGGCTCATGGACCTTGCGCGCCGCGGCTGCTGTTCCAAGCCGTGTGAAAGCGCCGGCATCCTTCCATGGCGGCGGTCTGGTCACGGAAGCCGAAGATAGTCCGCACCGCCTAGCGGGAGATATCCAAGGCGGCGTGTTGATTGCGATTGCCGAAAACGACCATGAGCGACAACCAGAGGCGCAAGGCGAATTGATTGCGGCTTTCGAAGCTGCGAACGTTTCGGCAGAAATCGAAGTCTATAACGATGCTATGCATGGCTGGGTGCCGACAGACTCTCGCGCGCACAATCCAGAGCAGTCCGCACGCGCCTGGGGACGAATGCTAGCTCTGTTTGAACGGGAACTCGGGGCGTAATTGCTCCGGCGCTAAGTACCGGTTTTGTCTGCTGACAATGACCGGAGCGCTTTGATCGCCTTGGGTTGGTTTTCCGCTGGGATGCTGGCCCAAAGGTCTAACAGTTCTGCGGTGATATCGCTCGGATGGTGGTCCAGTAAGAAGCCGGGTGATGTTTGGAGCGGTCTCGATAGGCGGTCTAACCAGTTGGCAGACAGTCCGCGTTGTCCATTTTCCAATAAGGAGATGACCGCCGCCGTCGTTCCGACGCTTGCGGCGAGGCTTTCTTGCGTGAACTCGCGAAACTCGCGCCACGCTTTTAGGTGATTGTCTGGGTTCTTGTTTCTCATTTCGAACTCTCGGGGGGGAGCTATGGCGTTTGTGTTTTTTGTTATTCTTGTTGCATATTGCAAATGGATAGCAATCGCAATGCTATAACATCGCACAATTTTGTGAACCTGTTCAATCTAGCCTTAGTTTTCTTCTCGGGCGGGAAGCTTCACGACATTTCGGCGATCGGGATTGGGGCTCAGGACGTCCTCAATCGCTCTCCCGAGCTCTTCATAGCTGTTGATTGCAACATCGAGCGGCTGAACAAAAGTCTGCCCGTATTCGATTTCGCCAGTATTCTTGTTGATGCGTCGTCTTTGGCCTATGACGGTTTGGCCTGGCCCCGCGCGAAACTCGACGTGGACCTCTAGCCAAACTTCGCCATCGGTTTCATCCGTCTTGTGTAAACGGCTTTGAGGTTGAAAGTACGTAACCTTAGAGGCTTGCGAATCCAGCTTATTATACAAAGCGAACCCAAGTTTTGCCGTGGCATAGAAAACTTGTTTGGGCCATTGCGAGGACTCGCGCGGATTTTTTGGATTGAAGACGACAATATCGTCGTCCAGACCCGTGCTCTCATACAGGTTCAGCCCAACCGTAAAGATGTGCCAAAAAACGGATCTCGCATTGCTGGTCGCAAAGTCGGGACGCTCCCGGCTGATACAAACCATGCAATCGCCCTCTATTTGCAAATGCGGCACCGACTCAACCTTGTGGCCGATTTTGAAATCAAGGCCTTTGGTGCCGATCACCACCTGAGGAATGTCGCTAACGTGTATCCGCATTTTGTCCCCGTCCGAATACGTCTGCATACGAACTTCTTTTCAGCAGACTAACACGCGAACGGAGCGGGTCAAATGGTCAGGCCAAGGGCATGCAAATCCCTCGGCCTGACAACAGGTTAGAAGGCTTTCTGCCACCCAAGCGTAAACGTCATATCGGTCTCTAGCTGCGGTCCGTTCAGGTCACGATAGACGGGGAGGCCAATTTCAGCAGCCAGGCGGTGACCTTTTTGCCATCCCGTTTGACCCGCAAGATTAATCCCAATCAGGGCTTCAAGAGTCTCCCCGCCATGATTGTCCGGATCAGCGGTTTGGACCGGTGCTCGGATCACAGGATCTGTTCCGTCAATTTGGCCAACACTCGCGGCTTTCAAACGACCAGAAAAGGAAACCCAAGGCATTGGCTCATAGGCCAGCCAACCCGTCACTTCAAAACGATCCCCGAGCGTGTAACCTTCGTCATTCTCGCTGAGGCGGATCACGGCGGAGGCTTGGCCACCATAGTTCCACTTTCCCGTTCGAGAGAAAGCTGTGAGGGACGGCTTTAGATCGAAGCTCCCGGATCCAAGTTGCATTGGATAGGGAAGGCGGGGACTCGGCGTGGTGCCCATAGGAGTTAGGATCTGATCTGTCTCCGTGACTGACCCGGTCGGCAAGGACAGCGCGAGACCGAGATTGATCTGGCGATGCTCGAACGATCCGTCATCCAGGCCGATGATCGCTCCGACGGTTGTGTCTCCAAACCCTTCGGCCTCGGTTGTGAATTCGCCGAGGCGGGTCGTTCCCATTGGGCCTTGATACGTGATGTGATCCATCTCGCTCGACAGATACATGCCCATCGCCATCAGGGTGACCCGATCCGACAAACCGTACATCCCGCCAACCATATGCATTTGCATCGGCATATCTGTTGGAACCACTCGCAACGTGGGCGGCATTATGGGTGGATTGGCAAACGGATTGGCAACGCTCGTGACGATCTCATCTGGTGAGATCCCATTAGTACCATCCCGGTTTCCGGACATGTTCATATGCATGAAGCGATAGGACGTCATCCATTCGCCCTTCTTGTGACGGTGATCCGCCATGACGCCAATGGGGGCATGGTCTGAGGCATAGGTGACGTTGCCGCCATCGCCCTCATGGGCAGACGCAGGCAATGCGACGCACAGCAGTGCTGCGCTCGCAAGGAGATTGAGTTTCATTGATATTACTCACAAAGCTAGTGGGCGCTGTTCGCGCCTGAAAAAGGATTGTTGGTTAAGCTTTGTGAGAAACAGGCGGCCCATGTGGCGGAGCGCCCGGCCAAAGGGGTGAGCGCGGAGAGACCGCCTGAGGCATTTGCGAAGGCAGAGGCTGTGCGAACAGAATGCGAGGTTGGATGTGCCTAGTCGCGGGTGGCGCCAGGGCTGATGGGGCAGCGCAATCGCCGCAAGCTGTCCCTTTGGTTTCCTCCGCCGGGTCGCCTGGGATTTCCATATTGAGCGTCTTGTTGGTACCCGTTGAGCAGATCATTAAGCTGATCGTCTCACCCGGTGTGAGCCGCACATGTGCCTGCGCGCCATTGGCAAAGTAACCAAGGCTCGCCGCCGCGAGGAGCAGCATACGAAGGGTGATCCAAAAACGCATTGGAGTTTGTCTATGATGGGCTCAATTGTTCGTCGCTGTGGCGGTTTGTCCGCACCAGATTGATCTCAATCAATCCTTGGGCGTCGGACATGCTTTCTTGGACGCAAAAATCTGGCGCGAGTCGACCGTGATGGCGGCGTCGCCCAGCATGTTGCGACCGATCAGGAGCGGATAGTTGAAACCCGACCTGTCGGCGAGGTTGACCTCACCTTCAACGCGGCGCCCGGCGATGCACAATTCCATCATCACAACCGGACGTACGATTGAACCGCCGCCGCGTCGCCGGATTGAGACCCAGCGCGATACTGGCTTTGTGTAAAGACGCTCTTTGCCGCCGCGGCTGGTCAGCCGGAATGTGATTTTCTCTGGCATCATGTCTTGCATATCGACTTCAGAGATCGGCGCTATTTCTGCCGCGGGTGGATCGTCTGGCGCTTCGCCATCCACCATTTTGCTACCCATCATTTCCATGGCCGCGTCTTCCGATTCGGCCAAAAACTCAGCGAGGGCTTCTGGCGAGAGTGAATCTGTGTCCGGGACGTCCGTAATGATCTCTGCGTGGATTGACGTGGTCTTTGCGCCACTATCGAGCTTCGCCGTCATCAGTAGCCGATCCGGCATAACCCGCGCATGCTCGATCCAACCGCGCGTATGAAGCTCGGCCGCTTGCGCTGTTGCGCAGACGCTAGAGATCAAAAGTAGGAAAGCTGCACGCCACATCATTAGCGTCCTCATTTGTTGAATCGGAATTCGCACACATAGTGGGAATTATGGTGACTTTGAGGAAAGTAAACGGGCACCTTTGGCTGCGATCATAATTGTTGGTGTATTTGTGTTCCCTGATGTGATGTTTGGCATCACGGAGGCGTCAATGACGCGCAATCGGTCGACGCCTCGCACTTGCAGATTCGCATTCACAACGGCCATTGGATCCGTATCTGCGCCCATCTTGGCGGTGCCAACAGGGTGGAAGATGGTCGTGCCAATATCGCCAGCGGCCCGCGCAAGATCGTCGTCCGGATAGTCTGAGCCGGGAAGGTGCTCGCTCGGGTGATATTTTGATAGAGCAGGCTGTGACATCAGCTTTCGCGTCACGCGAATCGCGTCTGCGGCGACTTTACGGTCGGCCTCGGTGTCTAGATAGTTTGGATCGATAATGGGAGCGTCTGTGAGAGTGGGGCCGCCAATTCGAATGCTTCCACGTGAACTCGGTCGAAGATTACAGGCCGCTACCGTAATCGCCGGGAATCGATGGAGCGGGTCGCCGAACTTGTCGAGCGACAGCGGTTGGACGTGAAACTGGATGTTGGCGCGGTCATACTCGGGTGAGGAGCGGGTAAAGATGCCGAGCTGTGATGGCGCCATTGTGAGCGGGCCACGCCGCCGGAACAGATAGTCCAGGCCCATCTTCGCTTTGCCGAACAGGGAGTAGTAGGTCTGGTTCAACGTGACGGCGTTTGAGACTTTGTAGATGGCGCGTTGTTGCAGATGATCCTGCAAATTGGCGCCAATCCCTGGCAGGTCATGTTGCGGGGTGATGCCAGCGTCTTTCAAAACTGAGGCGGGACCAATCCCGGATCGCTGTAGGATTTGGACGCTTCCAATTGAACCCGCGCAGAGCACCGTCTCGCCTTGCGCTTCAACACGATGGCGTTTGCCATTTTGCTCAAAGATGAGGCCTTTCGCGCGGCCATTCTCAAACATAACTCTATCAATCAGGGCGCCGGTCTCGACGCGCAGATTGGACCGGTTCTTGGCTGGCTTTAGAAAGCCGCGTGCGGCTGACCATCGGCGCCCAGCCTTTTGATTGACGTGGAAATAGCCAGCGCCTTCATTATCGCCCGTGTTGAAATCGGGTGTCTTTGGGATCGCCATTTCAGCAGCGGCGTCGCGTACAGCATCTAAGATATCCCAGCTGATCCGAGGTGGCTCGACCCGCCAATCGCCGCCAGTGCCGTGCACCTCACTCTGACCCATGAAGTGATCTTCGATGTCGCGGAAGACGGGCAGGACATCCTCCCAGCCCCAACCCGGCAATCCTAGATCGCGCCAATGATCATAGTCCTGCGCTTGGCCGCGCATGGTGATCATTGCATTAATCGCAGAGGATCCGCCCAGAACTTTGCCGCGCGGATAGTTTAGCTTGCGACCATTCAGACTGGCCTGAGCGGTCGTTTCGAACATCCAATCGGACCGTGGATTGCCGATCGCAAATAGATATCCAACCGGAATGTGAAACCAGATCCAATCGTCTTTGCCGCCCGCCTCAAGCAACAGGACTTTGGTTTTTGGATTTTCAGAAAGGCGGTTCGCAACCACGCAGCCAGCCGACCCAGCCCCGGCAATGACATAGTCATAGTCGCCGGGGAATGGGGTGGCCGTCTCGGTCATCAACCAGGCTGAACGTCGATAAAGCGTCCGCCATTCGCCGCGAGGCGTTTCAGCGTTTCACATGGTGCGAACTGGCTATCCTCTGCGCCAAGTTTTTCCATGGTCGCCAGAACAGCTTCAGCGCCAACCATGTCGCCATAAAGCATTGGGCCGCCTTTATCTGCTGGCCAGCCATAGCCGTTGAGCCAAACGATATCGATATCGGAAGCGCGCTGGGCCTTTTTCTCTTCAAGAATTTTGAGGCCTTCATTGATCATCGGATAGATACAGGTCGCGATGATCTCGTCCTGACCCGGCGCGCCGCCAGGCTCAACGCCGGTGACGTCCGCGATGATTTTTGCCGTCACGTCGGACGGAATAGGGCGGCGGTTTTCGTCATAATCATAGTAGCCCGCGCCGGTTTTTTGACCCCGGCGATCGAGTTCACACAAAGCGTCGCGGATTGGGTTGGCGGTTGTGGCGCCTTTCTTCCAGCCAATGTCTAGGCCGGCGAGGTCAGACATTTGGTAAGGTCCCATGCGGAAGCCAAAGGCGTTCAGCGCGGCATCCACATCCCAAGGCATCGCGCCTTTGTAGACGAGCTTTTGTGCCTGGGCTTGGCGGGCGAACAGGATACGGTTGCCGACAAAACCGGGGCATACGCCAACCAGAGTGGCGACTTTGTTGATCGTCTTAGCGAGGTCCATGCTGGTCGCGATAACATCATCAGCGGTGTGGTCCGCGCGAACAATCTCAAGCAGTTTCATCACATTGGCGGGCGAGAAGAAGTGCAAGCCGATCACGTCTTCTGGACGCTTGGTGACGCTCGCAATCTCATCAATGTTCAGCGCTGATGTATTGGTTGCGAGGATGGCGCCCGGCTTCGCGATCCGATCGAGATCGGTGAAAATCTGCTTCTTCAGATCCATGTCTTCAAACACGGCTTCAATGATAAGGTCGCAATCGGCAAAGTCTTCCATGCTGAGCGTGCCGTTCAGGCGGCCCATGCGCTCGTCGACTTCTTCCACGGGGAAGCGGCCTTTATCGGCACTGCGCTGATAGTGGCCACGCACCACGCCAAGTCCGCGGTCGAGGGCTTCTTGTTGGCGCTCCAGGATGGTGACGGAGATGCCAGCCGTGGCGAAGTTCATAGAGATGCCGCCGCCCATCGTGCCCGCGCCGATAACGCCGACTTTTTCAATCGTGCGACGCGGTGTGTCCACCGGAACGTCTGGCACCACCCATGCGTCGCGTCCAGCTTGGGCGATATAGTCGGAGACTTCCTGCGGGGTCATGGAAATAGCGGGCATGGGAGAGGCCTTCTTAGCTAAGAAAAATACGTATGCGCTGGCCTTACACCAAATGCGGGTGAATTTGGAAGCGCCGGATGGGCCTGCCGTCGCGGCGTGCCGATTACGCGGAGGCTGAGGGTTGTTGATCCAGCGAGCTTGGATTGGTTATTCGCACCAGGTCGGTTTGACCGTCTCGCTTAGCCAGGGTTTGGACAAACCTTCTTTCGCGAGGAGCCAGCCAATGTGCGTCCCATCGAGATAGACATGCGCTCTGATCCGCCCGAAACGATCATTACCTTCCGGCTTGAAAGTTAGCGTTTGTGCCGCGTCGAAGAGGTCTTTTGCGCGGGCTTCCACCTTTTGCCCAAGCGCATCCTCAGCAGGGCAGGCGGCTCCATTGCCTGTTTCAGGACTATCCCATCCGATCAGGCGCAAGCGAATGCGTTCTGTGCCGCGATCGGTCAGACGTTGCAGCTCGAACGTATCGCCATCCACGGCGAGGACGTCGCGCACAGGGGCACTGACACAGCGTGCGTCGGGGCTTTCGCAGAGATTTTCAGGTTCGGGAGGCAAATTCGCCTGAGAACAGGCGGTTATCATTAAACCGAAAAGAAGAAGAGATATGCGCATCCGCGCACTAAGGCGGCCCGTGCCGTGATCGTCAACCGCACGCTAAGCAACGGGGCGCATGAATTTGCTCAGGATAGAAAAGGAAAACCCCAGCCGGGTCTCGGCTGGGGTCCGTGAGCCGGATGGCTCTTGAATCCTTGGCTGCGTTCAACTTTGTTCGGGCTCATCCAAACAAGCAGCCTTTTAGAAGTGCTACGGTGTAATCAGAGGTTGCTCCAAAACAACCTTCACACAAACGGCTCC
>JBCBGS010000075.1:0-12966 GCA_038526515.1 Pseudomonadota bacterium | reverse complement strand
GCCGGTCAGGTCTGGCCCATCACTGCCTGCAGGTTCGGTCTGCGCACTCGCCGCCTGGCCTGCCAGAGCTGCCGCGCCGGCTCCTAGAGCGAGCATTTGGCGGCGGTCAATTTTCGGATGGTCTGACATGGGGAAACTCCTGCGATTGCGTTGCTGCGTAAGAGTTAGGAGGGTCGACCAGGAATAGCAAACGCGCTCGGGATATTTCTTTGCGCACGCCGAAGACACACGAGCCATTTGCTCAGCGTTTAAGCTTCGCCATATTCCACACGTTCCAAAAACAAGCCATCTGGCGGTGCAACAGGCCCGCAAGCGGAGCGCTCTTTCGCTTCTAAAATCTCGGCGATCCAACCTTCTTCCCGCGCCCCACGCCCAACTTCGACTAGCGACCCCACGATTGACCGTACTTGACGGTGAAGGAAGCTCTTCGCCTCAACTGTCACTTCGATGCCTTCCGCGTATCGCACCACATCAATCTTATCGAGCGTTCGGATCGGATGGCGGGCTTGGCATTCAGCGTCGCGAAACGTCGAAAAGTCATGCTGGCCAATCAGCGCTTTCGCGGCGCGGTCCATCGCGCTGGCATCCAGCTGATAGGGCACACGCCAAGCCAGGCCGCGATCAATGGTAAGATCAGCGCGGCGATTGATAATGACATAGCGATAGGCCCGCAAAGTTGCGTTGAACCGCGCGCTCCAATCCTCCGCCACCTCCTCGGCGTCGATCACCGCCACGGGTTCTGGGCGGAGATGGAAATTGAGCGCGTCTGCGATCTTGCGGATCGGCCTTGGCTTTTGCAGATCAAAATGCGCCACCTGCCCCGTCGCGTGGACGCCGCGATCGGTACGACCGGCCCCTTGCATCAGTACCGGCGCGCCATCGACCTTGGCGGCGGCTTCTTCAAGCGCTTGCTGAACAGAGGGCTGACCGTCCTGGCGCTGCCACCCGAAATAGGGCCGGCCATCATACTCGATCGTGATCTTATAGCGCTGCATGGATTAGGCCCCGAACGCTACCGGATAAGTGAGCTCGCCTTTGTTCGGCCCGGTCTCGGTCAGCGCCTTGGCCATAAAGTTTGGTCCAGACCATGGGCCGCTGAACTGCGCCGCGAGATCCGCCGAAAACCCGAAGCGGGGGTAGTATTCTTTGTGGCCGAGCAAGAAGCAGTGTGAGCGCCCGGCTCCCTCCATCAGTGTGAGGCCGAAGCGGATCAGTCCAGCGCCAATGCCGCGCTTTTGCACATCAGGACGTGCAGACACTGGCCCCAAACCGCAAGCAATGTCCTCGCCATCAACCCACACTTTGAAGAATTGAATATGGCCAAGGATTTCCCGATCATTGTGCGCCACCAGAGAGGCGAGGCTATCGCCGTCCGCGGCCAGCTGGGTAATGATCTGTGCTTCTTCAGGCGTGCCGAAGGCCGCATCGGTCAGCTCAGTGATCGTTTCAGCGTCGTCTTCTGTGGCGGGGCGGATCCAAAGATTATTCATTCGAAACGCGCTCCGGCTGGCACGGGAAGTCCGCGCAAGAGGTCCGCCGCGTCCATGGCTTTGGACCCGGGTTTCTGCGCGCGCAGGAGGCGAACGGCTTTGCCGTCTCCGCATTGGATCAAAAGTTCGTGGTCGAGCACCGTGCCTGCTGGAGCGTTCGCATTGCCATCTTCCAAGCGGCTCATCAGCGCTTTCATGCGCAGCGGCTCGTTTTCACCATCTGGCGTGTAGTAAAACCAGGCGCTCGGGAATGGTGACAGCCCGCGGATTTGGCAATCCACTTCGCGCGCTGGTTTAGTCCAATCGATACGCTGGTCCTCGGCGGTAACTTTATGAGCGTAATTGACGCCCTCTTCCGGCTGAGGTTGTGGGACAAGGGTCCCGTCGACGAGTCCGGCGAGCGAGGTCACAGCGAGCCCCGCGGCCAGATCAGCGAGTCGGTCATGAACGCTGCCGGTCGTGTCTGTTGGTAGGATGTCTGTCTCTTCGGTCGCGAGGACTGGGCCCGTATCCAGTCCCGCCTCCATCATCATGGCCTGCACGCCGGTTTTGGCATCGCCAGCGATCACCGCACGGTGGATTGGCGCCGCACCGCGCCACCGCGGCAGCAGAGACGCATGCATGTTCATACAGCCATGCGCGGGCGCATCGAGCACCGCTTGCGGCAGGATCAGGCCATAAGCAACAACCACCGCGGCATCGAGTTCCAGCGCAGCGAAGGCCTCTTGCTCCGGTTCTTTTTTCAGCGATCGCGGCGTACGCACCTCGAGCCCGCGCGCCTCCGCCCATTGATGCACGGGCGTTGGGCGTAGCTTCTTACCTCGCCCAGCCGGACGGGGTGGCTGCGAGTAGACGCAAGCAATCTCGTGTCCCGCTTCAACCAAAGCGGCGAGCACAGGAACAGCAAAGTCAGGACTGCCCATAAAGGCAATGCGAAGTGTATCAGCCATATGTGCCCTTACCCGAACTGATTAGCGAAAAAAACCGAGACCACCCGAAGTGGTGACTCCATTGGCGGCAAGCCAAAGCACAAATGCGCCTGATATTGATCCCGCCAGCAACCAACGAAACCAGGCTTTGGTGAAGAGCTTGCGCATATTGAACGTTAAGCCGCGTTCTTTTCTTTAAGGCGTTTCGCCTTCTTCACTTTATCGACCGCGCGTTGGCGCTTTAGGCGCGACAAGTGATCGATGAACAGTGTCCCTTCGAGATGATCCATCTCATGCTGGATGCAAACGGCGAACAGGTCTTTCGCGACCTCTTCGACCTCATTGCCATCATAGTCGAGATAGCGGACGCGGCACTCTGTCGGGCGCTCCACCTCGTCGAAAACATCCGGTACGGACAAGCAGCCTTCTTCATAAGGTGCGGTGTCTTCGGTCAGCGGCAAGATCTCTGGATTGACGAAGAAACGCGGGTTCTTCTCCTCGTTCTCTTGCAAGTCCATCACGATCACGCGCAGGGGAACGCCCACCTGAATGGCAGCAAGGCCAATGCCCGGCGCATCATACATGGTTTCCAACATGTCATCCATGAGCGCGCGAATGTCGTCCGTCACGCCGCCCTCAACAGGTTTAGACACCTGTTTCAGCCGCGCATCGGGCACTGTGATGATCTCTCGAATAGCCATGGCCTCCAAGTATGAGCGAGAAGGCGAAAGGTCAATATGCGCGCCGAGTTACGCCTTCTTCTTTTGAATAAGCTCCAGTTGCGCATTCTGTCCGGCATCGGCTGTCACTTCGATACGCTTCGGTTCCGGCATGGTTTTGTCGGGCGGCGCGATCGAGAGTTCTTCAAACTTACGCATGCTGGGCAAGACGCGTTTGTCGAAAGAGGCATTCATTTTGTTGTAGTTGTCGACGGCACCATTCAGCGACTTGCCGAGCTTTTCGATATGGCCCGCCATCGTCGCGATCCGCTCATAAAGTTGTTGACCGAGCTGCGCCGCCTCGCGGGCGTTCTGGGTCATCTTCTCCTGACGCCAGACATAAGCCACCGTTTTGGCGAGCCCAATTAGGGTCGACGGCGTCGTCACGATCACATTCTTTGAATAGGCGCGCTCCAGCAATTCCGGCGCATGTTCGAGCGCGGCCGCAAAGAAGTTCTCGCCTGGGATGAACATCGCAACAAAATCGACGCGTTCATCCAGATTGGCTTGGTAGCGCTTAGAGGCAAGCGTATCGACATGGCGTTGAACATTCGCCGCATGGGACTTGAGATGCACGCTGCGTTGAGTTGGATCCTCGGCGGAGGCGGCTGCCATATAAGCTTCCAGTGAGACCTTTGAATCGACCACGATTTGCCGTCCACCTGGTAGATGAATGACCGCATCTGGACGCTGGCGTCCCTCTTCGGTCTGGTCATTGACTTGCTCATTGAAATCGCAATGCCCGGAGAGGCCTGCCTGTTCCATCACATTGCGGAGCGTCATCTCGCCCCAACGCCCGCCGCCCTTCGGCGCGGTCAGCGCATTGACCAGTTTCCCGGTCTCAGCGGTGTTTCGGTGCAAGCTCTCACCAATGGCTTTGACTTGTTCCTGAATCGCCGACTTGTCTTCGGCGCGAACTTTTTCGATGTCAGCAACGCGTTTTTTGAACTCGGTGAAGTTCTCGCCGATCGGCTTCATTAGCTCGTTTAGTTCGCCTTTGGCGCCTTCACGGTGTTTCTTGAACGTCTCGTCCGCCATCGCGATGAAATGCTGCTGGGTTTGCTGCATCACACCGCGCGCGATTTCCCCGAATGCTTCTTTCTGTTTCGCCGTTTGCCCGCGTAACTCTGCCAGTTGGAGCTTACTTTCATCCGCCATGGCGCGCTGGGTCTTCAGCTCTTGCTGAGCATGCGAGAGATCGACCTCAGCCTCTTCGCGGGTTGTGCGTTCTTGAATGAGCAGCTCACGAAACTTGTAGCACGCGGCGCCAAGTCCCAAGGCGACCACAATCGCGATCAAGTGAATGAGGTCGAGCCCCGTTTCGCCAATTTGAATGATGGGTTCCATACGACATCCTATCCCCGATTCGGTCTAGAACATATGCAGAACTTTGTCGAGACTGAGGCTCGTCTATTTCGAGGCTTTTTCGCGCCGTGCGAAGATCAGCGCCACGAAGCAGGCGCATGCAATCCCAACCGCCGCTGGAAACAGAGCCGTGGTCCAGGATAGGTTTTCCAAAGCGAGCAGGACAAACCCATTTCGAACCGCACCAATGATGAAAAAGGTGGCGCTTTCTTCTTCCGGGAACTCATACGCTTTGCGCACTGAAGGACCGAAACCCAGCAGATCAACGATCGTTAGAATGATGACCGCGGACAGCGCGGTAGAGGTAAAGAACCAGAGCGGCAGAGCGCTTGCCGCCAGGATCAGGAACACCCAATCCATACGGACAATGCTCGTATCTCCCGCTCGCATCAGCGCGAGGACGGCAACCCCGCCGGTTAAGAGCCCTGACACGCCAATCGGCCACGCCCCGATCCCGCCACCATCCGACAATTGCGCCGCAAACACGATGACGGTGCCAGCCGCCCAGATGAACCAGGTGAATACGTGCGGCCGGATCTCATCGCGCAGGATCCCGCGATAGTAAGGCACAAAGGCCGCGAAAGTGAGGATGAGCGCCGCAGCGCTGAACAGGGCTTTGAGGCCGAGGCCGTCAAAGAGCGTCGTCAAACGTTGAACCGGAACAGCATGACATCGCCGTCCTGGACGACATATTCCTTGCCTTCCGCCCGCATTTTACCAGCCTCTTTCGCGCCAGCTTCACCCTCATTGGCGACATAGTCTTCAAACGCGATGGTTTCGGCGCGAATGAAGCCCTTCTCAAAGTCGCCGTGAATGACGCCGGCCGCTTGCGGCGCGGTCCAACCTTCACGGATGGTCCAGGCGCGAGACTCTTTCGGCCCGGCGGTGAAATAGGTTTGCAGACCGAGCAGCGCGTATCCGGCATGGATCAAGCGGTTCAGTCCCGGCTCTTCCAAGCCAAGAGTTTCAAGGAACTCAGTCTGTTCTTCATCTTCCAGCTGAGAAATTTCAGCTTCAATTTGTGCGGAGATGACCACCGCCTGCGCGCCCTCTTCGGCAGCATAGTCCAGCACGCGCTGGGAATAGTCATTGCCGTCGGCGGCGCTCTCTTCATCGACATTGGCGACATAAAGCACAGGCTTGGCGGTCAGCAGCTGAAGCATGTTCCAAGCCTTACGCTCTTCATCATCGACATCGGCGCGGCGGGCTGGACGGCCTTCGTTCAGCTCTGCAAGCGCTTTATCGATCAGGGCAACTTGCGCTTTAGCTTCTTTATCGCCGGAATTGGCTTTCTTGACCCAATTCACTTTGCGCTTTTCCAAGCTTTCCAGGTCCGCCAGCATCAGCTCTGTCTCAACCACGGCAAGATCGGCGATTGGGTCAACCTTGCCAGAGACATGCGTGATGTCATCGTCCTCGAAACAGCGCAGCACATAGATGATCGCATCTGTCTCACGGATATTGGCCAGGAATTGATTGCCCAGGCCCTCGCCTTTAGAGGCGCCTTCGACGAGACCGGCAATATCGACAAAGTTCATGCGGGCCGGGATCACCTCTTTCGAGCCAGCGATCGCAGCGAGTTTGCTGAGGCGGGGTTCAGGCACAGCCACTTCGCCGACATTTGGTTCAATCGTACAGAACGGATAGTTTGCCGCCTGCGCCGCCGCTGTTTGTGTCAGCGCGTTGAACAGAGTGGACTTCCCAACATTTGGCAGTCCGACGATCCCGCATTTGAAGCCCATGTGTGCCTCCGCAAAAGTGTTTGGCGCGGCTTACCGTATTTTGCGGCGAACACCAGAGGGTTTTCTCTCCTTAAACTGGAATCCACTGGCCAAACGCCAATGGAGATGTAGAAATCACTTAGAGACGGAGGACGCCGCATGGCTCGATATGACGTATTTTTGGTCAACGCTCTCGCGGACAGCGAGAAGGCCGAGTTGATCGTTCGGCGCCTTCGCGCGCTGAAATTCAAAGTTCGCTATGACAAGAAACGCGAGCACACGACTCCAACGCCGAAGGACTATCGCGACGCCGATAATTCTCAGACGGTCCTAGTCGTCTGGTCGAAAGACTCCTGCGACACCAGCCAAAGCGATAGCGATTGGGTGCACGCCATTGCCCACCATGCGCGCTCCAAGGATGGCGTGCTCTTGCAAGTCGGCCTCGACAAAACCGTTCCGGATGAGCCCTTCAGCGAGGATAAGCGCTACGCTTTGTCGGGGATGGGGCCACGTAAGCTGGTCAATGGCTATTATGACCTCGTGGATGAGCTCGGCCGCCGCGATGGCCGCAAAGATCTACGCGCGTGGCTCGCCCTAAAAGCCAGCGATAAAGCGGGCAAGGACGCCTGGAAGGAAAACCATCCAACTGATCCGCTCTCGCAGGGTCCGAAGCCGAAGACCGCCGCGAAAGCGCCGGCCGTCCCAATTACAGCAGCTGCGATTGTATCGACGACGACAGGAACGCGCCCACCTGCCCCGCCACTTGAAATGAGCCCGCCCTCGGTTCCTAAACAAACCGAAGATGTGCTCGGCCCAATCATGCTGGCCGCCGTCGGGGTGATTATTGTTGGCATGTTGATCATGAGCGCCGCGATGCGGACCACCGCCGGACTACCAGCGATCGCAGGTGCAGGTAGCACCGCTTTGGTGGCGCAGTGTCCGGAGGGGCAAATACCGGCTTATCTTTTGGAAGAAGAAGCGCCGCGCGTGCTCGAGTCAGGCCCGATCATCGACGATACAGAATAGGTCTAAGCCTGTTTGGGATCGTGCTTTGGCGCGGGCGCCAAGCGCATCACCTCGGTTTGGAACCGTTCATCGCCATGCTCAAACAACATAGGCAGTGCGCGTGAGCAGGCGTCAATCATCGCATCGCGCCATGCTTCATCAGCTTTAGCGAAATCCGCCAAGACATAAGGCATGACCCGAGACTTATCGCCTGGGTGGCCAACGCCCATACGAATGCGGCGAACCTCTGCGCCAACATGGGCAATCATTGAGCGAATACCATTATTCCCGGAATGCCCGCCGCCGCGCTTCACACGAAGGCGTCCTGGCGCGAGATCGATCTCGTCATGAAAGATGGTCACGTCTTCGGCGCTGAGTTTATAGAACTTGATCGCCGCCTGGGCTGCCCGGCCCGTCTCATTGTAATACGTCTCGGGCTTCATCAGCAGAACTTTTTGCCCGCCAACACGCCCTTCGCTGACTTGGCTTTGGAACTTTCCGCGCCAAGGCCCAAAGCCGTGATCCGCCGCAATCGCATCCAAGACCTGAAAACCGAAATTGTGCCGATTGCGCAGATATTTCGCGTCTGGATTACCCTGCCCCACCAAGATGTGCATTACGGGATCCTCTTCATTTGGCCCATCAGAATCAATAATGGCGGGACGGCCACGAAGCCATCCCGCCATTGTTGTTAATAGCGTTTTGATCACGCTTACTCTTCAGCGTCGTCGCCAGCCTGCTTGGTGGCTTCAACTTCGTCTGCTTCTGGGGCGTCTGTCTCTTCCTCAGTGTCGGCAGAGATACCGCGGCCAACGATCGACGCGATGGTGAAGTCACGATCGGTAATGGTTGGCTCTGCGCCGTTTGGCAGATTGATGTTTGAGATTTTGACGTTGTCACCAATGTCGAGGCCGGTAAGGTCAGCGTCCAGAGAGTCTGGAATGCTGTCTGCCCGAACGTTTAGCTCAACCGCGAAGCGTACGACGTTCAGCGCGCCGCCCTTCTTGAGGCCTGGAGACGCTTCTTCGTTGAGGAAGTTCACCGCGACTTCAACCGTAATGATCTGATCTTTCTTAACGCGGAACAGATCAACGTGCTGAGGCTGATCAGAAACTGGGTGCATTTGGATCGCTTGCGGGATCACCATTTGCTTCTTGCCATCGTGGACCAGAGTGGCCGTCGAAGACAGGAACTGGCCTGTGTTGATCGCTTTGATCACTTCGTTTTGCTTGAGGCTGATCGCAACTGGATCTTCGCCGCCGCCATAAAGAACGCCTGGAACCATTCCCTGACGACGTGCTTCGCGGGCACCGCCTTTGCCAGTGCGCTCGCGCACAGTGACGTTAAACGTAATATCTGTAGACATGTGTTTTCCTTTCGCCCTGAAGTCCGCCCAAATCTCTGTTTCGGGTGACAGCCTGACAGGTACGGCCTCGCGCCGCCCTTTCTTTAAGGCGCTGCCTATACGTGAAAGGCCTGTGCGCTGCAACACCTGAGTGTCATGTAACTTGACTCCCTTCGCTTTACAGGCGTAGTTTTACAACTGTAGCGTAAGCAAAGTTACAAACGAGGAAGTGACATGGCCAATCCGAACCCGTCTGAGCTGGTTATTCTAAAGTATCTCTGGAACAGCGGTGCGAAAACAGCGCGCCAACTGCACGAAGCGGTCGGCCCTTCTCAGGACTGGCAATTGTCGACCACACGAACCGTCCTTGGCCGGATGGAAGCGAAAGGCTGGGTCCAGCGCAATGGCGATGTCGATCCGGTTACGTTCGAGCCTTTGCTAGACCGCGTTGAAACCCTTGGCAGTCTCGTCCGACATCTGGCTCGTAAAGTGTTGGATATGGACGGCCCAATTCCAGCCACCATGTTCGCGGAAAGCCCGCACCTCTCGGATAACGAGCTCGACGAACTGGATATGATTATCAACGCTGCAGAAGCTAAAGAAAACGGGGAGTAAATTATGTCAGCCCTCTGGTTCATTGCGTTTTCGCTGATTTGGACCGGGCTTTTGACGGGGGGCGCTCAGGTCTTGAGCCGCGAACCCGTGCCAGCCCGTTTTGCGCACACCATCTGGCGCGGCGCTGCCTTTCTCGCCTTTCTCCCTTGGGTCATATTTGGCGCTTACGCGGTTTTGCCAGATCCGATGGCAACGCCGATCCCAGACTTACCTTATATTGGCGGCGCTGCTGAAGCGCTTTCCACCAATGCCGCCGTACTCGCGGCGAATGAGGCAACCGCAACGCCGATCATCGGGATCGTTTTGGTGGCTTTGTTAGTTGCCGGCTGGCTCGGCCGGATTGGCGTTAATGCGCTCTGCCAAGTCCGCCTTCAGAACATTAAAGCCATGGCCAGTGAGAACACCGACGTTCGCGCTGATGTCTGGGCGAAAAAGCTGGGTCTGCGAAAGACTCCGGCCACGGCGAGTATTCCGCAAGGCTCCCCTTTCCTCGCGGGTATTCGCCAACGGACCATTTATCTGCCCGAAGCAATCTCAGATCAGAGAGACGCAGACATCATCCTGGCGCACGAATGTACGCACATTGCGCGCGGTGACTTGATCACGCGCCCGTTCGAACGCTTGGTCGCAGATGTCTTCTGGTTCTCTCCTTTTGCGTGGATGATCCGCCGCGAACTCGACTATTGGCGCGAAGCCGCATGTGATGAGCAAACAGCAGCTCTGACCGGTGACAATTTCGCTTATGCCCGCGCGCTGGCGAACACCGCCCGCGTCACGCGTCCGCAGCCAACGCAGACGCTTCCTGTGGCTGCCTTCATCCTACCGCGCCATGAAACCTTGAAGAAGCGTCTGACCCAACTGCTAGAACGCGACGCGCGGAAACCACGCCAACGCCTGGCAATCTTGGCCCTCGCCGCAGGACTGGTGCTGGCACCGCTCTCGCTCGCGCAGGCCACCAGTATCGTAACCAGTTCGGTTTTCACGCATCCTGTCCTGATGTCTTCTTCCAAGATCTCAGCCCCGTTCGGCGAGGTCTATTATGAGTGGGAAGACGTCAAAAAGTGGCACTATGGCGTCGATCTCAAAGGCAAGCACGGCACCGCTATTTACAGCCCAGCAGACGCGAAAGTGCTCTGGGTCGGTAAGAAAGACGATTATGGCTATACCGCTGACATTCTGGTCGAAGACGGACGCAAGATGCGCTTCTCCTCAATGTCCAAGATCCTCGTCGAGAAAGGCCAGAAGATCAAAGCTGGCGAAGTGATCGGCAAAATCGGTAAATCCGCCGCTGGCGCCACCGGTCCTCACTTGCATTTGGAAGTCTACAAAGACGGCGAGCACGTGAACCCGGAAAAGGTCAAAGGCCTGGTTCTGTATAAGTCTTAGATAATCGGAATCGAATAAAATTCGTAAACGAAGTCTTATCGATAAGTTTTAAATTATTCTAAGTTTATATTGCAAGCCTCCTATGCTTCATCAATCTGAAGCATAGGAGGTTTTCATGGGGCGTACGCTTTCAGTTCTCAGTTCGGCAATCGGAGCGGGGGCATTGATCCTCAGCGCGGGCGCTCAAGAAATCCCCACGGTTGCCGATATTTCTTTCGAGGCTTCGATTTTTGAAGAAGCTCGGCTGGTCAGCCCGTTTGGAATGCGCCCTGACCCCTTCCGCGACCGGCCCAGTTGGCATTCCGGTATAGATATTCACGCCGCCTGGGATTCCTCTATTCGCGCCCCAGCGACGGGCGAAGTTGTCTTCGCGGATCGAGAACCAGGCTATGGCAAGACGGTTGATTTGAAGATCTCAGACAATTGGACTCTACGGTTCGCCCATTTGAGCACCCTGAAAGTTGAGGTCGGGGATAAGATCGACGCCGGAGAAGTGATCGGTGAAATTGGCAGCACGGGACGCGCAATTGGCCCGCACCTGCATTTAGAAGCACGCCATGGCGACAAGAGGTATGACCCTGTCCTTTTGTCGGGATTGCAATTTTTCGAGACCGAAAAGCCTAAGAACTAGTCGAACAGTTTCGAGACGCTCTCATTGTTCGCAATGCGGCGGATGGCTTCGCCAAGCAGAGGCGCGACAGAGAGCACGCGCAGCTTCTTAGACTTCAAGTCGTCCGCTTCCGGTTGAATCGTGTTGCAGATCACCAGCTCGTCCATCACTGACTTTTCAATCCGGCCAACCGCATTGTTCGACAGCACACCGTGCGTGATGTAGGCGCTGACAGAGGTCGCGCCTTTTTCTTTCAGCGCCGCAGCCGCGTTGCACAGAGTGCCGCCTGAATCGCAGATATCGTCTACGAGAATACACTTGCGGCCATCAACATCCCCGATGATGTTCATAACCTCTGATTTCCCGGCTTCCGGACGGCGTTTATCGACGATGGCGAGGTCTGCGCCAATCCGCTTCGCGAAAGACCGGGCACGAACCACACCGCCGACGTCTGGAGAGACCACCATGAGTGGATCTTTGCCCGTGCGGCGCTGAATGTCATCCACCATGACCGGTAACGCGATCATATTGTCGGTTGGGATATCGAAGAAGCCTTGGATCTGACCGGCATGCAGATCCATGGTGAGAACGCGGTCTGTCCCGGCGGCTGAAATCAAGTTCGCAACCAATTTGGCCGAAATCGGTGTCCGCCCATCGGTTTTACGGTCCTGACGCGCATAGCCAAAATACGGAATAACGGCCGTGATGCGCGCAGCCGACGCCCGGCGCAGCGCATCAATACAGATCAGCAATTCCATCAAATTGTCGTTGGCGGGCCGAGAAGTCGACTGGATAATAAACACATCCTCGCCGCGAACATTCTCATTGATCCGGACAAAGATCTCATTGTCTGCGAAGTTTTTAACCTCTGCATCTGTCAGGGGACAATCGAGATGGTCCGCAATCGCCTCAGCCAGAGGACGATTTGCATTGCAGGAAATGAGTTTCATCGGATTGCCGCCTTTGCCCTGATCACCTGTCTCAGGCTTAAAGACGAAGGTCCGCTGAGTCGCAAGATGACTCTTCTGTGAAGGTGTGGCTTTTGTCAGTCGGTGTGACCTGGTTGCCGAGCACACGGCCGGCGACAGCGTCAAGTTTTGCAACCACAGTTAGATCCCGCGCCTCTGGCGCGGTGATCATGGCATAGTCCAGGCAAGTCTCAATCCCTTGCGGTGAAGGGGTCCGCGGGACGCCTTGCAAAGCAGCCGCGAGTTGTCCGATGCTGGCTTTGGCCTTGGCGGTGTTTGCCGCCATGATTTCCAGGACGTTGGTCACTTCCACATGGGCCTCATCAGCGCGCCAGCAATCATAGTCTGTCACCATGGCGATGGTCGCATAAGGCAGCTCAGCTTCGCGGGCGAGCTTGGCCTCGGGCATATTGGTCATGCCGATGACGTCGCAGTCCCATTGGCGATAGAGATGGCTTTCGGCGCGGGGCGAAAATTGCGGCCCCTCCATCGCGAGATAAGTCCCGCCTGTATGAACTGTTGCGCCTGCCTTTTTCGCAGCAACCTCTGCAAGGCCTGAGAGCCTCGAGCACACTGGCTCCGCCACTGACACATGCGCGACCATGCCTGGGCCAAAGAAGGTCTTTTCACGCGCGAAGGTGCGATCGATAAACTGATCCACCATCACGAACTCGCCCGGCGCATACTGTTCTTGCAGAGACCCGCACGCGGAGATGGAGAGCACATCGGTGCATCCCAGTCGCTTTAAGGCATCAATATTCGCACGATAGGGCACGGTTGAAGGCGTCAGTCTGTGACCTTTGCCGTGACGAG
>JBCBGS010000074.1:0-13092 GCA_038526515.1 Pseudomonadota bacterium | reverse complement strand
CGACATCAGATTCGTGTACAAAGAGGCTGCCTTTCATTCTGAATCAATCCCAGTGCGTTGTAAGAAGCGTGTCGGGGTCAGGCCAACTTTATCCCTTAACTGATTGCCAGTACAGGCATTTGAAAGCGTAGACGTGGCAGTGGATTGAATATCGTCCAAGTCATTGGCGACATTGCTGCAATTTCCAGACGCGGCGCAGCTGGCAAATATCTCGGAGGCACGCTCGAGAAATGAGGCGGCTTCGTCAAACGCGGTGACGAAGCAAAAATCATTTCCGATGTTCGCCGACAAGGCTCGGGCTTGAGGTCCACCATAGGCGCGTGTCGCAGCCGTTGTGAGCGGGCGAAGGCATTGACCGTGGATCAAGCTGTTCAAGACTCCGTCACTGGTAGGGAGTCCTAGGGTTTGTAGTTGGGGCGATGCGCATGATGCGCCGACCTCATCCGTGAAATCCGCTAAAGCCGAAACGATCACGCTATCGGGCTTTGATGTGCAGTCTGTTCCGCCGCCTCTGGCATAACAAGCCTCCAAGCCTGTCGACACTTCGCCAAGACAGTCTTGAATCCCGTCTGAAAGAGCAGATTGGCACTGTGTGACCGACATCGATGCCGGTGGAGGCGGCGGTGGAGACGCAGGTATGGCCGCAGGCTGCGGAGCGACGGACGATACTTCACTGCCGCCGGAACACCCGGCCAAGGTTGCGCAGACAATAAGTATGCTGGCGAGAGACTTAAACTCCGACGGTTTAGCCTGGGGGTGCACAACCGAAGCATTTGTCTGGGACTTCATTAGTTTCATGTCAAACCTTTGAATTTCTCTCAGTATTCAACGAAACCAACGCACAACTCCGTCGCTGGACTCCAAACAATTTGGACTTTGAGATGCCCATCGCCAATCGAATCTACCAAAAAATTCACTCAATTCTTCTTCAAGCGAAGAGCCTGAAACACGCTTGTGGCGACTTCGATCGACCGATCTACGGACCGCCTTTTTTCGGTATTCACAAACCGTCAGAGTCCGTTTTAGGGCGTTTTAAGCCGCTTATTCCCAACAAAAAAGCCGCCCCTTTCGGGACGGCTTTCTCTATTCGTCTCTCACTCCAATAAGAAACGGATCTTGTTTAGCCTTCGCCTGTGTCGAAGCCGCGGATGCGGAGCAGGGGCTCAATCGTTGGGTCGGAGCCGCGGAACAAGCGGTAAAGCTCGTCGGCTGGGCGCAGGCCGCCAGACTCGTAAACCCACTTTTTCAAGCTCGCGGCAAGCTCAGGGTCCCAGATATCGCCCTTCTCTTGGAAGGCTGTGAAGCCGTCTGCGTCCAGGATCTCTGACCAGAGGTAGGCGTAATAGCCTGAGCTATAGCCAACGGGGCTGGAGAAGATGTGCGCGAAATACTGGCTGCGATAGCGCGGCTCGATCTCTTCGATCAGGCCATAGCCTTCCAGGGTTTCTTTCTCGAATGCGCGCGCGTCCGTGATGGCGAGCGCTTCTTCGTGGCTGAGGCGGTGCCAGGCCAGGTCGAGCAAGGAGGCCGCAATGAACTCGGTCGTCCGGAAGCCCTGATTGTGGTTCGAGGCTTCGCGCATCTTTTCGATCAACTCGAGCGGGATCGGCTCGCCGGTCTCATAGTGCAGCGCGTATTCAGCGAGCATTTCTTCTTCACCGGCCCAGTGCTCCAGGATTTGCGCCGGGAACTCTGTATAGTCACGCGGACCGTCGACACCTGAGAACTCAGAATATTTGATCTGGGTCAGCAGGCCGTGCAGACCGTGGCCGAACTCGTGGAAGAAGGTCTCAACCTCTGAGAAGTTCATCAGAGTTGGCTCACCCTCGGCCGGTGTGATCAGGTTGAGATTGTTGGTGATGATCGGGCGAACTTCTTCGGCGTCATCATAGTTTGTGGATGGGCGATAAGAGCTCATCCAGGCGCCACCGCGTTTGCTGTCCCGGGCATACATGTCCATCATGAACAGGCCGAGATGCTCGCCGGTCTCTTTGTCTTTGACGTCATAGGATGTGACGACTGGGTTCCAACCTTCGACATCGACATCTTCGAGCGTGATGTTGAACAGGCGTTCGGCCATGTTCCACGCGCCTTGGCGGACAGCGCTCAGCTCAAAGTATGGCTTCAGGACATTGCTGTCGAACGCATATTTGTCCTGGCGAACTTTCTCGCTGTAGTGCCACCAGTCATGACCGGCGAAGGTGAAATCATCGCCGATCAGCGCTTGCATTTCATCACGCTCAGTCTTGGCCTGAGCGAGACCCGGCTCCCAGACGCGAACGAGGAAGTCTTCAACATTCTGCGGCGTGCGCGCCATGTTGTATTCCAGGATGTACGCGGCGTGGTTTTCATAGCCGAGCAGCTCAGCTTTCTCGGCGCGTAGCTGGGCGATCTTGATCAGAAGCGGACCATTGTCGGTCTCACCTTCTGTGGCGCGGAGGCGATAGCCGTCAAACATTTGCTGACGCAAGTCACGGTTCTCAGACTGCTGCATGAAGGTCTCATAGACAGAGCGATCAACTGTCAGCACCCATTTGTCGCCGTCTTTCAGTGCCGCTTTGAAACTGTCTGACAGACCCGCCAATTCGGCTTCATCGGTCACTTCCAGTTTAAACGCTTTGGTCGAGGCGAGCAGGTTTTGAGAGAATTGCGTGGTCAGCGAAGACATCTCTTCATTGATCGCCGCCACCTTCTCTTTGACCTCAGCGCTTTGCGTGGCGCCAGCGCGCTCAAAGCCGCGATAGGTCAGTTCGATGAGGCGCAAGTCTTGCTCATCAAGATCGAGGTTTTCAGCCTGGTCTTTTACGGCGTTCACGCGTGCAAACAGATCTTCGTTAAAGCTGATTTGGTTGCTCACCGCGGTAATCTTTGGCCAGATCTCTGTCGCGAGCTCTTGCAGGCGATCATTGGTGTCTGTGCCGGTGATGTTTGAAAAAGTAGACGCGACTTTTGAAAGCGTCCCGCCGGTCTTGTCCAACGCAACAATCGTGTTTTCGAAGGTTGGCGCGTCGGTATTGTTCACGATCGCGTCGATTTCGGCTTCGAGCTCTGCAATCGCAAACTCGATCGCTGGGAGATAGTCCTCATCGCCAATCTCGGCGAAAGGCGGCACGCCATATGGCGTATCCCAGTCTTGCAGCAATGGATTTTCTGCGAGCGCGGCTTCGTCGACTGCGGGCGTTTCAGGTGTTTCTGCGACGTCTGTTTCTGCAGGCGTTTCAGCAGTTGGCGTTCGAACGGCGTCGCATCCAGCGAGCAGAAGCGTGAAAGCAGCAGCGCTGCCGAGGAGGTAGTTTCTTGCGGTCATAAAGGCACCTTTGAGAAAAACGTTGCGGTGTTTAATCATTTTCTAGGCCAGTCGCCTAGGGTGAAGCTGTCACACTTGTAGTTGGGTCAAGCGTCCGACTGTGGCATTGAACTGGTCCATGGTCTCGTTCAGGATATCTGCGACTGGACGCACGCCTTTAATCCGGCCTGCAACTTGGCCCGTCAGCGCGATCCCTGCTTCGAGATCGCCCCCAAAGTAAACCTGCTGCGTCCCTGCAAATTCGCCAAAGATATTCTCGACGCCGTCCTGCTCGATCCGTGTGGTGCGTTCGGTGCGAAGCGCGCGGAGAGCCGGGCCGGGACCATCGCGGTTCAAGAAAACGGTATCGGTCGCATCCGCATCGACGATGGCTTGCTTCCAATTCTCATGCACCGGGCTTTCAGCGCTTGAGAGAATGCGTGTCCCCATCAGCACACCCTCGGCGCCGAGCGAAAAGGCTGCCGCCATGGTTGAGCCATCCATGATGCCACCTGCCGCCACGACCGGAACATCGACCGCTTCACAGACTTGCGGGATCAATACCATCGAGGCGACATCTTTGGGGTTTTTGAAACCGCCACCTTCGCCACCTTCAACAATCAAGCCATCAACCCCCGCATCAATCGCGCCGAGCGCGGCTTTCAGGCTCGGCACAACGTGAAACACGGTCAGACCGGCTTCTTTCAGCTGGCTGGTATATTTCTTTGGGTTCCCCGCAGAGGTCGTCACAAACTTGATGCCCTGATCAATCACGAACTGAACGATGTCAGGATCGCGCACGAAAGCCTGCGCCACGTTTACGCCGAACGGCTTATCTGTGAGGTCGCGCATTTTCAAAATTTCGGCGCGCACGGCATCCAGTTCACCCGAGCTCGTCTCTATGATTCCCATGCCGCCCGCATTCGAGAACGCGGAGGACAGCTGCGATCGTGCAATCCAGCCCATCGCGGCTTGAATGATGGGTTTCTCAATCTCAAGCATTTCAGTGATGCGGGTCTTCAGCGCCATGGGAGTTCCTCTGTCTTTGCTCGGGAGATAGAGGCCCTATCGCTGCGGAAGCGCAAGAGAGACTATCGCGTTTGAAAGAGCTTAAAGCGTTCGGTGATGAAAATGATTGTTAGCGAGCTCACGCCGAGGGCGACGAAGCCCCACATGAATGGCGCGATAGTGCCGTTAAATTGGCCTGCAACGAGATACCCAATGAAGCTCGATACTGTTGTGGAAGCGAAGCCATAAGCGGCGCTCGCGGTCCCGGCGATCTTACCTTGTGGTTCCATGGCCAGCGCCGTGAAGTTCGCGCCGAGCATGCCGAAACAGCCAAAGGTCAGACAGAACAGCGGATAGAATAGCCACAGTTTCTCACCCACCGTGTAGAGCGTGATCACATTGGTCAGCGCCAAGGCAATGAACAAGACCAGCACGGTGTGGCTGATCCGGCGCATCCCGAACTTTTCGACGATACGTGAATTGAGAAAATTCGCCGCCGCGAGCGCTGCTGCCACACCAGCAAACCACAGCGCGAATGTATCATGCTGCTCAAAAACATCGGTGAAGATCTGCTCTGACGCCGCCACAAAGGCAAAGAGGGCGCCGAAGATCACCCCGCTCGCGCACATATAGCCGAACGTGATCCGCGTCCGCAGAACCTGCCAATAGGCGCGGCCGGTTTGTTGCGGGTTGAGCGGCTGCCGGTCTTTCTCTGGAAGCGTTTCTGGCAGACGCAACTGGATCCAGATCAGGTTCAAGATTGCTGCAACGCTGAGCAAACCAAACGTCCACTGCCAAGGCGCAATCAGCATCACGCCGGCGCCAATCGTGGGCGCTAGGATCGGCACGACCATAAACACAGTCATGACGAGCGACATGATCCGGGCCATCGCCCGCCCCGCCAGCAAGTCGCGAACGATCGAGACAGCAATCACGCGAACACCGCTCGCGAAGATGCCTTGAATAAAGCGGGCGAGCAGAAGCGTCATGAAGGAATTCGTCATGATGCAGGCAAGGCCCGCGATCGCATAACCGACCAAACAAATACTGAGCAGGCCCTTACGGCCATAGCGATCTGATATGGGACCAAAGATTAGCTGCGGTGCGCCAAAGCCTGCAATGTAAGCAAAGATTACCAGCTGCTGATCATTGTCGCGCTGCAGGTCGTAAAACTCAGAAATATTGCTGAGCGCCGGCAGCATGATATCGATCGCCAGCGCATTCAGCGACATCAAAGCAGCGACCAGGATCACCAGCTCCCATTGCGGCAGCGGCAATGCCGGGGTCGGCACCTCATTCGCAGCAGCTGTATCGGGCTGTGTCACCAAACGCACTCACAATTAACCAAGGCGCGGGTTGTGAACCTGCATGGTTTCAATCGCAAGCTTTTTCTGAGCGAATTCTAAGTGCAGGGCTCGGTTTTATAGAGAATGATCTCAGGCGTTGCAGAAACCGCGCACACAGGCAGCTCAGAGAGCGCGTCTTGCTCAGCCGTTTTGAACATCAGGAGATAATCCCATTGCTGCGGCCAATCATTCGCAAAGTGGGGTGACCAATAGCCATTCTCTGACGCCACGCGGGGACGGTCTACAAGTGCGGCGAGATCCTGAGCGAACACGGGGTTGGCTTGCGGCATATGCAAATCGACCATAGCCGGTGCCACGTCGACAAAGCTGGTATTAGTGAACAGGTTTGGCACATACGCATCGCGCTCGATCACAGCCAAGGATAAAGCATGCGTGTTGAACGCCGTCCCGGATGAGAGATCGACATAAACGCCTAAGACTTTCGAGCCCTTGGGAATGTCTGCGAGTTGACCCTTAAGTGCGTCAGCTTGGCTATTGATCACGGACATTTTGAAACCGGCATTCGCGAATAGAAGCGCGCCAAGCACAGCAAATCCGCCGACCAGTGCGGGTTTCAAGCGAGCGGGGAAGGTCTCTGCGACTGCAATCGAGGCAAACGCGACGATCAGAAGCGGCGCCGTAAATCGCAGGTGCAGGCCCCAGATTCCAAAAATGGAGGACGGGATGACAATCACCAGGACCAAGAAAGCTGTGCAGAGCCACGCGCTTTTCGGCGCGAAGCTTACCCAGTTCTGCCGAACCACCGTCCAGAAAAACCCAGCAACAGCAAGCACCGCGACAAGGGCGAGCAGGCGGTTATTGAAATCCGTCGCGGCAAATAGAACACCGGTTTTTTCCCGAAGATCGTAGAGCGGTGCAACATCCTGAGGAAGATCCGCCGCGCCTTGCATGGACAGCGCGATAAAGACTAGTCCAGCCAGCATGGCGGGGAAATCGAGGAGCGCTAATTGGCGCACAAATGCCCAAAGGGATCCGCGCTCTTGCTTCAGAAAGCCGATCACTTCCCAGCTAAACGCGAGGAAGCCGAATAATAGAAACGCAAGCGCGTGATTGGCGACGAGAAAGAGACTGATCGGTGCGAAAATTACGGTTCGTCGCCAACTCGGTTCCATCCGCACCCAAAGCGCAAATGCCAGCAAAGCGAGCCCACTCGAGGCCGTATAGTTCACGAAGCCCCAGCCCATGTTCGCATTAAAGACGGTCAGAAACCCTAGCAAAGACACCCAAGTGACACGGCCATGAAGGCTCTTTGAGAGAACCAATCCAGCAACCGGTGCCAAGATAAGCGCCAGCCAGACCGTGACCCCGCCCGCCGCATAAATACCAATCCATTGCGACAACCAGGGAATGATCATGTCCATGGTCAGGTCCGGAATGAAATCGAACGAGACCGCATAGAAGTCTTGCAGCGCCGGCTCTGACGCCAGATGACCTTGGATATAAGTCCGCGCGAGGTGATTGTAGTAATCAATCCCAATTCCGAGCGGCCAGAACGCCACCATCCCCGCCAATAAGGCCATAAGGCCAAAAGCGACATGAACTGGCTTCAAGGCGGACAAAGTCATTTTCGCGGCTTGGCGATCAAGATCACAAATGGGAATCGCGTGGTGACGCGCACAATCTCGGCATAGGGCTCAACGAACTCTGCAAAAGTTGTCTTGTTCCAATGATTGATGTGCTCCGGGTGATTGCCGAGGCGAATGAGATCGCGCCCGCGCACCAGGTTCATCATTTGGAACCAAGGCTCATTCGGAACGGTCAAAAGGAGATACTCGTCCGCCAAGGAGACCAAGCGCTCCAGCGCCTTTTCCGGTTCGAAGAGATGCTCCAAAACTTCGAGCGCCATGACGGTATGATAGCGCTTCTCGTCGAACTTTGGATCGAAGAGATTGGCTTCCTGGAAGTTTGTGTTTGGCCAGCGACGCCGCGCTTCGCTCAAAGCGTCCGTGCGCAAATCCAAGCCCTCATAATTGGACAGCGACACATCGCGCGCGTCCAACATATCGAGAATATAGCCTTCCCCGCAGCCAAAATCCAAAACATTGGTCGGCGCGATCTCGGTCAGTTCTTTCGCCACTTCATCATAGAAGCGGCCGAGACTTAGCCGGTGGATCGGGTTGGGGTTGTTGTATTTGCTGACATGGCGCTCGGTTGTGTCGGCGCGGATTGTTGTGGCTGCCATTTGGAGTGCACCTCTCTTAAGCGCGCAGACGCGCGATTTAGCTCAGCTAGAAGAAGATCTGTGTTTGACGTTTCCGACTCGAAATTCCGCAAAGCGCGAATTGTAAATCGTCGTTTCGGTTGCGCGCTCTGGCGCTGAATAAACTCGCCGAGCAGGCCAATCGTGATGAACTGGAATCCGGTCATAACCATGAGCATGCCGAAAAACAGCAATGGACGATTGCCAATCGGTCCTGCACCGACCAGCCACAAAACGGAAAGATAGAACAACGCAGCACCGCCAACAGCGCCAAACGCCATACCTGCGCCGCCGAAGACGTGCAGCGGCCGCGTCGCATAGCGCGTGTTCAGCATCACACCGAGAAAATCGAGGGCGCCTTTAAACAAGCGGCCGAACCCATATTTCGAAACACCAAACTGACGGGCGCGGTGGTTCACCGGAATCTCGCCAACTTTGTAGCCGTCCCAATGCAATAGAACCGGAATGAAGCGGTGGAGCTCGCCATAGAGGGACAATTCTTCAACCGCCTCACGGCGATAGGCTTTAAATCCGCAATTGAAATCGTTGAGCTTTACGCCACTCAAGCGGCTGACCACGCGGTTGAACAGCTTGGAAGGCAGCGTCTTATCCAGGGGATCATGTCGAACATGCTTCCACCCTGAGATGACATCATAGCCCTCAGAAAGTTTCGCGAGGAAGTTTGGAATTTCAGCCGGATCATCCTGAAGATCAGCATCCATAGTGAAGACGATGTCGCCTTTGGCCAATTGAAACCCAGCATCCAGGGCCGCCGCCTTACCGAAGTTCCGGCGAAACTCGACGACACGAACCTCAGGGTGTTTCGCGGCGAGATCTGCGAGAACCGCAGGGGTTCCATCGCGCGATCCATCATCGATAAAGATCAGTTCATAGGAACACCCGATGCCGCTCATTGCCTCCGCGACTTGCTCTGTGAGCAAGCCAACGCTCTCTTCTTCATTGAAGGTCGGAACGATGATCGACACGCAATCCGGGATCGCTGTCTCTGGCAAACTGTCCATGGTGTCCTCAAAACTCTACGCGCCCGGTATACGCTCCGGGCTTCATGGAAATTTGCATAAACAGATTGAGGAATAGTTAGTTTTGGTGCACAGGGCGGCGTTTCGCGCGACCGTATAAGAGCCCCGTCCCCCATGACTGACCGCAAATCTGAATTCGCATCTGCCCCGCTAAAGACGTTTGGACGTCGCGGCGGGCGTCCGCTGTCTGGACGGCAGAAAGTCTTGATGGATGAAGCTCTGCCGCGATTGCAAGTACCGATTGTAACAGGTCAGCTACTCGACCCCAAACAGGTCTTCCCGAACGCCAATGAGGTCTGGTTGGAAATTGGCTTCGGCGGCGGCGAGCATGTCAGCGGGCAAGCGCGAAAGAACCCAAGTGCCGGGATCCTGGCCAGCGAAGTGTTCTTCGAAGGCATCGCAAAATTGCTCGGGCAAATTGAGGATCAAAGGCTCGAGAATGTTCGTGTCTGGCCAGAAGATGGCCGCGAGCTCGTTGATGGTTTGCAAGACGTCAGTATTGACCGCGCTTTCATCCTCTTCCCGGATCCTTGGCCAAAAGCACGCCATCAAAAGCGACGTATCATTCAACCAGATTTCCTCGACGCCTTGGCGCGCGTGATGAAACCTGGCGGGCACGTTCGGTTCGCCACAGATGTCAGGTCTTATGCGGATGAGGCGCTCGAGCGATTTCTAGCGCACCCAGCTTTTGACTGGACCGCAACCTGCGCGGACGATTGGCGAAACGTGCCAACCGATCACGTTGAAACGCGTTATCAGCAAAAGAAACTCGGCGATATCGACCCTGTATATTACGATTTCTCAATCGCTCAGACAGCCTAATTGACCATTCCTTTTGAAGGCGTATGACTTTGACTTCAGAGGGAGTCGCTCATGAAGTCGATCTATGCGTTTATACTGATCTGTTTGATCAATCTTGGGCTGCCGGCAATGGCGCAAGAGGCTGGCATTAGCGAGGTTGTGGCCGCGCAAGAGAGATTCGTAGATGGACCCTCCGATGCGACGCGGACGGGCTTGCTCACGGCGCTTGCCGACTATTCCGGCCCACCCGCCGTTGAAACCGTCAATGCGTATATGGCCTTGGTCTCGAGCGATAGCGCCAGTGGCGACGCCGCGAAGATGCGAGAAAGCGCGCTCGCCGCGACGGCGCATTTGGAGCCCGTTAAAGAGATCCTTCCGCAGCAATTTGCCGAAACCAAATATGTTGCAGCGGTGGCCTATTTTAATGACGATCCCGAGCCAGATGCGATGCTTGAAATGGCGCATGTTGAGGGATTTGCCAAAGCCTATCGAGACAGTTTGGGAGAACATCCGGAATGGGCTGATAGATTGAGATGGAAAGCCGATGCCTGGGGCATGGCGATGGAGGCTTATTTTGACAGCTCCGGAAAGCGATGGCCCTCCGAGGAAGAGATCAACGCGATTCTAGCGACCTATCCTGTCCCGCTGGACCCGAGCGATTCCGCAAGCGATGACCAACTCCCACAATGCTCAGGTAGAATGATCCAGCGCCCAAAAATGCGGTACCCCTCCGGCAAAGCGATGCGCGGCATGTATGGCGCCGTCATCCTCGGCTTTGAGCTCGATCCTGAAGGCCGTGTCGTGAACCCCGAGATTTTGGCCTCTATCCCGATCGAGGAGTTCGATGAGAAGTCCCTGCAAACCGTCGGCAAATGGCGCTATAAACCCGATGACTCTGATCAAGTCGGGGTGTCGTGTCGACTCGAACGCTCGAATGTGGTGCAGCCATTGGTTTTTTTGATCCGCTAATCCGGTTTCGCTTGACCCCACGCGTGTAATGTGACCTTGGTCCGCCATCGAATACGGCCGGTCTGAATTGAGAAGACCCCGCCAGACCGGCGGATAATTAAGTCCCTACCTCTCCGTAATCGACACCGCGACCGCCTGCACGGTGCAGAAACGGCGCAGATCAACGGAAAGGGGCCTTAAATGCCCACCGGAAAAGTGAAGTGGTTCAATGCCACAAAAGGTTTTGGATTCATCGTTCCTGACGAAGGCGGCAAAGACGTTTTTGTCCACATCTCTGCAGTTGAGCGCTCGGGCCTACAGGGCCTGCAAGACGATCAACCGATCGAGTATGAACTCTACAATGACGAGCGTCGCAACAAGACGTCTGCGGTCGATCTGAAACTGTTGTAGACAAAAATACGCTTTGCGCCTATCTAGGCGTCAAGTCGAAACATATCGGCGGCGGTTCCGGGAACGGGGCCGCCGCTTTTATTTGTCTGAAAGAAAGCCGGAATTGATTACCCTTAGCCCCCAAGAAGACCGCATCTTCGCCATGGCCGATCCACTCGCGAGCGAGCTCGGTCTGGAAGTCGTGCGCATTCGCATCATGGGCGGCAACCGGCCTCTACTTCAGATCATGATCGAGAAAGCCGGCGGCGCGCCAACCGATGTTGAAGATTGCGCCACCTTCTCCCGGAACCTGTCTCCGATTTTGGAAGCAGAAGACCCAATCAGCGAAGCCTATCGCTTAGAAGTCTCAACACCAGGAATCGATCGACCACTTACCCGGGTTGGGGATTTTGGGCGCTGGGTCGGACATCTGGCCAAAATCGAACTGACCATGCCGCTCGAAGGACGTCGCCGCTTTCAAGGCGTCATCCGCCGCGAAGATGAGGCGGGCGTCGCGATTGAACTGGACGATGAAAGCGAACTGGTGGCGCAAGTCCACGAGATGAGCAAAGCCAGCCTGATCCTGACAGATGAATTGATCGATGCCGCGGCGAGCGATGGAACGCTGCCGCCGCAACCCGGAGATGAAGATTTCGACAGCCTCGAAACAGACGAGGCAGAATCTGATACATTAGATAACAACCCAGAGACTGGAGCCTGAAGCCCATGAGTAATGTAGGCGTTTCCGCAAACCGGCTTGAAATCATGCAGATCGCAAAAGCGGTCGCAGAAGAAAAAGCGATTGATCGTGCCATCGTTATTGAAGCGATGCAGGAAGCGATCGAAAAAGCTGCCAAGTCTCGCTACGGCCAGGAACACGACATTCGCGCGATCATCGATCATGAGACCGGCGAACAAAGCCTCTGGCGTATTCAAACGGTTGTAAATCCGGAAGACATCGAAGATCCAGCGCAGCAGATTTCACTCGCCGATGCGAAGAAAATCGACGCTGACCTAGAGCTTGGCGACGAAATCAAGGAAGAGCTTCCGCCTTTCGATTTCGGCCGTGTTGCCGCGCAGACCGCGAAACAAGTCATCATGCAGAAAGTGCGCGACGCGGAACGTCAGCGCCAGTTCGATGAGTACAAAGACCGCGAAGGCGAGATCATCAACGGCATCGTTAAGCGCGTTGAGTATGGTCATGTGATCGTCGACCTTGGCCGCGCAGAAGGCATCATCCGCCGCAATGACGGTATCCCGCGTGAGAACTTCCAGCCAAATGACCGCGTCCGCGCATACCTTTATAAAGTCAGCCGCGAGATTAAAGGCCCACAAATCTTCCTGTCCCGCGCGCACCCTGACTTCATGGTCAAACTGTTCGCAGCTGAGGTTCCTGAAGTTTATGAGGGCGTCATCGAAATTCGCTCTTGTGCCCGTGACGCTGGTTCGCGTGCTAAGATTGGTGTGATTTCAAACGATAGCTCTATCGATCCTGTTGGCGCTTGTGTCGGTATGCGCGGCGCACGGGTTCAAGCCGTTGTCGGCGAGCTGTCTGGCGAGAAAATCGACATCATTCCTTGGAATTATGACGACGCGACCTTCATCGTGAACGCGCTGCAGCCAGCGGAAGTGTCTAAAGTGGTCCTCGACGAAGAAGAGCACCGCGTTGAAGTTGTCGTCGCTGACGAGCAATTCCCATTGGCGATTGGTCGCCGCGGTCAAAACGTCCGCCTGGCTTCACAGCTAACCGGTTGGCAAATTGATCTCGTCACTGAGAGCGATGACTCTGAGCGCTACCAGATCGACTTCCAGCGCCGCACAGAACTCTTCATGACGGCGCTCGACGCTGACGAAACGCTGGCGCAGCTGCTTGCATCAGAAGGCTTCGAAGCGGTTGAAGATATCGCCTATATCGGCGCTGAAGACTTCATGCAGATCGAAGGCTTTGACGAAGAAGTTGCTGAAGAGATCCAAGAACGCGCGCGTGAGTATCTTGAGAAACTCGCCGCTGAGCAAAACGCCAAACGCCTCGAGCTTGGCGTGGAAAACGGC
>JBCBGS010000073.1:0-13193 GCA_038526515.1 Pseudomonadota bacterium | reverse complement strand
TGCGGCCGATCGAGCCGCGGAATAGGACATCGCCGACAAAGGCGAGCTGGCCGGGCTGGTGATAGATCACGACATGGCCAGGCGTGTGGCCGGGGCAGTGGGTGACGCCAAACGTCTCTGTGCCGAGGGTGAGCGTGTCGCCTTCCTCGAGATAGCGGTCCGGCATCACATTCTTGCCGTCGGCAATGCCATATTTCGCGCCCTGGGCCTCAATATCGTCGAGCAGCCACTGATCATCCTTGTGCGGGCCAATGATTGGACACCCCGTCCGCTCTTTCACGGCGGTGGCGGCGCCCGCATGGTCGAGATGGCCATGGGTCAGCCAGACCGCGACGATCTTCACGCCAAACTGATCCGCGGCGGCCATCAGCCGGTCAATCTCACCGCCCGGATCGACGAACACGCCTTCCATGGTCTCACGGTGCCAGATCAGCGAGGTGTTCTGCTGCAGCGGGGTGACGGGAATGATGCGAATGTCGAGCTTCGGCTCGGGAGCTGTTTGATCGGTCATGGGGCTTAGATAGTGCCTATTTGAAACGGGTAAAAGTGAGGCGCATCGTAGCCGCATTGTTGAGCAGCACGCCGAGCGCGAAATAGTAGAGGCCCGCGCGGGTCTCAAACCCGATATAGATGCTGATCTGGCTAATCCCGATTAGCAGCGCGGCGAGGAAGACATCCAGCATCGACCATTTGCCGAGGATATTCAGCAAGGTGGCAAGCTTCGGGCTCGGCTCTGCGCCTTGGCGGAATATGATCGCAGCCGTCAGCGTCTTGGCGAGCGGGAACACGCCGGAGAAGAAAATCACCACCAGGCCGAGAAATGGCAGGCCGCTCTCAAACAGGGTCTGGACGATGCCATAGAGGTTATATTCCTGCCCGCCAAAGCCAAACGTGTTCGGCTTCCAGATCGAGGGCAGGATCAGACCTGTAATGATCAGTGCAGTTGAGGCGTAAAGCGCCATCTCGCTCAGCACGTCCCAGATCGGCAGGGGCTTCTGGCCGGCGGCTGTTGATTGTGGCGTTGGCGTCGCAGGGTCCGTCATGGATCTAGTGATGCCGAGCCCGGTGACTGGGGTCAACGCCTTTCCTGCGCCCTGGCTTAGGGGTAGAGGTGATACATCGAGACTAGCGGGTGGGAGACCGTCGATATGCCAGGTGGACGCTTCGGAATTATCATTATCGGCCTGATTGGGCTGGCCGTGTACTATTTCTCAAACCAGCAGGTGAACCCGTATTCTGGCAAGAGCGAGTTCAATACGATCTCGATCGAGCAAGCGACCAAGCTCGGCGCGCAGTCTTATGTTCAGATGCTGCGCCAAGAGGGCGGCAATGTGATTTGCGGTGGCGGTGCCTCTAGCTGCGATGGGGCCGGGCGCGAAGTCTATGAGACCGTCAATGAAATTGGCGAACGCCTGCGCCTCGCGGCGATCGAGATGGAGCGGGACTATCTTCAGGCGGGCTATGACTTCCAGCCCGTCGCGACCGAATTTGATTGGACCTTCAATGTCATCCAGTCCGAACAGCCCAACGCCTTCTGCCTGCCGGGCGGCTATGTGGCGGTCTATACCGGCATTCTCGATATTACCGGCAATTACGATAAGCGCGTGACGCTCGACGACATTTCCGATGTCGACAAGCTCGCCGTCGTCATGGGCCATGAGATCGGACACGCACTCGCGCACCACGGCGCGAAACGAATGAGCAATGCGCGGCTCGCGCAAATGGGCACGCTCGCGGTTGGCGTTGGCCTCGGCGATATGGACCCTGGCCAGGCTCAAATGGTGCGCCAAGCCATGGGCATGGCCGCGCAAGGCGGCTTGATGGCCTTCTCGCGCGATCATGAGACCGAGGCGGACAAGATCGGCTTAGAACTGCTGGTCCGTGCCTGTTACGATCCGCGTGAGGCCCCGGAACTGTGGCAGCGTATGGGGCAGATTGGCGGCGGACAGCGTCCGCCAGAATGGCTGAGCACGCACCCGGCCTCTGAGACCCGCGCCAATAATTTCCGCCGTTGGATGCCCGCCGCGATCGAGATGTACGAACAACGCTGCGGACGTTTGAGCTAGAGCTCTGGAAAATCCTTGATCGCGTGATTTTGAATTGACCCCGCTCTGCCGCGCATGAGATGGCGCGAGGCATGAGGTCAACCCAATGATCCTTCTCACCGGCGCGAGCGGTGTTGTCGGACGTGAACTCGCGCCGCGTCTGCCGCAGGACCAGCTAATCCTCGCGCGTCACCGGGCGCGGCCAGACGGCACCGCGCGGCAAGTTGCGATTGATATTCGCCAGCCAAAACTTGGCTTATCTGACACGGACTATGCGGCGCTCTGCGAGGAGATCGATACGATCATCCACTGCGCCGCGATCACGGATATGAGCGGCGATGTTCCGGAGCTGAGCGCAACAAACATTTCGGGGGTCCGCAATATGATCGCCTTCGCGGAGGCAGCCGAGGCAAGGCTCCACTTTGTCTCGACCGCTTACTGTTCGAAAGAATATGGTCCCGCTGCACCGGTCGCGTCCGAATATGTCGCCTCAAAACGGGATGCTGAAAACCTGGTCCGGGACAGCGCAATCCCTTGGACGATTATCCGCCCCTCCATCATTTCAGGGCACTCCCAAACCGGAGAGATTGCGAGCTTTCAAGGCTTCCATCTCTTCATCGCGACGGTGCTGAATGGGCGCTTGCCGATCATCCCGCTCGAACGCGAGACGCAATGCGATTTCATTCCAGTCGATTGGGTTGCGAAGGGCATTGCAGACGTGGTCGCCGCCCCTGATTGGGGGCAGACCTATTGGCTCACCTCAGGCACCAATGCTCTGACGATTGGTGAGATGATGGACTGCGGACGCGCCTTCGCCGCTGAAATGGGCCGTGACCTGAACCAAGTGTCCTGGATGTCGCCACAGCAAGTCGAGGCAGAAATCCTGCCCGCGCTGCGCCCGCGTCAGCGCCAACGGCTGCAAATCTTGGTCGATCTCTCGAAAGTGATGGCCCGCGCCGCGCCGTTTCCGACGCGCGTCGAGGCGGTCACGAAAGAGGGGCTAAGCGAAACTCTGCTCGCGAACCTACGCTATTGGAAAAGCCAATCAGGAAAGCGTTGAGCGATTTAGTCGCCGCCATCCATTCCACCGCCCATGCAAGAGTTGCAGCCGCCACCGCGACGACGTTTCTTACCGCCGCCACGACTGCGGAAGGTGAAGCTTGAGGCAGAGTGCGACAGGACGCCAGAGAAGCTGCGGCTGCTGCCAATAATCACCGCGCCGCCACCGCCGCCATAGAAGCCGCCATCAACACCGCTGCCGACACCGCCACTGAAGCTCGCAAGATCGAGTTGGACCTCGGAGCTGCGTGCTGTGCGCTGAACGGTGCGCACGGTGCGGGTCGGCTGCTGAACGGTTCGGCGTGTGACCGGCGCGGAGCGATGGGTGACCATTCGCTTCGTCACGACCGGCGGGTGTTCTTTCACAATGGTCCGCGTGTGCGTTCCGCAGCAGGGCTGATGCGCGGATCGCTGGTGAACGCGCTGAACGGGGCTAGGGGCATGTTGTGCGGGGCGCGCCGGGCAAGACCAAGCTTTGCCGCCTTCGATCAGGTAACAGCCTGGCTCTGGCGGGGTTGGCTGATGGGCTACCACCGGCGCAGGTCCGCGATTGACGCGCTGACCCGGTGTGCCATCTGCGAGCGCTGGCGCAGCGAATAGCGCGGCGACGGCCAGGGGCGCGAACATTTTGTTCCAAATCGACATGCTTTTCGCCTCCTAAGCGAATCTCTCGTGCCTGCGTGAAGGTGCGTCGCAAGCCTTACGCCAGCGAGTAAACGGGTCCGTTCAAATTTATGCAATCAGCTTAACCTCTCGCGCGAGTTGTGTTCGCCTATCAGGACACACGATATAGGAAAAACCTTTATGGGGTAGCGCTATTATTGATTGGATAAATATGACTGGTCGCGGTAGGTCGGGCGCATAGTTGAGTACCCATACCCAACACAGAATTCATACGATGATAGGAGACTTTATGGCTGACGATATGAAATGCCCCGTACATGGCGGCTTCAAGACCGGCGAAATTGCCAATAAATCTTGGTGGCCAGAGCAGCTGAACCTCAAGATCCTCAACCAGAATGCTCCGCAAGTGAGCCCGCTGGAAGACGATTTTGATTATGTCGAGGCGTTCAAATCGCTCGATTATGATGCCCTGAAAAAAGATCTCGCTGAGCTCGTCACAGACAGCCAGGACTGGTGGCCAGCAGACTATGGCAACTATACAGGCTTCTTCGTCCGTATGGCATGGCACAGTGCTGGGACATACCGTACCTATGACGGTCGTGGCGGCGCCAATTCAGGTTCACAGCGTTTCGCACCTCTGAACAGCTGGCCAGACAATGGCAACTTGGACAAAGCACGTCGTCTGCTTTGGCCAATCAAGCAGAAGTACGGCAACAAGATCTCTTGGGCCGACCTGATGATCCTTGCTGCGAATGTCGGCATGGAAGTTGGCGGTCTTAAGACTTTTGGTTTCTCTGGCGGTCGCGCAGACTGGTTCGAGCCAGAAGAAGACATCTACTGGGGTCCAGAAGCTGACTGGCTTCTCGCTTCAGGCAATGACAAGAGCCGTTATGCGGGCCAGCGCGATTACAAAGCTGCTGATGCAGACGCCTACAAGCTCGATACACCACTCGGCGCTGTGATGATGGGTTTGATCTACGTTAATCCAGAAGGCCCAGATGCCGTTCCAGATCCAATCGCTGAAGGCCACGACATTCGTGTCACTTTCGCGCGTATGGCGATGAATGACGAAGAAACCGTCGCTCTGGTTGCCGGTGGTCACACCTTCGGTAAAGGCCACGGTGCGGGTCCAGAAGAGCTCGTCGGCGTAGAGCCTGAAGGCGCGCCAATGCAGAATATGGGCTTTGGTTGGATGAACAGCCACAAGTCCGGTAAAGGCGATGACACCACGACCGCTGGTTTTGAAGGTCCTTGGACACCGACCCCAGACACATGGGACATGACCTATTTCGAAAACCTCCTGAAGTATGACTGGGAGAAGGTCACGAGCCCTGCAGGTCACGTTCAGTGGCAGCCAGTGCCAGGACAAGGCGCTCCTGAAGCTCCGATGGCGCACGACCCATCGAAGACTCAGCCGCTGATGATGACCACAGCAGACATGTCTCTGAAACTGTTCCCAGATTACGCTAAGATCTCAGCAGACTTCCTGGCCAACCCAGACAAGTTTGCAGACGCTTATGCTCGCGCTTGGTTCAAACTGACTCACCGCGATATGGGCCCGAAAGCCCGTTATGTCGGCCCAGAAGTTCCAGCCGAAGACCTGATCTGGCAGGATCCAATTCCAGCGCCAGAAGGTCCATTGGTGACCGATGCTGACATCGCTGAACTGAAGACGGTTATCCTGTCTTCTGGTCTGACCGTGTCACAGCTGGTCAACACAGCTTGGGCCTCTGCTTCAACTTTCCGCGACTCTGACAAGCGCGGCGGTGCAAACGGTGCGCGCATTCGCCTCGCGCCACAAAAAGACTGGGACATCAATGTTTCATCTGGTGTGCCGGCTGTTATCGCGAAGCTCGAAGAGATCCAAAGCCAGTTCAATGCAAGCGGCAACAAAATCTCTATGGCTGACCTGATTGTCCTGGGCGGTTGTGCGGCGATCGAGAAAGCCTCTGGCGCGAGCGTTCCATTCACACCAGGTCGCGGCGATGCGACCCAAGAGTGGACCGATGCGGCTTCGTTTGAAGCGCTTGAGCCAAAGATTGACGGCTTCCGGAACTATAACAAGTCTGAAGACCCGCGTTCGACCGAGACAATGCTCGTCGACAAAGCCGCGCTTCTCAAGCTTTCTGCGCCTGAGATGACCGTTCTCGTCGGTGGTCTTCGTGTCCTCGGCGCGAACGCTGCGGGCTCTACGCACGGTGTTCTGACCGATAATGTCGGTATACTGAGCAATGACTTCTTCCTCAACTTGCTCGACATGAGCAATGAGTGGACAGCGGATGCCAGCGGCGAGTTGTTCGAAGGCAAAGATCGCGCAACTGGAGCTGTGAAGTTCACTGGTACCCGTGCGGACTTGGTGTTCGGATCAAACTCAATCCTGCGCAGCATCGCCGAGATCTACGCTCAGAGCGACTCGAAGGAGCGCTTCACGCGTGACTTCATCAAGGCGTGGGACAAGGTGATGAACCTAGACCGCTTCTAAGCGTCTGAAAATATTTTAAAATTGAGAAGGCGGCGCTTGCGAGCGCCGCCTTTTTATTTGGGCTCGATCAGGTCCCAAAGATTGCCGAATGGGTCCTCGAATACCACAACCGATCCATAGGCTTCATGACGCGGCTCTTCCTTGAACGTAACGCCCTTGGCTTTCATCGCGGCATAGTCGCGGGCGAAATCGTCCGTATGCAGAAAGAAGCTCACGCGGCCGCCTGTTTGCTGGCCGATGGTCGCTTCTTGCGCCGCGCCATCCGCCTTGGCGAGCAGCAACGCGGTATCTGTTCCCTTCGGCGCCACACGAACCCAGCGCTTCGTCTCGCTCAGCTTTGTGTCTTCCAGCAGGTCAAACCCAAGTTGATCAACATAGAAGGCGATGCCTGCGTCATAGTCCGGCACAAGCAGCGTTACATTCGCGATGGTTTGGGTCACGCTGCCTCAACCTCAACTTCGCTTGGGTCATAGTTCAGGATCGGGCCGAGCCAGCGCTCGGCTGTGCGCAGGTCCATGCCTTTGCGCTGCGCATAGTCCTCGACCTGATCGCGCTCGATCCGGCCGACCGCGAAATAGACACTTTCGGGATGGCCGATATAGAGGCCAGAGACCGACGCGGCTGGTGTCATCGCAAAGCTGGAGGTGAGCTCCATTCCAATGCGATCCGCTTGCAAGAGCTTGAACAGTGTCTCTTTTTCGGTGTGATCCGGTTGGCAAGGATAGCCCGGTGCCGGGCGGATGCCGGAATAGCGTTCCTTGATCAGCTCTGCATTTGAGAGCGTTTCATCGCTGGCATAGCCCCAGTGATGTTTGCGCACTTGTTCGTGCATATATTCGGCCATGGCTTCAGCGAACCGGTCGGCCAAAGCTTTGACCATGATCGCGGAATAGTCATCGGCCTCGGCCTCAAACTTTTTGGCGATCTCTTCGGCTTCTGGACCTGCCGTGACCGCAAAGCCGCCAATATGGTCGCCTTTTTCTGCAACGAAGTCTGAGAGTGCGAAATTCGCGCGCGTATTGTCTTTGACCATTTGCTGGCGCAGCGTGTGGAACGTATCGCCGGTCTCCAGCTTGATATCGTCGCCCTTGCGCTCAGCGCCCCAGAAGCCAATCACGGCCTTCGGCTTGAACCAATCCTGACCCAGGATTTGCTGCATCATGTTTTCGGTGTCGCGCCAAAGGTCGCGCGCGGCCTCGCCGACAATCTCGTCGTCCAGGATTTGCGGGAAGCGCCCGGCGAGGTTCCAGCTCGAGAAGTAGGGCGTCCAATCGATATAGCGGGCGAGTTCGGAAAGATCGAAATCCTCGAACACTTGCGTGCCTGTGAAGCTTGGCGCCTGCGGGGCAGGGGCCTCCAGCGTATGGGCGTGCGCGCGCGCGACTTTGATCGGGTGGCGTGGTTTTGGCGGCCCGCCAGCCCGGCTATCGCGCATCCGCTGATACTTGGCCTGCGCCGTTTCGACAAAGAGCGGGCGTTCTTCATCTGAGAGCAGCGCGGAGACAACGCCAACGGCGCGGCTCGCATCGGTCACGTGGATGGTCGGGCCATTGTCGCGGGCGGGATCAATCTTTACGGCCGTGTGCGCAGGCGAAGTGGTCGCGCCGCCAATCAAAAGCGGCTGTTTCATGCCGGTGCGCTGCATTTCGCGGGCGACATAGACCATCTCATCCAAGCTCGGCGTGATCAGGCCGGACAGGCCGATAATATCGACTTTCTCTTCCTCAGCTTTGGCGAGAATGTCCTCGCACGGCACCATAACGCCCATATCGACAATCTCATAGCCATTACAGGCGAGCACAACGCCAACAATATTCTTACCGATATCGTGGACATCGCCTTTGACCGTCGCCATCAGGACTTTGCCGTTCGAGACATCAACCGTGCCAAGCTCTTCTTTCTCCGCCTGCATGAACGGGTCGAGATAAGCGACCGCAGCTTTCATAACGCGGGCCGATTTTACCACTTGCGGCAGGAACATTTTCCCGGACCCAAACAGGTCGCCGACCACATTCATGCCATCCATCAGTGGGCCTTCGATGACGTGCAGCGGACGGGCCGCGGCGGCGCGGGCCTCTTCAGTATCCGCGTCGATATACTCGGTGATTCCGTTCACGAGCGCATGCTCAAGTCGTTTATTGACCGGCAGCTCGCGCCAAGAGAGGTCTTTCTCGGCTGTTTTGCCCTTCTGACCGCGGAACTGTTCCGCATAATCGACCAGGGCTTCCGTCGCCTCATCGTTGCGGTTGAGCACAACGTCTTCGACAAGCTCACGCAGCTTTGGTTCGATTTCGTCATAGATGTCGAGCTGGCCGGCATTAACGATGCCCATATCCATGCCTGCTGGGATCGCATGGTACAGGAAGACCGAGTGCATGGCTCGGCGCACGGGCTCATTGCCCCGGAAACTAAAGCTCACATTTGAGAGCCCGCCAGAGATATGGCAGCCAGGGCAGGTTTCGCGAATGACCTTGGTCGCTTCGATGAAATCGACGGCGTAATTATTATGCTCATCGATCCCGGTTGCGACAGCGAAAATGTTCGGGTCAAAAATGATGTCTTCGGCTGGGAAGCCCACTTCTTCAGTGAGGATTTTGAAAGCGCGCTGACAGATTTCAATCTTGCGCGGCGCCGTATCGGCCTGACCGACTTCGTCAAACGCCATGACCACAACCGCCGCGCCATAAGACAGGCATTTGCGGGCTTGGTCGCGGAACTGATCCTCACCTTCTTTCATCGAGATTGAGTTCACGACCGCCTTGCCCTGAACGCATTTCAAACCGGCTTCGATGACCTCCCATTTGGAGCTATCAATCATGATTGGCACGCGTGCAATGTCGGGCTCAGCCGCGATCAGATTGAGGAAGGTTGTCATCGCCTCGGCGCCATCCAACATGCCTTCATCCATGTTGATGTCGATAATCTGAGCGCCATTCTCAACTTGCTGACGCGCCACTTCCACGGCGGTCGCGTAATCGCCATTGACGATCAGTTTCCGGAATCGCGCAGATCCGGTGACATTGGTGCGTTCGCCAATATTGACGAAGCTCTGGGAGGCTGAGGTGATCATACTATTTTTGTTATCTCGCAGTTATGGCGATGACGCCTACTCTTCAAAAATGTTCTGAAAGCTGCCGATCAGCATACGCGCGCCATCGAACGGCATCGTCATGTCTTCATCATTGAAAACTGGGTCCTGCATGCAGGCTTCCATGCCTTTCTCGCGGGCCTCTTTCGAGGGCCATTCAATCCAAGAAAAGACGATCACTTCGCCTGGCTTTGCTTTGACGGCCATGGGGAAAGAGGTGTGCTCGCCATCCGGAACCTCATCGCCCCAATTGTCCATGACGCGCAGGGCGCCATACTTCTTGAAAACAGGCGATGTGATGCGCGAATGCTCGATGAAGGCGTCTTTGTTTTCGACCGGCACAGCGCACACGAAACCATCAATATAGGTCATTAGCTGTCCTCCCGAACCAGGCCTTTGAGGCCATCAATGCTTTCAGAGTTTTTCGCGTAGCGGCTCTCGATCCACTCCTCCTTGGTCTTGTTGTCGACATAGCGGGTGAGCTGATCGCGTTCGCCTTTGAATTCATAGAACGGAACCCCCCAGCCGCAGCTGTCTTGGATCCGGGTGAGCTTCACTTTGAAAACTCCGCGTGCGCGCTCAAAGCCCGGGAACAGGCTCATCATCTCATCCCATTCGGCGTGGTGAGGATTGATGATTTCCCCGGTCCCAAATAGGCGGAGAATGTTGGCCGGACCTTCAAAAGCGCAGAACATGATGGTGATACGGCCATTCTCTTGCACGTGGGCCTGCGTCTCGATGCCAGAGCCGCCAAGGTCGAGCCAAGCGACCGTTGTATCGTCCAACACTTTAAACGCGTCATAGCCTTTCGGTGACAGGTTGATATGGCCGTCAGCTGAAAGCGGAGCGGAGGCCACGAAAAACATCTTCTGCTTCTCGATGAACTTGATGATGCGATCATCAAGCTGGTCATAGACTTTCATTTCGTATTCCTCCTATCGCGTGTTGAACGTTTAAGATGCCAGTTCGAACGGTTCGAGACCAGCCAAGCGCATTGTGTTTTTCGGCGTTGCGATCTCACGCGGTTTGACGCCCTCAATCGCTTTCGCCAGCGCCTTTACGTGCGCTGGTGTGGTGCCGCAGCAACCGCCAATAATGTTGACGATACCATCTTCGGCCCAGCCGCTTAGCTTGCCAGAGGTTTCATGCGGTTCTTCATCATACTCTCCCATCTCGTTCGGCAGGCCAGCGTTTGGATAGGCGGCGACAAGTGTGTCAGAGATCCGCGACAGCGAAGCGATATGCGGGCGCATCAGTTCCGCGCCGAGCGCGCAATTAAAGCCAATCGCAAAGGGTTTCGAGTGACGAACAGAATTCCAGAACGCTTCGACTGTCTGACCTGAAAGCGTTCGGCCTGAGCGGTCTGTGATGGTGCCTGAAATCCAAAGCGGGAGTTTGTCCATGCCCTCGGCTTCAAGGTCCATCATCGCCTTGATGGCGGCTTTGCAGTTCAATGTATCTGTGATCGTTTCGACCAGATACATATGAACGCCGCCTTCATTCAGGGCTTTGATCTGTTCGCGATAGGCCTGGTACACTTGATCAAAGACGACTTCGCGCGCGCCAGGATTGTTCACGTCCGAGCTCATGGAGAGCATCTTATTCAGCGGTCCAATGGAGCCGGCCGCAAAGCGCGGTTTGTGCGGTTCTTTCTCCGTCCAGGCATCGGCGGAGGCGCGGGCCAGCTTGGCGCCCTCAAAATTGATGTCGATCACGTCCTGCAATTTCAGATTATAATCATCCATCGCGATCGTTGTCGCTGAGAACGTATTGGTCTCAGTAATATCCGCGCCTGCTTCGAAATAGGCGTCGTGCAGGTATGTCACCCGGTCGGGGCGTGTCAGGCAAAGGATATCGTTGTTGCCCTTCATCTGGCCGGGATAGGTCTCGGCATTGAAATGATCATTGCGATAATCATCTTCGCTGAGTCCCATTTTTTGGAACATCACGCCCCAAGATCCATCTAGTAGAAGGATCCGCTCTTTAGCGGCGGCGTGGAGCTGTTCGATACGGGTCTTGCGGTCGGTCATGGGTAACACCTTTGCATCTTTTCTAAGATCGTGGCGGTTGGAATTGGATCGCGGCCGCAGTCACGGCGATAGGCGTGTTCTAACGCCTCTCGCGTGTCGGCTGCGTCACTAAGGGTGGATGGAATACGGTGAGCGTTGGGATTGAAAATGTCCTCGCACGACGAGTCCCTGTTCAAGGTCTTCGCAATTTCGCATTGCTGATAATATCTGTGCGCCTCTTGCGTCGACCGACACGGTTCAAGTTCTTCCGTCAGTACGATGGTGAATGCCGCAGGCGCTTTTAAATCGGTTTGCGCTATGAGGCATGCAGCGATGTCAAAAGACTTGGTATCTTCCATATCAGGCTGCGCGCACGACGCGGTTGCTAGCACGAGAACGCCGAGCGCAGTCGGTCCTAGTTTTTGGGCCGAGGACGAGTTGAGAGATGAGGCATGCCTCATGCCGCCGCCGCTTTCGGTTTCAAGCCGAGTAAGCGGCAAGTGGAGAGGGCAAGGTTAGCGCGGTTGAGCGTGTAGAAGTGGAAATCATTCACGCCTTGCTCTGACAATTTGTGACAGAGCTCGACTGCAACATTCGCTGTGATCAATTCGCGCGTTTCAGGATCGTCTTCGGTGCCTTCATAGAGCTTGAACAACCAATCCGGCACCGAGGTTTCCACCACCTTAGCCATGCGGGCGAGGCCGTTAAAGTTCGGTTGCAGCATGATGCCAGGCACAATCGGCATGGTGACGCCGCCAGCCCGGGCACGCTCCAGGAAAGACAGGTAGACGTCTGGCTCAAAGAAGAATTGCGTGATTGCACGGTCGGCGCCGGCGTCTTGCTTGGCTTTTAGGAAAGCAATGTCTTCGTCCCAGCCGAGGCTGTCTGGGTGCTGCTCTGGATAGCAAGACACGCTGATCTCGAACCGGACATTCGGGCCGACATAGTGATCGCGGATTCCTGCGATCAGGTCCACGCTGTCCTTATAGCCGCCAGGATGCTGTTCGAATTTCTCCCCCATGCCGGAGGGCGGGTCGCCGCGCAGGGCAACCAGGTGGCGAACGCCCGCATCCCAAAAATCCTCAGCGACTTTCAGAACTTCTTCTTTGGTCGCGCCCACGCAGGTCAGGTGCGCAGCTGGAGCTAGAGGCGTGTCTTGGGCAATCTTCGCCACGGTTTTTTGCGTGCGGTCACGGGTCGAGCCGCCCGCGCCATACGTGACGGACACGAATTTGGGCGCCATTGGCGAGAGACGCGCGACAGACTCCCAGAGCTTCGCCTCCATTTTATCGGTCTTCGGAGGGAAGAACTCGAATGAAACATTCGGGGCAGGGGTGGTCTGTTGGGCGGCGACAGCGAGCGTATTCATGCGGCAACTTCTTGTTGGTTGGCGGGGCGGGTGGCGCTCCAAATGAGAACGCTTAGGCCTTGATCAAGGGAGGCAGGGGGGTCGAACCGGAGCGGGGCTTTCAGGGCGAGTCCGGCAGCATCAGCCCATTCGGTCATGTCTTCTTCGCGAACGCCGAGCCGGCGATGGCCCTGGGTTTCCCGCAAGAATTCCAAATCGTGTGGGGCAAAGTCTATGACCAAAAGGCGTCCACCGGGGCGCAAAATACGCGCCGCTTCTGTGAGAAGGTCTTCTGGCGTTTCCAAATAGTGGAGCACTTGGTGCACCAGAACTAAGTCAGCGCTGGCCGCTTCGAACGGCGTCGCGGTGACATCGCCTTGGCGAACCCGTGCATTGCGGATCTCAGCCCGGTTTAGATTGGCGCGGGCGACGGTCAGCATATGATGCGACAGATCTAGCCCTTCGGCCTCTTGCGCCTGCGCGGCCAGCAGAGAGAGCATCCGGCCTGTTCCGGTGCCGAGATCGATCACGCGCTCAA
>JBCBGS010000072.1:0-13219 GCA_038526515.1 Pseudomonadota bacterium | reverse complement strand
CTCATCTCTTTGCAGGCGGGGATTGAGCTGAGTTATGCGCAAAATCAGTTCAGATTTGGAGCGGCGTCGGCTTATTACGCCCTGGTGCAACGTCGCACGTCTGAGCTACGTGAGTCGCGGGTAAGGGATATGCAGACCTTCACCGAGTTTATCGAAAGACGTTTGGCGCCCGCGATGCGGACCTGCCATTCAGTGGAAAATAGAATGCGCTCACTTTCCGAGCGGGTCGATCGCGCAACTCAGATGCTCTCAACCAAAGTGAACATCACTTTGGAACAACAAAACCAATCATTGATGGAAAGCATGGACCGACGGGCCGAACTACAATTACGGCTCCAACAAACTGTTGAGGGGCTCTCAATCGCGGCCATCAGTTATTATCTCATCGGAATAGTCAACTATGTCGCCAAAGGGGTTAAATCAATTGTGCCCAGCCTTCCGGTCGAATTGGTGACCGGACTATCAGTCCCATTCGTACTTGGAGTGACCGCATTTGGCGTTTGGCGGATGCGGCGTCACTTGTCAGACCTCGATGAGACCTCGGCCAATAAGTAATCACTTGCGCAATACAGCTTTACAGTGTTCAGTGTCTCGTTATGGGCACGCATGCCGAGATTTACCCAGTGGCTAATCATCCTGAGAACGCGCCAATCGCGCTGGTCATCGGTGCGGGGTTTGGCGGGCTGGCTGCAGCCGTCCGACTAGGTGCGCGCGGTTTTCGCGTGAAGGTCCTGGAGCGATTAGACCAGCCTGGCGGTAGGGCCCGCGTTTTTAAACAAGATGGTTTCACATTTGATGCCGGGCCGACCATTATTACCGCGCCTTTTTTATTTGAAGAACTATGGGCACTCGCAGGTGAACGTCTCAGCGATCATGTCGAGGTCAACGCGATTAAACGCTTCTATGACATCCGGTTCGATGATGGCGACGTCTTTCGTTACACCGGCAACCCAGATGCGATGCGCGCTGAGGTTTCGCGCATCAGCCCGGACGATGTGGAGGGCTATGAGCGTTTCATGCGCCGATCTCAGGACCTCTGCAAAACTGCGTTTGAGGAATTGGGCCATGTCTCATTTGGAAGCGCGATAGACATGATCAAAGCCGCTCCGAACATCATGCGGTATGGCGGGCTGGCTTCAATGTATCAGGTTGTCTCGAAATTCATTAAAAATGAAAAACTTCGTATCGTCTTCAGCTTCCATCCGCTCCTCATCGGAGGCAATCCTATGTCAGCAAGCGGCGTGTATGGATTAATACCATATTTGGAACGTCGATGGGGGGTGCACTATGCGGTCGGTGGAACAGGTTCATTGGTTCAAGGTCTGAAAAGCCTGATTGAACGCCAGGGCGGCGTGCTGGAATTCGGGCAAGACGTCGATGAAATTTTGATCGAAAATAACAAGGCGATTGGGGTCAGACTCTCGAGTGGACGGGAAGTCTTCGCAGATGTTGTGGTGTCTAATGCTGATGCGGCCGCGACCCTTCGAGATTTGCTTCCGCCAACATATCGTCGAAGGTGGTCGCCGAATGCCGTCGACAGGGCGAAAATCTCCATGGGCCTTTTTGTTTGGTACTTTGGAACCAAGAGAAAGTTTGAAGACGTTGGACACCACACCATTGTGCTCGGACCGCGTTATAAAGGACTTCTGGCCGATATTTTCAAACGGCACAGATTGGCTGATGATTTTAGTCTCTATCTGCATAGACCCACATCGAAAGACTCATCCCTTGCGCCCCCCGATTGTGACGCTTTTTACGTTTTATCGCCGGTTCCAAACTTGAGCGGCGATGTTGATTGGACAGAAATGGCGGAGCCCTATCGTCAAGCGATCGAGGATAGGCTGAGCGAAACTTTGATGCCCGGATTTGGCGAAGAGATTGTCTCATCGCGCCTTCTGACACCGGCAGATTTTGAGACCGATTACCGTGCACATCTCGGCGGCGCGTTTAGCTTTGAGCCCGTGCTTTCCCAAAGCGCCTGGTTTCGTCCGCACAACAAACAAAATGCGGTGGAGAATCTGTTTCTGGTCGGTGCTGGTACTCATCCAGGTGCGGGATTACCCGGCGTCTTGTCATCGGCTCGTGTCTTAGATGAGGTGGTTCCAGATGCCAGCACGTTTGCCTGAATCCGCAGTGGGATCTCCGCGAGATTTTGATTATTGCCGAAAGATTATAAAAGCTGGATCAAAGAGCTTCCATTTTGCCTCCTTGTTGTTGCCCGGCGATGTTCGTCAAGCCGCGTTTGCAACTTATGCTTTCTGTCGGATCGCGGACGATGAAATCGACTTAGGGGCAGATCCAAAAGCCGCACTCGACGTCCTATCGAGGCGTCTCGACAATATTTATGCCGGGCAACCCGAAAACCACGCAGTAGATCGAGCTTTCTCTTATATAGTTCGCGAATATGCTTTGCCGCGCGAACTCCCTGATGCGCTATTGGAAGGCATGCTCTGGGACACTCAGAACCGACAATACGAAACGCTCAATGACCTACTAGACTATGCCGCGCGTGTCGCCGGATCAGTCGGGGCAATGATGACCGTTCTAATGGGCAATCGTAGCGCCGAAGCAGCGGCGCGGGCGTGTGATCTTGGTTTGGCAATGCAGCTTACCAATATTGCGCGCGACGTCGGTGAGGATGCTCGAGCAGGGCGGCTATACTTGCCAATAGAATGGATGCGAGAGGCCGGGCTCGAGCCAAACGAGTTCATAGCTCAGCCGAACGTAAGCGAGCCTGCGTGCGAAGTCGTGCGACGTTTGCTAGATACCGCTGAGCCCTTTTATGAACGCGGGCTTTCCGGAGTGTCTCTTTTACCGCCCGCTTGTCAGACGTCCATTCGTGCGGCAGGGCAGATTTATCGAGAAATCGGTGTCGAACTGCGAAAGCTCGACTTCAATTCTGTCACGCACCGCGCCATTGTCTCAAAAAGACGAAAGCTGCAACTCTTGGCGCAGGCAAAATTCCAAACCAATCCGCCCTCCTCGAGCTGTGCACCCGCCAGAGCGGCACAGTTCTTAGTTTCGGCGATCGATGCGCCTTCGATCACGCCGAATGATCTCGTCTCCCCGACCCGGGTGAATTGGGTGATCGACTTATTCATGCGGCTTGAACAAAGTGAGCGAGCCGCCTAACCCGAGATTCTAATGAGCAATACGCTACTTTTTCTCGAGCTCTTTCTATTCCACGGCCTAGTGTTGGGGTGGGCGTTTTGGGAATACCGAAAAACGAGCAAATTGGTCGATGAGACGCGTGCACGCGAAGCTGCTCTCAAAGAGACAGACGGGGCATCCGAAACGGTAACATCGCCTTAACCAACGGGGACTTTAAACGTTTACATGACAAGGTTTCATGTGTGGTAAGACCCGCCGTGCCACCCGGATATTGCAGCAGGGTTCGGCTGTAAAACGGAGTGTCTTCTAGCGTGCGATCAATGTGCGCCCTTTTTCCTTCAAGCATTCCAGTACGCCGCTTAACGCGCCAAATCCGCGTCGCAGGAAGCGTGTGAGAAGATGTGCTTTGCGTTTCAACCATTTCCCCGTTGGGAGAGAAGCGCAAGCATAGCGCGCGCTGCGGAGCATCTTTGGGGTCGGTGACATAGCGGATGAGCGTATCGCCGTCGGACAAAGGCGTGCGTGACCAATCCCAATAATCAAAGCCTTTTTCGAGTGGCTCCGAGCCGAAATTCATGTCGACATAACCGTGTCCACGCCATGAAAACTGTGGCTGTTCGAACTCAACGTTCAGTTCGGCATGCGCGCAGGCTGGCGCCCAATGATGATGTTTGTCAGCTGACAATTGAAATGCACGTCTATTTAAATAGGGCAGGGAAACTCGAACTTCGCCTCGAAGGCGTCTTGGGACTGGCGCGCAAAGCTCATTTATGTCGACAACCAAGCCATCTTCAAAAAAACGTGCTTGGCTCTGACCCACCTTGAACGAACAATGAGTCCGATCCGTTTTGGTTAAGTTGCGCTCCGTCATGGCCCAGTGGTTTGAAGGACCATAAAGCGCGACATTGATGGCGCAATGGTTTGCTGGATTTTTCCATCCCGACCAGGCGTAATATGGAGAAAACACACTCCCCACAAATATGATTATCACGATCGCGTGTTTCCCGTCGGCACTCACACCATCGATATACCACCACGCATAGCCGCCAGCGTTTGGGGTGTAATCAAATCTAAATCCGATAGGAGAGCGTGCGCCGCCGCCCGCCCCGAAAGCGCCGCCATCGGAAGACCCGGTCCCGGATGCATGCTCCCGCCGGCTAGATACAATCCGCGTTTGCGACTGCGAACTCCCTGTCTCTTGAAGGCAGCCTGCCAGCCGTGGCTGGCTGGACCATAAAGCGCGCCCCCTGTTGCCGGAAATCTCTTCGCATACTCTGTTGGGGTAGATACCGACACGGTCTGAGGGTTGGGGGATAGACTCAAGCCGCACTTCCCGAGCGTCTCGGTCATTCGAGTGTAGCATGTGGTTATCTCCTCTTCGAAATAGGTGCGTTTATCTCCGTTCGCAGGGGCGTTGATTAAGCAAAAAAGAGATCGCTCTTCGCCGCTGCCAGGCGCGCAAATGTAAACAGTTGGATGGCGAGGGACGCTGTCGTGGTCAAAAATGGCGGTAAACTCATCCTCATAGTGCTCTGAGAAAAACACATTATGATGATCAAGCGCTGGCCCTTTGCACGCGGCGGCAAATGTCCAAGTGATCGCAGATTGTGAGCGCGTCGTTCTCATGCGTGCCGGCACCGCGCGCGCGGCGGTGGGGCCCAAGCAGTTATTCGCGAGCGCGGCAATGTCTGCGGTACATATGACGGCATGCGAGGGTGTCATCTCGCCTGACGCGAGTCGAACATGAGCGACGCGATTTTGAATAAACTCAATGCGCTCAGCTTCCGCGTTTAGTCGGAATTCTGCCCCGTTTTTCTCTGCGAGTTTTCTAAGCGCATTTGCTAAGTCCATCATGCCGCCAGCCAGCGTCCAAACGCCTAACCGTTCAACATGTGCGACGAGCATTAACGTAGCAGGGCTCAAAAACGGTGACGCCCCGCAATAGGTCGCGTACCGCGAGAAGAGTTGAACGAGCCTTGGATCATCAAAGGATTGGGACAAGTACTTTTTGAGCGTATCGAACGGATTTAAGCCTATGAGCCTACCAATTGACTTAGACGTGACGAGGCGCAGCAAGTCTGGCTCTGACCGGAGTAGAAAACTCGGGGTAAGCGTCTCAAATACGCTGGCTGCCGTCTTACTGAATCGAAGATACTGTTCCGCAGACTTCTTTGAAGAGAACTCAGAAATCGACTGATAGGTTCGATCTAAATCTGAAAACAAATCGAGCGACGAACCGTCAAACCAAAAGTGACGCGCCAATTTGTCGAGGCGTGTGAGTTCAATGTGCGAGCGCAAATCACTGCCAGCATCACGAAAAACCGCTTCAAACACGCCGCGAAGGGTCAGAACCGTGGGGCCGCAGTCGGTCGCTACGCCATTAATGTTCTTTGACTCGATTTTGCCCCCAATGCGGTCAGCGCGTTCCAATACCGTGACGTGAACATGCTGCGAGAGTATGGCTGCTGCGACCAAGCCTGAAATTCCGCTGCCAATGATCACCGCTCTTTTTTGCATATGAAAAGGAAACGCTCCGCCACGATCAAAAGTGTCTATCTGTATTGACACAACTGACCGCATTCATAAAGTGACGCATGGGAGCTAATATGACTTTAGACATCCAAATTAATCAAAGTCTCGAAAAGGCGCTCGGATACGGATTGAAAGATCCATGCCCTGCAAAACTTAAGTCAGCCCTGAAGTATGCGGTTTTGCCAGGTGGCGCGCGCGTACGCCCTAAACTTTGTTTGTCTGTTGCGCACGCATGCGCGCCTCAAGCAGATCATAGCGATGCCATGGCAGCAGCTGCAGCGCTTGAATTGCTGCATTGCGCGTCTCTGGTGCATGATGATTTACCATGCTTTGACGACGCCGATTTGCGGCGCGGCAAGCCCACCGTTCATACCAAGTATGGCGAAAACCTCGCCGTCCTCACGGGAGACGCCTTGATTGTGCTGGCGTTCGAATGTCTCGCGAGAGATGCGAAAACGTATTTCCGCGAACTTACACTGGTATTTACCGAAGCGACGGCGCCCCCAAACGGCATTGCGGCTGGTCAAGCCTGGGAGAGTGAAGCCGAAATTGATCTCGAGGCTTATCATAACGCAAAAACAGCGGCGCTATTTATCGCTGCTGCCCGCGCCGGCGCCGCTTCAGTTGGCGCAAATGATCAAGATTGGCGCGAGCTCGGTACAAACCTCGGCCTTGCCTACCAGATCGCCGACGATTTGCGCGATGCGGTGCTCACAACACATGAATTGGGCAAACCGGCCAAACAAGACGCGCGTAACTACCGTCCGAGCGCCGTCGAGACTTACGGCTTAGATGAGGCTTATAAAAAGTTGCGAGCGGCTATAGACGCAGCAGCGGCTTCGGTACCAGTTTGCGCCGGCAGTGACAGTCTGAGGCAACTCATTTTCGCCCAAGCCGTGCGATTAACCCCCGATCATCTCGTCCAAGACGTCGCCTAAAGTGCGAGCCCAATCTCCAAGATCGATTGCCGATCGAGTTAAAAACTGGCGCGCCGATCTCATTTCTAACCCGAGGTTTCAGCGTTTCTGCACAAGGTATTGGCCGACAAGAAAAATCGCGCAAAGCAATGCTGCGAGCGTGTTCGACCTCTGTGCAGGTTTTGTCTATTCCCAAATCCTTTTTGTCTGCGTCGAGCTGGACCTGCTGTCGATTTTGCGAGACGAAAACCTCACAAGCCTTGAAGTCGCCTCGCGTACCAGCCTTCCTCCAGAGGCGTCGGAGCGCCTTTTAAAGGCGGCCACCGCTCTCGATCTTCTCGAAGAGAGATCGCAAGGTCGGTTTGGATTGGGCCAAACCGGGGCGGCGGTGCTGGGTAGTCCCGGCTTGCAAGGGATGATCCAGCACCATGAACACCTATACCGTGATCTTGCGCACCCTTTAAAGCTATTGAGTCGCCGCTCCTCAGATACGGCCCTAGCGAAATTCTGGCATTATTCACGGTCAGAGTCTCAGTCTTCAGAGGAGCATTCCCGCATGGAGACATATTCTGAACTCATGCGCGATACCCAATCTCTTGTCGCCGACGAAATCTTATCGTCCTATTCGTTCAACCAGCACAAAAGCGTATTGGATGTCGGCGGCGGCGATGGTCGCTTTTTGCGTGCGGTCCATGCGCGAGCGCCTGAGCTAAACCTAAGTCTTTTGGAGTTGCCGACCGTTGCCAAACTGGCCACAGCACAATTGCAAGAGCACGATATCTCCGCGACCGTACACGAAGGCGATATGTTTGAAAGCGTATGGCCGCAAGGCGCGGATCTTATCTGTTTGGTGCGCGTCGCGCTTGATCATGATGACGAAGCGGTTGCGAAACTGTTCTCTCGAGCCCGCCAAGCGTTACCCCCCGAAGGTGTTTTGCTCGTTGCTGAGCCGATGAGCGATTCGCCCAAAGTTGGGCATGCTTATTTTGGAATGTACCTCTGGGCCATGGGATCAGGACGTGCACGAAAATCTCAGGAGCTCAGTGACATGTTGGGCAAAGCAGGGTTCTCCCGCGTGGATCAGCTGAAAACGGGGCTTCCCGATCTCGTCAGGATTATCAAAGCCACGTAAATAAAAATTGACATTATATAGTGTCTATCTATGATGACGCTCATGATTAATTCGGCTCGTTCAGCTCCTTCCATGACCGCTGAAGATCCGCAGAATTCTGTGGATCTTGCCTCCGCAGTCGAGCTGACATCCGAGGCTATTGTGTTCCATGGGACCAAAGAGGTGACCCTCGATCGGCTCTCACTAAAACCTTTGCAAGATGGCGACCTCGTCGTGGACGTTGCTTGGAGCGGGGTGAGCGCCGGAACAGAGCGGCTCTTATGGTCTGGGCGCATGCCTGCATTTCCTGGACTCTCATATCCTTTGGTTCCGGGATATGAAGCGGTTGGCCGCGTGGTGCACGCCGAAGGTGATCCCAGTTGGCTCGGCGCGCATGTGTTCGTTCCGGGTGCGACTTGTTACGAAAGTGCAGTTGGCCTGTTTGGCGCTTCTGCATCTCGCCTCATCGTCCCTAAAGATCGCGCAATTCGACTAGATGATGCAGGGACGCAAAGCGACATACTCTTGGCGCTCGCGGCAACCGCGCACCACGCCATAGCCCTCGGGCCGTTGCCTCAGCTCATCATCGGTCATGGAGTGTTGGGACAATTAATGGCCCGGCTCGTGCTGGCGCTCGGCGGTCAAGCTCCAATCATATGGGAAACCGATCCGGCGCGGCACAAGTCAACCGGTTACATCGTTATTCATCCTGATGATGACAAGCATTTTGCTTATGCTCACATTTGCGATGTCAGCGGTAATGTGACCGCTTTCGACACAGCCATTGCGCACGCCATGAAAGGTGCGCAAATCACACTCGCTGGATTTTACTCAGCACGCGTTTCATTTGATTTTCCGCCGGCATTCATGCGCGAGATGTCGTTCCGGATCGCCTCAGAATGGCAGCCTGCTGACATGGAGGCCGTCTTGATGCTGAAACGTAAAGGCCTCTTGTCGCTGGACGGACTTATCACCCATATGCATGCCCCGGTCGACGCCGAGCACGCCTATCGAACCGCATTCGAGACATCGGGTTGCTTGAAAATGGTTTTGGATTGGAGGGCGCATCATGACGACCTTGCTTGATACTTACTCATCTCGAGGCAGTGGCCCGCATGATGGATATGACGGCGCACCGGATAATCGCGACATGCCGATTGAGAGCTCGCCGGCGAAAGAAACGCAGATTATAGCGATCTATGGCAAGGGCGGGATTGGTAAGTCATTCACGCTCGCAAATCTGAGCTATATGATGGCGCAGCAGGGTAAGAAAGTTCTGCTTATCGGATGCGATCCCAAAAGTGACACCACCTCGCTGCTGTTCGGTGGTCGGGCTTGTCCGACGATCATCGAAACCTCTTCGAAGAAAAAGGAATCCGGTGAAGAGGTTCAAATCGGGGATGTTTGTTTCAAGCGCGATGGTGTCTACGCCATGGAGCTGGGCGGTCCTGAAGTCGGCCGCGGTTGCGGTGGTCGCGGGATCATTCACGGCTTTGAACTTTTAGAAAAACTCGGTTTCCACGAATGGGATTTCGACTATGTCCTGCTCGATTTTCTAGGTGACGTGGTCTGCGGTGGGTTCGGTTTGCCGATCGCTCGGGACATGTGTCAGAAAGTTATTGTCGTTGGATCAAACGACCTTCAATCGCTCTATGTTGCGAACAATGTTTGTTCCGCAGTGGAGTATTTCAGAAAACTGGGCGGCAATGTAGGCGTCGCCGGCATGGTCATCAACAAGGATGACGGAACCGGCGAGGCGCAAGCCTTCGCTGACAAAGTTGGAATTCCAATCCTCTCCGCCATTCCAGCTGATGAGGATATCCGGCGCAAATCTGCAAACTATCAGATCGTCGGCAAACCAGGCTCTCAATGGGCGCCGATGTTTGAGGCGCTTGCAGAAAATGTAGCGAGTGCACCGCCCGTTCATCCGACACCCTTGGCACAAGACGGTCTATTGGATTTGTTCTCAGCCGAAGAAACAGGCGCGGACTACACGCTTATTCCTGCGACAATTGCCGACATGCGCGGTGCGAATGTTGTCGAAAAACCTTCTCTAGAAGTGATCTACGAGGAGATTTGAGGGTATGAGCGAGCGGGAGGGTAGCGTGGATCTGAAATCGAGCGATGAACTCGACATGATCACAAAAGTTGAGGGCGCATCGGATGCAACTTCTCTCGCTGATGCCACATGTCATGGCGGTGCGGAGACCCTACAGGCGGCGGCTCAAAAAGCGGGTAAACACACCCTGTTGGAGCAATACGCTAAAGACTATCCAACCGGACCTCATGATCAACCTCAAAGCATGTGTCCCGCCTTTGGATCGCTGAGGGTCGGCCTGCGTATGAAACGGACCGCAACGATACTTTCAGGGTCAGCATGTTGCGTTTATGGCTTAACTTTCACATCGCATTTTTATGGTGCCAAACGTAATGTTGGCTACGTTCCATTTAACTCCGAGACACTGGTCACTGGAAAACTCTTCGAAGATATCAAGGAAGCCGTCGAGCAAACCGCCGATCCCGAAAAATATGACGCGATTGTCGTGACCAATCTGTGCGTACCGACAGCATCTGGCGTTCCGCTCCAGCTCTTACCTGATACCATAAATGGCGTGCGCATTATCGGCATCGATGTCCCGGGGTTTGGCGTTCCGACGCACGCAGAAGCCAAAGACATTCTCGCTGGTGCAATGCTCTCTTATGCGCGGTGCGAGGCAGAACAAGGCGCTGTTCAAAGATCGCATAGCGATCAATCAGGTCTCCCGAAAATTACGATGCTTGGAGAGATGTTTCCAGCCGATCCAATCGGAATCGATCACTTGCTGAAACCATTAGAGCTGTCGGCAGGGGCCGTCGTTCCGACGCGCGAATGGCGCGAACTCTACACAGCGCTAGACTGCGCTGCCGTTGCTGCAATCCACCCATTTTACACAGCATCCGTAAGAGAGTTTGAAGCCGCGGGACGAGCTATTGTTGGCTCGGCTCCGGTTGGCGTTGATGGCACAGCGGACTGGTTGGAGGCGATTGGTCAGGCATGCGGCATTGCGAGACCGAAGGTCGATATGGCCAAAAATGGGGCTATCGGCGCGATTAAAGGGGCCTTGTCGGCGATGCCGATCAATGGCCGGATCACTATTTCCGGGTATGAGGGATCTGAATTGCTTGTCGCGCGACTGCTTTGCGAAAGCGGAGCCGACGTGCGTTATGTCGGCACCGCCTGCCCGCGCACGAAATGGTCAGACCCTGATCGAGAATGGCTCGAGGCACGCGGTGTGGAGGTTCGTTTTCGGGCATCTCTGGAGTCCGATTTGGCAGCGTTTGAAGCATTCGAACCGGACCTCGCTATTGGTACGACACCGGTTGTACAAAAGGCTAAAGAAACGGCCACGCCATCGCTCTACTTCACCAATCTGATTTCCGCGCGGCCCATTATGGGCCCGGCTGGCGCAGGTGCACTCGCCCAAGTGGTCAATGCAGCTATTGCCGGCAAAGACCGCTTCGAAACGATGCGTCGCTTCTTTGAAGGTGTTGGCCATGAAGACACTGCAGGCGTGTGGGAAGGCACGCCGAAAATCAATCAAGGGTTTCGAGCGAAGCAAGAGCGCAAACTTGCGCTGGCAGCTAAGCGCGCGGCCGACTTGAAGGAGCCGGTCGGATGCTGATCCAAGATCACGATCGCGCCGGTGGTTACTGGGGAGCTGTATACGTCTTTACAGCTGTCAAAGGACTTCAAGTTGTCATTGATGGTCCGGTCGGGTGTGAAAATTTACCTGTCACATCAGTCCTTCATTACACGGACGCGCTGCCTCCGCATGAACTTCCGATCACTGTAACTGGGCTTGGCGAAGAGGAGCTCGGCCAATTGGGAACCGAGCAAGCCATGAAACGCGCGCGCGCGGCTCTTGATCCAGCCCTTCCAGCAGTTGTGGTCACAGGTTCCATCGCTGAAATGATCGGCGGCGGGGTTACGCCTGAAGGCGCAAACGTTAAACGATTTTTGCCGCGCACCATAGATGAGGATCAATGGCAAAGCGCTGATCGGGCATTGCTGTGGCTCTGGACCGAGTATGCTCAAACCAAAGGACGAAACCCAAAACGTCGGAAGAACAAAGAAGGCGACAAGCCTAAAGTCAATATCATCGGACCAAGCTACGGCATGTTCAACATGCCCTCTGATTTGGCGGAAATCCGACGCCTCGTCGAAGGGATTGGCGCTGAGATAAATCTTGTTTTCCCGCTTGGCAGTCACATCGAAGATACGCGTCGTCTAGTAGATGCAGATGTGAATGTCTGCATGTACCGCGAATTCGGTAGACGTCTTTGCGAAGCCATTGGGCAGCCTTATTTGCAGGCGCCCATCGGTTTGCATTCGACGACCAAGTTTCTCCGCGAAATTGGCAGATTAACTGGCCTCGATCCTGAACCTTTCATAGAGTCAGAAAAGCACTCCACAATTAAACCGCTTTGGGACTTGTGGAGATCCGTCACACAAGACTTCTTTGGAACCGCAAATTTTGGAGTCGTGGCCAACGAAACCTATTCACGCGGGCTGCGAAACTATCTTGAAAATGACCTTGGACTTCCCTGCGCATTTAGCTTTGAACGCAAGGCCGGGCAGAAACCCGATAATGATGCTGTAAAAAGAGCGCTCGCTGAAAGCCCTCCGTTTGTGTTGTTTGGCAGTTTCAATGAACGAATGTACCTTCAAGAAACTGGAGGGCGATCCCAGTATATTCCAGCGTCCTTCCCAGGCGCGGTTATTCGGCGTCATACCGGTACGCCTTTCATGGGTTACTCGGGCGCGACGTATCTTGTGCAAGAAGTCTGCAACGCCCTGTTCGATGCGTTGTTTCATATTTTACCGCTCGGGGCAGACATGGACCGCGCGGATGCAACAGTTTCTAAAATTGAACAGAATGTGACGTGGACCGATGAAGCGAGCCTCGCGCTCGATTCATGCGTCGAAACCTATCCCGTATTGGCGCGTATTTCCGCAGCCAAAAGACTTCGTGATGCGAGCGAAGATAGCGCGCGTGCGTCCGGCTTGACCATCGTCGGTCCCGACCACGTCGAAGCGGCCCAAAAAAAAATCAGAGTTCTACAAACGGCTTAGCCTGAAACGAGGAGGAGAGTGATATGAAAAAAATCAGTAGGTCGATGAGAACCATGCGGTTTCGACCGGACTACTTGCTTTACTACACGCTTTTGTACCCGCTCCTGTTCGTATGGTTAGCCTTCTCAAACGCCCTCGGCAAAAGATACTCCGACGACCTAAAATCAAATCGAAATATTTTCGTTGAGACAAACGCCCACCTCCATGCCGTACTGCCATGGGTCTATTACTCATGACCAACGGAATGGCTTCTCAAAACACTCAGAGTTCGCGTTCGCTAAGGCTGTGCGCGTGTACCCCGTCGCAGGGCAAATTTGCGGCACAGGCCCAATTCCAAAAAGGAGGAAATCATGGCCAATGATGCGACCGATCGGTCGGAGTCTTTGTCGGGTTTGACCCAGTCAGAGGCTCAGGAGTTCCACAAAATATTCGTGT
>JBCBGS010000071.1:0-13225 GCA_038526515.1 Pseudomonadota bacterium | reverse complement strand
TTTGGCATTTGATTTGGCCATAATTGCGGGACTCTACGCAATTCTCGCACAGACCAGTGTTTGGTACATTGAATGGCCAATCATCTTTTTGATTGGCACGATGCTATGGTCGCTATTTGTGCTTGGGCATGATGCCGGGCATGGCAGCTTTTCAAGCGATCGTACCGTCAATACAATTGTTGGTATTCTGGTTCACGGGGCGATCCTGGTTCCGTATCGCGGCTGGCAACGCAGCCACGCTCTGCACCATATGAAAACAGGGCATTTTCATCAGGAGGAAGTCTTTCGTCCTGCTCGTAAGGGCGAGGATACGTTCTTCCGAAAGCTGATCTTCCGGTCGGGTATTTTCCTGATAATCGGATGGCCAATGTACAAGATCGGTATTCGGAACCTGACAACATACAAGCCAATCACAGGCAGTCACTATCTGCCGCAAAGTGACCTCTACACCAAATCCGTCCGCGTCTCTTGGTATTTTGGCCTGTTGTCGTTGTTTGGGTTCTTAGCGCTCTATATCAGCCTCGGAACCGTCTTTGGCTGGGGCTTTTTCGCGAAATACATCCTCGCCCCCTATTTGATCTACGGTGCCTGGTTGACCTTCGTCACGTATATGCAGCATGTCTCACCCGAAGTGCCCGTCTATGACGATAAAGACTGGACACGCCTCAAAGGTGCGCTCGCCTCTGTTGATCGAGACTATGGTCCGTTCAATTGGCTGACCCACAATATTGGCAATCTGCACGTCATCCACCACATCTTCCCAACAATCCCACACTATCGACTTCGAGAAGCGACGAATGCGATCAAACCGATCTTGGGCGACCACTATCTCGCATCAAAACGGTTCGTCATATTTGACTTCATCAACAGCCAACTCAGGTGCCATCATGTGGTGCCAGCCGATGGGTACGAGAAGTATGAAAGCGCTTACGGCTTCGTCAAACCGCAGACGTAGGACCATGATCTAGAGGGAATGGTACAGCCTCTTGGTTTCGAACCAAGGACCTCCGGCTCCACAAACCGGCGCTCTAACCAACTGAGCTAAGGCTGCACTGAGGCTCCACATACGCTGGAGCGCGCGCGCATTCAAGATTGAATTACGCCGAATGACTGCAATCTGTTTTCTATTCTGCAGCGACCGGTACGACACCAGCGACTTGGTCCACGGTTTCATGCGCACGGCGGAAGATCAAAGCGCCATCTTCTAGCTTCCCATGCCGCATCAAAAAGATGTCGCGAGCATAGTTCTGCGTGATGATCCATGGCGCTTCCTTACCCTGCTGAGGAAACCGTTCCATGGCGCGCTGGACATAGCCGGATGAGAAATCGAGAAAGTCCGAGTCGGGCTCAACTCCATCGGCGACGGGACGGGCCTCGACATAATTCTCTTTGTCCAAGTGGTTGATCACCTTACACATATATTCGCTGGTCAGGTCGGCGCGCAGCGTCCAGCTGGCATTCGTATAGCCAAATACGGCGCTCATATTTGGAATGTTCGAAACCATGGCACCACGATAATTGAGCAGGTCATGAACGTTCTGTTTGCGGCCATCGACCGTGATCTCTGTCCCGCCGATGAATTGCAGATCCAAGCCGGTCGCAGTCACGATCAAGTCGGCTTCCAACTCTTCGCCAGATTTGAGCTTGATCCCTTTGTCGGTAAAGCGATCAATATGATCGGTCACAACAGACGCTTTTTCTTCTTTCAGCGCTACGAATAAGTCGCTGTCCGGCACCAAACAGAGTCTTTGATCCCAAGGATTGTATTCCGGCGTGAAATGCTTCTCGACATAATCTGCATCGAGTTCCTCGCGCGTCATTTCAAGAAGTTTCTCTTTGACTTTATCCGGCTTGGTGCGCGTGCGATTGTAGAAGAAAAGCTGGAATAGGACGTTGCGCCAGCGCGTGATGCCATAGGCCATCATGCCCGGTAGGACCTTCCGCAAACCATTGGCAAATTTGTCTTCAGATGGACGGGAGACAACATAAGTCGGCGAACGCTGAAGCATTGTGACGTGCTCTGCTTTATCCGTCATCGCGGGCACAAGAGTCATAGCCGTTGCGCCAGATCCTATCACCACCACTTTCTTACCCGAATAGTCATAGTTTTCCGGCCAATGCTGCGGATGGATGATATCCCCTGCGAAGTCGTCACGGCCTTCAAACTCAGGCGTGTACCCTTTGTCGTAGCGATAGTAACCCGCGCACATATGAAGCCAGTTACAGGTCAGTTTTTGCTTGTTGCGCTTACCTTCGACTTTGACTTCAACAGTCCATTGCGCCGCCGCGCTATCCCAAGACGCACTGACCACTTTGTGGCCATAGCGAATGTTCGGATTGATCCCATACTCATCCGCGGTCTCGTGAATGTACTCCCGGATCGCTGGACCATCGGCGATTGCTTTTTGCGCTTTCCAAGGTTTGAAGTTGAAGCCGAGCGTGTGCATGTCGCTGTCGCTTCGAATGCCAGGATAGCGGAACAGATCCCAAGTTCCGCCCATCGATTCTCGCATTTCGAGGATCTGATAGGATTTTCCGGGGCATTTTTTCAGCAAATGCACAGCGGCGCCAATGCCCGAAAGGCCAGCGCCCACGATCAAAACGTCATAATGGGTCTTATTCATGACGCCAGTGTCACTTTTTTTCTGGGGTCTGTCCAGACTTATCCAAGCGGCAGCGCGATTATCGTGCGCTTACTGAATTCAGCTAGATCATCCCGCTTCGCCAAGGACACGGACTTCAACCGTCGAGGATCGACCAACGGGGTCAACCGCCGAGACTTTGTAAAATCCCGCGCGCGCTGGGCGCCAGCTTGGCAGACCGCCATCATCCGCCGGCACTGGTTCGCCATCGACATACCATTGGAGGTCCCCTTCCCCGCGTCCCGCGAATACAAAGGGTCGAGCCGCCTGGCCATCAACAGCGCCGGCCCATAGCTCGGCGTTACGCGGTGGAAACAGAATTTCAGGCGGACGGGCTTTGCCGTCAAACGTGGCGAGCGCGCCTTGAGCTTTCGGCTTTTGCTCGCTGATCAGACGAGTCGCCGAAGATCCAGTCTCGCCCAAATGGTGATTAGCCCGATCAGCCACCTCAAAGAGAAGTGGGAGCGCCGCTTTGCGCCCGGTTTCGCCTGGACGCGGCGCGCCATCTGCCCGGCCGACCCAAACAATAATGGCATAGTCTCCAACGACACCTGCCGCCCAGGCATCGCGGTAGCCATAGGATGTGCCCGTCTTGAACGCGACCTCAGGGGCATTTGCCGTTAATCGCCCCGGCATGCGGCCTTCAGGAGCCGGTGAGTCCTTTAAGATCTTGATGATTTTTTCGGCGCTATCGGCGCTCATCAACCGATATCCGGATCGCGTGTCTTCGAGTTTCGCTTCATCCCAAATCAGCGGCTTTGCCCGCCCATCATCACCGAGCGCAGAGTAAAGAACTGCGAGCTCCTGCGCGGTGAGGCCTGCGCCACCGAGTGCTAAAGCCAGACCTGGCTCTTTTTGAGCGGCGCCATTGATTCGTGGATACGCGCCCGCAAGCGTCAACGCGGCCGCGAACCGAGCCGGTCCGATCCTGTCCAAAGTCAGCACCGCAGGAACGTTTAACGAGTGCTGCAACGCTTCAGAGATGCGAACATCACCGCGAAACAAGCGATCAAAGTTTTCCGGCTGATAAGCCGCGAAGCGTTTCGGCAGATCGGCAATCCTTGTGGATGGCGCTGCGGCTCCATCGTCAAAGGCGAGCGCATAGATAAACGGCTTCAGGGTCGAGCCCGGTGAGCGAGGCTGCGCCGTTAGGTCGAGCCATCCACCGGCCCGTTTTCGATCCGCAGACCCGACCGCAGCGCGAACAGCGCGTGTCGGAATATCCACAACGATGATTGAAGTTTGCGTTTCTGGATCCAGTTCGGAAACATAGCGCGAGGCGAGATGTTCGAGCTCCCCCTGCAATCCCGCATCGATTGTAGAGCGAACATCGCGGCTCCGGTCAGCCGCTGCTTTGCCGGTTGCGTGCCAAGCGCGCGCTGGAAAAGCGTATCGCCGGCCTGGAATGAAAGCCGTTCTCGCTTCATCCGCGCGGTGCTCGGGGAAGTATCCAAGCCGCTCAAGTTTTGCGACGATCGAGTCTCTTCCTTTGCGCGCGCCTTCCGGTCGTAGATCAGGGCGACGGACTTCCGGCGATTGTGGAAGCGCAATCAACAACGCAATTTGATCGTCTGACAGACGGTCTGGCGCGCGTCCAAAATACCGCCAGCTTGCAGCGCGAATGCCTTCCAAATTACCACCATATGGCGTCATGGTGAGGTAGAGTTCTAGGATTTCACGCTTCGATAGGCGCCACTCTATCTGATGAGCTCGAACGATCTCGATCAGTTTTGCGCTGATGGTTCGGTTCGGGCGCGGTTCAAGTAGCCGCGCGGTTTGCATTGTGATGGTCGATCCACCTGAGACGACTCGCCCGGCGCTAGCGGAGCTGGTGACCGCGCGAACCATGCCGACCCAATCGGTTCCGCCATGCGACCAGAAACGTTTGTCCTCAACTTCGAGCAATGCCTCGACAAAGATCGGGTCAATCTCATCGAGATCCGCCACGAAGCGCCAAGTCCCGTTGGCCAACGGGATAGCCCGTAAAGGCCGGTCATCTCTGTCAGATATCATCACCGAGACCACCCGCCCCCGCTCAATCGGCGGTGGGAAAAGCTTATCGAGAACGAAGATAACAGCCAGCGATGCTAGAATAGCGATCGCTGACCGTTTGAGCCAAATCATCTGCTACCGCCCGGGCCAGAGACTTGTGGCGTGATGGTTATCTCGCTGGCTGCAGACCGAGCGAACACATCGGGTCGATACATGTCTTCGGCCACGACACCAGGCATTGTGAACGAACCTGGCGTCACCGCTCGAACTACATAAGCCAAGGTGCGAGCATCGCTGATGACATCGACAGCCGCCACGAAGCGATCATCGCGGGCTTCGGCGGTTTCTGCCTGATCAATCGTTCCAATCCAAGCAAAAGCCCCATCGGTTCCGTACTCCCGAGCGCCATCTGCCGGACGCAGCACAGTCTCGATTTCGAAACCAGCGGGCAGCAAATCAGCCAGGATGACTGGATTATTCCGGCGCTCGCGAGGCGTTATCGTCAACGCAACAACGAATTGATCGCCCTGAGTGATATCATTCAAGTTCACCCGAGCGCCTTGCAGCGTACGAATTCGTTTCGAGACTGAGAGTTTCTCGCTGGCTGGGCTCGGCGCAGTAGCCGGTGATCCTGTTACCATGACAGTTCGGAACACTGGCGTTGAACCACGACGTAGACGGAAGCTCACACCGCGATCGACTTGCTCTGCAGTTACAAAATAGCGGCGGTCGTTACTGCTGTTACGTCCAAGACCGTCCACATCCAAACGAAGCCCATCTTCCTGTGACAGGCCGCTTACCGCCAGTAACATGAAGGCTTTTTCCTGTGTTGTCAGGCTATCAGGCTCGGGCGTGTCTTCACCGATTTGCTCCGCCAAGCGCGCAACGTGATCGTTGAAACCCGTCTCGGCCGCGAGCGCTAAGACACCCGCAAGGTCACGTAAGGAGGTCTGATAATAGTCCCCGCTATTATTGTAACCAAGCGCCTCTTCAGCAGCGTTAAAGGCGCTGAATGCACGAGATCTATCGCCCATATAGGACAGCGCCGCCGCCAAATGCGCCTTCGCCAGCGGCGAGCGAATATCGCCGAGTTCGCGGTCATGTAGATACCGCAGGCGAGACACATCGGCTTTGCCAGCCCGCGCCAAAACATAGAGCGCGTATGGGGCTGCACGCTGCATCAGCTTCTTCTCAGTGTCATCATGCCAGCGGCTTTCATAGACGTCCGTCTGATAGCCATAGACCCGCCATGCATCGCCCTGCGCGATCGTGCGCAGAGACTGGTAAGCACGATCCAAAGCCGCTTGAGGAACTTCGTACCCTTGCTCTTTTGCACGGTACAAGAAGTCGGTCGTGTAAGCGCCAAGCCATGGCGAAGCATAGCCATCTCCAGCGCGCCACAATCCGAATGCGCCATTGTCGCTTTGACGGTTGAGGACGCGAGAAATCGCGACTTGCACCCGATCCCGGGCAACCGATTGATTATTGTCGCGAGCGCCCTCTTCGACCAATTGCTCTGCATAGATCAGCGGCAAAGCACGACTGATCGTTTGCTCCGTGCAGCCATACGGATACCGGGCAAGAGAGTTGTAGAGCGCGTTCGGATCAACCGGTAGCCCAGAAAAGCTGACTGTCATCCGAGCCGTTCCTGGAACGAACCCGTCGAATAGACTGACATCCGGAGCGAAGGTTTGATCTTCTTCCATCAGAGCTCGGCTAACATTGGTGACTGGCAAGAATGGAGAACGCGTCTCGATCTGATAGGACCGAGCAACGCTGTAGTTTTGAGGTCCAGTGACGTTCAATGACAGGTTAGAAATACCAGAGCCATCCGCTGCAAATCGAACACTCGAATCTGAGCGCGTGCCCGTCGGAATCGTTTGCGCGAACTCGCCCGCTGTAATCGTAAGCGGTTCAGACGCTGCCAAGGTCGCATCAAACTCGCCATTTGCCAGTTCGACATTATCAATACTGACCGTCGCCACCGCTTCGTCCCCCGGCGCCATGAAACGCGGTAGGATTAGATCTACGGGGGCTTCGCGTCGAACCGTGAGAGCCTGGTCTGCGGCGCCAAGCCCTGTCTGGGACCACGCGACAGCCATCAAGCGCAATTCGCCATTGAATTCCGGGATCTCGAAATCGATCTCAGCTTCGCCGCCGCGCCCAATCTCGACCACGCCGCTAAACAAAGCGACCGTCTGAGTTGGCACAACGGAGAGACCTTCACCGCCAAGCTGATCACCGCCGGTTCGAACCTCTGCCGGCAATCCCAAGTTCGGATCTAGCAAGCGGCCATAATCGTCGTAAAGCGACAGACCCATGGCTTTCTTTCCAAAGAACCATTTGGTTGGATCAGGGCTTGAGAACTTGGTCAGACGCAAGATGCCTTCATCAACGGCAGCCAGCGTCACAAATGCTTTCTCGCGCGGGCCACCATCCAGTGAGACCGTGATTGTTTGTTCGCGCCCCGGGCGGATGAGCTCAGGGGCATCGATTCCTACGTTGAACGTCCGGCTTTCCATGCTGACTGGCACATAGCCAACGCCAACCGCACGTCGCGGCTTAGACTGCACGACCGGGTCGCGCGGTGTGTAGACGTTGACCATGACATAAGCGCCCTCGCCCCACTCGTCAGAGACAGGCAATGTGATTGAGGTGCCTGAGGCTTGCACAGCCCGGGTCTCGATCGACAAAATACGATCTGTCGCAACCACGATTTGAGCTTCGCCATCATAAGGTGGGATGATGGTTAGTGCCGCAGGACGCCCGGAGACAATTTGTTGCTCATCGACGACAACATCGACACGGTCTGGCGCTTCGACGCCGTCATCTGAGACGTCGCCGCCCCACCCGACATTGAAGGTCCGGCTGGCGCGGTCGCCATTCTCGGCTTCGATGACCAGCTCATGTGCGCCCCATTGCAAGCCGGACACGGTGATACTTGCCGCGCCATTCTGAGTACGAAGGCCGCCTTCGTTTACAGTGCGAACCGTGCGTGAGCGACGCCATTTCCATCGACCGTCTTCACGGTACCAATCATAGTGATAATTGATCTCAAGGATCCTCCAGCGGAGGTCCTCGACAGCGCCTTCACCATCTGCGCCAAGGGCCGCAATCTCGAAAACGCCTTCTTCTTCATAGCCAAGACGTCCATCAAAGCTTGGCTTGATTCCGAGATAACGATCCTTCGGACGGTATGGGATCCGAACGCTTTCAGAAACCGCGCGACCGCCTGGCTCCAAGACATTCACAACTGTGTTCAAGCGCAACGGAATATCAGCATTGGCGCCGCGATTGCCCGGTTCAAGGCGGACTGTAGCAACCCCTGCTCCGTCTGTGACACGATCGGTTAGATCGATGATCTGTTCGCGGAAGCTGCCATCATGCGGCCCCCAACTGAAGCCTTCATAGCCGAACGGGTTCGGATCAACCTCAACGCGCGTTTGCGCTTTGACCGTAAGGGCTGCGCCCGGTGCGCCATACAGAAAGCGCGCAGATACATCGATATCCCGAGCATCATCACCCGGCAGGAATGGAGCCTCTTCGGTGTCCAGCTCAACCGCGATGCGTTGTGGAACGAAGTCTTCAACAGAGTAGGAAACCGATCCAACCTGGCCGAGGCCATCTAGCTCAACGACGCTGCGCCAGATACCACGCGATGCGCCGCGCGGGAGTTCGATGTCCCGCTGCAATGCACCAGCCTCTCCAACCGCAAAACGAACGCGGAAAGCTTCCATGCCATTCGGGCGGTAGGTAATCAGCGTCCCATTGCGATCGGACACGGCACGCCCGGCGCGGTCGCGCATCATGGCTGTGACATGCACGGTTTCGCCGGGACGATAGATTCCGCGTTCGGTATAGAGATAGCCGTCAACCTCGCCAGGCGTGACGCGTCCGCCGGTTTCGAGTTCGGACAAATCGACCGGTGCGCGCGCCAAATCCAAGATCGCCGTATCACCTTTAAGACCAGATGCGAGCACCAGTTTTGGCGCCATATTGCCTGTGCCAGCGAGTAATTCAGGGTTGAACGAAACGCGGCCATCGACGCCTGTTGCGGCTTCACTCAAAACTTCGTTGTTGTAAGCAATCAGCTGTACCGGCGTGTTCGGCATCACGCGGCCATCTTGAAGGGACCTCAAGGTCACATCGAGACCAGACCCGCTTCGATAGGCGGTCAGTGCCAAATCGGTCAGCATTACCCATCTTTTTGCGGACGCTGGTGGGCCCTCATAGCGATCGAGTTCAATCGCGTCTGTCAGCTCGATATAGTAAGCGCCTGGCTCAAGCGTTCCGATGACATCTGGCAGAGGGAAAACGGTGACAACGGGCGCGTTTTTGGTGTTCTGAACATCCATGACCCCGGACCAAACTTCCGATGAAAGATCACTGGGGTTCTCATCGCCGTAAACATATGAGTAGCGGCCCTGCTGAGCTTCTGTGCCTTTGGTAACGGATTTAAACGCGAGCGCGCGATCGTTGACGCGCGAAACTTTGACTTTGACCCGGTCCACATTGACCGTCTCAATCGCCAGGCCATCTGCATCCTCGCGCGGGAGGATCACGCCCGAGCCACTAAAGCCAACATAAGGCGGGCGATCCTCAAAACTGATTTGAACTTCTTCCTCGCGGCCGAGCTCATCACCATCTTTAGACGGCAGACCTTCCCGCAAAGTCAGCGTGTAAGTGGACGCAAAGTTCAGCCCGTTTATGCACAGCTGTTGACCATTTACCTCGTAGGCAACCTCAACCCCATCATCCATAGGCGCGTAGATGGAGAAGTCTGCATTCGGATCGAGCGGCTCTGAGAAAACCAAACAGGCTTTTGGAAGGCTATCGCTCGTATCTGGCGCATACCGAACATAAGCGAATCTCTGCTCGCCTTGCTGCTGAGCGAGTCTTTGCCTTTCGCGCTCGCGCCGGTCGGCGGCAACTTGAGCCGATCTGGACCGTTCAACAACCTGGCCCTCCGCCTCATCAGGCGGCGGCGGAATATCATCAGTGGGTGTATTCCCTCCGCCACAAGCAGCCAAAGCAATTAGCGTTGCCCCGAGCAGCGTGCTGCGAACCCCTGATGTCCAACCGGTCATGATGAAGTCCCTTCCTCTCAATTCACTCATCCTTTACACGGCTTCGGCTTGCCGCCAACAGGGCGGAATAAAGACTTTTTTGCCATGATTGCCTGATTGGAAACGAATTTTGCGACACGTTGATGCCTTGGTTCTTGGGGGTGGTGCAGCTGGACTGTTCTGCGGTGGACGTATCGCTCAGCGCGGGCGCTCTGTTTTGGTCCTCGATCATTCCAAGAAACCTGGAGAGAAGATTCGCATCTCGGGGGGTGGTCGTTGCAACTTCACCAATCTCGAAACCGAAGCGAAATGCTTCCTCTCGGAGAACCCGCATTTCGCGAAGTCGGCGCTCGCGCGCTACACGCCTTGGGATTTCTGCAGCCTCATGGCCGAGCATGATCTGACTTGGCACGAGAAGACGTTAGGACAGCTCTTTTGTGATCAGAAAAGCGGTGCCGTCATCGAAATGCTGATCAAAGAACTCGAAGGGCCTGGAGGTGAGTTACATCTCGAAACAGAAATCCATGAGGTCAAACGCGAAGCAGATACGTTCCTGGCGCAAACTTCAGCTGGCCCCATTCGAGCTGAGAGCGTGATCGTCGCCACAGGCGGCCTTTCGATCCCAAAGATCGGCGCAACCGGCTTTGCTTATGAGCTAGCAAAACAGTTCGGGCACGAGATTATCGACCCTCGCCCCGCGCTGGTGCCAATGACATTTACGGATTCCTACAAAGAAACGTTTTCGAACCTGTCCGGTGTCGCCATTCCCGTAGAAGCACGCGCCGAAACCGGTCCTAGTTTTGTCGAGAACATGTTGCTCACGCATCGAGGCCTATCCGGACCTTCAGTATTGCAGGTTTCATCCTACTGGCATGGCTCGGAAGCTTTGACCTTTGATCTCATGCCCGGCGAATCTGCTCTCAACTGGATCCAGGACGCAAAACAGACGACCCCAAAGCAGCCGCTCTCGCAAACTCTAGCGGAAAAGCTTCCAGCACGATTTGCCGCTTACTTCCCAAGCGAAGCAAACCTCGACCCAACGATGAGGCTCGCCGCTCTCTCAAATCAGCAAATCGATGACCTGGGTCAGCTTTTGAAGGCATGGCGATTGAAACCAGCCGGAACAGAGGGCTGGAGAACGGCGGAAGTCACCGCTGGCGGAGTCGCGACAGACGCCCTATCTTCGCGAACGATGGAAAGTAAATTGCAACCCGGCCTCTTCTTCATTGGTGAGTGCGTCGACGTCACGGGGTGGCTCGGCGGGTATAACTTCCAATGGGCTTGGGCGAGTGCAGCCGCCGCTGCGGAGGTCGCATGAGGTGGCTATGGGTCCTGTTTGGATTTGTTTTCCTCGGCATTGGCGCCGTGGGCTTATTACTCCCATTGTGGCCCACGACGATTTTCTGGATCGCAGCCGTTTTCTGTCTCGCAGAGTCACACCCTAAAATCCGCGACTGGATATACACGCGACCAGGCGTCGGTCCGATTGTACGAGACTTTGTCGAGCGGGGGGAAATCTCTCGCAAAAGCAAAATCGCCGCGATTGGCGGAATGCTGCTTGCCTGTTTGCTGAGTGGATGGTTGCTGAGAGACTCAGTCCTCGGCCTCAGTATTTTGATTGGCACAATAGCGATCGGGATCATTTTCGTTGCAACGCGGCGGGAACCCAAACAGGAGGCTTAAAACTCCTTCATACTCGTCGAAATCGCTTGCGCCGTCTTCACTCGAACAGCAAGGTGGCCGCGTTACACTGATAATGGACGGTGGGAATTGCGATGAAAACTCTATGGATTTTGGCCGCTACGGGTTTGCTCGTCGGATGCAGTCATCAAGACACAGACACAGATAGCAGCGCCTCCGCAGCGCCGATAGCTTGCGCGGGCGCCTCGTATTATGCCGACAGCTTAGCTGGCAACCCAACCGCGAGCGGCGAGCCCTACATCCCCTCAAAACTCACCGCGGCGCATCGTACACTCAGTTTCGGCACGAAGATTCGGGTCGTTCGAGAAGGTAGAGGCGAGGTCACGGTCACGATCAATGATCGAGGTCCCTTTATCGATGGACGCATTATCGACCTCTCGCGCGCAGCCGCTGAAAAGGTCGATTTGATCACAGACGGTGTTGGCCAAGTTTGCATTTATGCAGCCGACTAGGCCAACCGAAAGCACTATCCTTCGATACGTTTCAAGCCGGATTTAAACCGCTTCCAATTGTCGACATAGACTTGGGCTGAGCCTTTGATCAGCATCACCTGTGCGTCACTCAGTTCTTTCACCACTTTCCCTGGCGCGCCCATAACAAGTGAATTGTCTGGAATCACTTTGCCTTCAGGAATAAGCGCGTGCGCGCCGATGATGCAGTTCTTCCCAATCTGCGCCCGGTTTAGAACCGTTGCGCCGATGCCGATCAGGGTCTCGTCACCAATCGTGCATCCATGAAGCATCACCATATGACCGATCGTGACGTCTTTGCCGATGTTAAGCGGACAGCCAATATCTGTGTGAAGCACGCTGCCATCCTGGACGTTCGAGTTCTCACCAATGGTGATCGGATCATTGTCGCCGCGCAGAACGGCATTGAACCAAACGGAGGCGTTCTCCTCGAGAATCACATTGCCCAAGACAGTTGCGTTCTCCGCCACCCAATAATTTCCAGATTGCGGGGTTTTTGGGCTAACGCCGTCAAATTCGTACAATGCCATATCAATCTCCGGTCATTTTATTTCGCGTGCGGATTATCTCTGTCACAATCGGTTAACCCTCTTAGTGTGTAATTCAAGATAGAGATTCGGGAGGCAGATTGCCGATGGTCCACAGACCGTCCTTGCAAACACCACCGCCGACTAGGAACCTTGGTTCCGGTTCGGACGCCCTGGCCCTCCCTGCTGATTCACCAACCGCTCTGCCTTTGGCATGGCGGTTTTTTTCTGCCCAAACTTCAGCCTCACAAGGAGATCCTCATGGGTAAACGCGCAGCAACGAAACGCCAGAAAGCACAAGCCGCCTTCGACGCGTCGAATTTCTTCGAAAAAGGCGCAGCCCGTGAAACCCAACTCTATGCGATCCCTGGTGGCGGAAACGATTGGCATCCGGACGATGCGGACGCGCCCAAACGAATGCCGGAACCGGCTCATGGCGCGCGCAATCAGCGCTATCAAAAGACCGTCAAACCGCGTTCCGAGAATCAGGCACGCCTACTCGAGGCGCTCGAGGACAAGTCACTGGTTTGCGCCCTCGGCCCGGCGGGCACCGGAAAAACATATCTCGCCATCTGCAAAGCAGTCGAAGCGCTTCAGAAAGGCAAAGTTGCGCGGATCATCCTTTCTCGTCCAGCTGTTGAAGCAGGCGAGCAGATTGGGTTCTTGCCCGGCGCAATGGAAGACAAACTCGCGCCGTATTTGCGTCCCCTCTATGATGCGCTTTCAGACCGCCTTAGCCCGCAGCAACTCAAGCATATGATGGCTGAAGGCCTGATCGAAATCGCACCAATTGGCTTCATGCGCGGACGGACGCTCAACAATGCTTT
>JBCBGS010000070.1:0-13521 GCA_038526515.1 Pseudomonadota bacterium | reverse complement strand
CCGTTCTTCACAATTTCAGGCTCTGACTTTGTTGAAATGTTTGTCGGTGTTGGTGCGAGCCGCGTCCGCGACATGTTCGAGCAGGCGAAGCGCAACGCGCCATGTATCATCTTCATTGACGAGATTGATGCGGTGGGCCGGTCACGTGGCGCCGGTCTCGGCGGCGGCAATGATGAGCGTGAGCAAACCCTCAACCAGCTACTCGTTGAAATGGATGGCTTCGAAGCGAATGACGGGATCATCATCGTCGCGGCGACTAACCGTCCAGACGTGCTGGACCCTGCGCTCTTGCGTCCAGGCCGTTTCGACCGCCAGGTGACAGTGGGCAATCCAGACGTGATTGGCCGCGAGAAGATCCTGAAGGTCCACATGCGCAACGTGCCACTGGCAAAGGATGTTGATCCAAAGATTATCGCCCGCGGAACTCCTGGTTTCTCTGGTGCTGACCTGGCCAACTTGGTGAATGAAGCAGCGCTTCTAGCTGCCCGCCGCGGTAAACGCGTCGTGGCGATGGCCGAGTTCGAAGACGCTAAAGATAAGGTCCTGATGGGCCCTGAGCGCCGCTCAATGGTGATGAGCCAGGACGAGAAAGAGCTCACGGCATGGCATGAAGCAGGACACGCGATTGTCGCGCTGAAAGTGCCAAAGGCTGACCCAGTTCATAAAGCCACGATCATTCCGCGCGGTCGCGCGCTCGGCATGGTGATGCAGCTTCCAGAGGACGATAAGCTCTCTATGAGCCGGATCGAGATGACCTCTCGGTTGGCGATCATTATGGGTGGCCGTGTCGCGGAAGAAGAGAAATTTGGCGACGAGGCTGTCACAGCCGGCGCAGCCTCTGACATTCAGCAAGCGACCCGCCTCGCCCGCGCGATGGTCACCCGCTGGGGACTGTCGGATGAGATTGGCCCCGTCGACTATGGCGAAGACCAAGGCCAAGTCTTCCTCGGCCAGCAATTGGTTCAGTCGTCTTCTGTGTCTGAAGAGACCTCGAAAAAGATCGAAGAAGAAGTTCGCAAGCTGATCCAAAAAGGCATGGATGACGCGCGGGACATCATGACGAAGTTCCGTGATCAGTGGTCGGCCTTGGCGGAGGCCCTCCTTGAGTTTGAAACGCTGACTGGCGACGAGATCCGCGCTCTGATCAATGATGGCACTTTGCCAGAACGCCCAGACGAGCCGGATGAACCGCCACGCCCGAATGCGGCTGTGCCTGTCATCGGCAAACGCCGCAAAGACAAGGGCAGCGACTTCGGTGGCGAACCGGAGCCAGCATAGACATGGCAATGACCCGTGAAACTCTGGAAGGCTTCCTCACAGAAGCCTTCCCAGACGCTGAGATCATTCTGACGGATCTTGCCGGTGACAATGATCACTGGCAAGCGGAGATCGTCTCAGAGCAATTCAAAGGCAAACCTCGCGTTGCTCAGCATCAGATGGTTTATGCGGCCCTCAAAGGGAAGATGGGCGGTGAATTGCACGCCCTTGCGCTTAAAACCCGCGCCCCTGCCTGAGTTTCAAAAACATACTCGACGAGGGCAAGACTCACGCTAGGGTTGACCTAGATGAGCTCCGATATTCACAAAAATATTTTTCATCGCATGCCTAATGCGGCTATGATCTTGGATGCAAACCTCGTCTACGTGGACGCCAATGATGCCTATTGCCGTGCAGTTGGGCGGAGTCTCGACCAGCTGATCGGAAATCAAATTTTCGATGTATTTCCGGATGTTGAAGAGCGTATCGCGAGGGTGCAAGAAGTGTTCAACCGAACCCTCGCTGGCGAGCTTACAATGCTCGAAGCGCAACCCTATCGCGTTGAAATGCCGGATGGCAGTGTTGAGGAGCGCATTTGGCAAATCCAACAATTCCCAATCTATTGCGAAAAAGGTCAGGTACAGTTTCTCGTTCAACGCGCCGAAGACGTGACCGAACGCGAAGCTTTGCGCGACCAGCGCGACCTGGTGACGGCTGAGCTTAATCACCGGGTCCGGAATACATTGGCGGTCGTTCAGTCCGTTGCAGAGCAAACGGGCCTGGTCTCAGATGATATCGACTCATTCTTTAGCAGCTTTAACGGCCGTCTTGGGGCGATGAGTCGGAACTTTGCCGCGCTGACCGATGCGCACTGGCAAGGATTGGACTTCGAGACGATCTTGCGTGGTGAGCTTGAGCCTTATGCTGGACCCGTCTTGGACCGGGTCAAGATGGATGGTGAACCGGTCAAGCTCACGGTGCGGGCCAGCAAGTTCACATCAATGATGGTTCATGAGCTGATTACCAATGCCTCCAAGCATGGATTCCTAACGTCGGAGAAGGGGCAACTGTCCTTGCATTGGTGGATGGACGATGAGCGGTTTTACGCGCAATGGACCGAGTCAGGTTTGGAGAATGTCAAACCGCCAGAAAAAACGGGGTTTGGGTTTCAACTCTTCGATATGCTACCCAATATTGACGTTGAATATCAGTTTGAACCGACTGGTTTGCACTTACAGTTCAGCGCCCCTGTAACTTTTAACGTTGAAACGGGCGAGGTCTCTTTCGATGATGGCTAGTCGTCCTTTTTCTCGCGGCGCTCAGCCTCTTTCAGAGCATCGATTAGCCTTTGGAGCCGGTCCGGAATTTTCTCATCCTGTATATTTTTATACTTCTTCCGAAGCGCATTCGCCAAGGAATCATCCCCTTGATCCTCGACCGTCAGTTTCCGATCGGAGTCAGATTTACGCTTTATCAAAACCGACCCCTCCCCTTGTGAAGCTTTACGGCACGAGAATTAGGTATAACTTAGGAACTCACACGGAAGGTCAATCTGCTTTGAACAGTTACCTTCATCAGGGGAAATGAACGCATGTGGGCCTCAGATCGCATTGAAAAGATGGTTCCATATCTCCGCCGCTATGCTCGCGCAGCTACGGGTAATACGACGGTAGGCGATGCTTGTGTTGAGCGCACGCTGCAAAAAGTTTTAGATCTCTCTATGCAACCAGACTTCGAGTTCGATCACTATGATCGTAAAGGGCTTTACCAGCTGCTCGATGTCGAACTTGATCAAATCCAAAAAACCAAAGAGGCAAAAGCACGCCGTGCCCTACTCTTAACCGCTGTCGAAGGCTTCCCAAGCACCGTAGCATGCAGAGTGCTGGGCGTCCGCCGCGATGAATTGTTGGACCTCGTGGAGATGGCGGAGCAAGACTTTGCGTCGTCCACTGCAACCGGCATGCTGATTGTCGAAGACGAACCATTCATCTCGGCGCAGCTGAAACGCATTGCAGAAAGCCTCGACCACCGGGTGGTGGCGATCGCGACGACAGCGTCCGAAGCTGTCGCGTTAAACGCAGAGCACAGCCCAGATATTGTCCTGTGCGATATTCACCTGGCCGATGGGTCTATGGGGACAGACGCCATCGCCGAGATGAAATTGCCGGAATCCGTTCCGGTGGTCTTTGTGACAGCCTATCCCGAAAAGTACCTGTCTACGACGAATGAAGGCCCGTCTTACTTGATCACCAAGCCGTTTAATCCGGACTATCTGAAAGCTGTGATCGGCCACGCGCTGATCAATGTCCAAAGCGCGTAGCCGACCCTAAACCTTTTAGCTTGATGATTTCGGCTTGGCTTTACGTCCGCGGATACGAGGCCAAATCAGCTTCATCCAGATCCACAAGAACAGGCCGATCAGAATGATCCACGGCAAGCCGACCGCGAAGGCTGTAATCACCGCCGCAATCGCAGCCGATAGATTATAGAAGAAGTCCCCAAACGCTTCACCCAAAGGGTTCTCGCGAGAACCGCTAAAGGCCGGGACCTTAGTTTGATAGCCAATCGTGAGGGATGACATCGAAACGCGCAGCCGCAGCGTTCTGAGTTGCGCTTCAATGCTCTCAATATCACCTGTAACGCGTGCAAGCTCACGCTCGATTTGAAGTAGCTCGCCGAGTTCACCGTCGCGCCGCTCTAGCAGGTTGAGGAGGCGGCTTTGAAGGGTTTTCTGTGCTTCGAGGCGCGCACCCGTATCAACGATTTGACGCGTTAGGTCTTCAGCGCTGGTCGAGCGCTGCGTGATCTCACCGCCGGCGCTTTCTGTATCTGCCTCAACGCCCGACATGAAGGACTCGATCCAGTCTGGGGTGGCGCGGATCGAGAGATTGCCCGAGGCATAATCTTCGTCTTGGCTGTAAACGTTCGAATTGATGACGATACAGGTATTTGTGCCCGCCGCGCGGCACGCTGCTGTGTGCGCCGCCATCATCGGATCTACGCCGCCTTTCGGGAGCGTCAGACCAAGATTGTGGCTATAGGCGATGTATTGCTCGACGGTTGGTTCGCCAGTTGCGGGTTCCACCGGGGCAGACTCGCCTCGGGGACCGCGGGCGCTTTTCAAGCTCCTACTCGTGTCGAACTCGGCCACCTCGTCCGCCATCATCGGCGCAGGGGCCGGCGCTGAAGCGGATCGTTCATAATCGCCGCTGCCACCGCCTCCACAGGCCGTTAGTGCAAGCGCACCAAGCGCGATCACCCAATTATATGGTTTCATTACATCCTCCATCACCCACTCAACGTCTTGTCTAAACGGGGCAAAATCAGGACGCAAATCAAGGCAGCTCCGCCCTAAACGTTTTTCGGGGGTTTGAGGCGGCGTTTCGTGACATGCGAGTCGACCTTGTCACCGGTCTGTTTTTCGCCGCGCATGTAGTGGCGCTGCCACCCTGCAGCCATAGCCTCTTTATCGCCCGAGACGAGCTTCTTATTGAAGTCTCCGCGGCTCTCTGCCCAACCGTGAAACTCTTTTTCGAGTTTCGGATTTGTGCTCAGCCGCTTGCGGATGGGTTGGATCTCTTCCAGCTTCCCATGCTCGATCGGAACGATGAAGCAGAATGGCTCGCCTTTCTCGAAGACGACTTCCCCCGGACGGGTCATCTGCCAGTTCATGGTGAACGGGAAGGGGAGCCAGTCGGTTTCCACCAAGCCGGTCAAAGGCGCGATGCCATCCTTGAAAAAGTTTGGAGCTCCCATGGTCATCAAACCCCAGCCGGGCGGCGTGCGGAACAAGTGCCCGGTGTGAAAGGTGACGATGCCGCGTTGAAAGTGGCTGTCTGCAAAGGATGGGATGGCGCGCGGGTCGCCGCGCGTTTTCAGCGTGATGTCTTGCTTGTCCGGGCCGCCATTCCAAATGATTTTGAGATCCATCGGGCATAGGATTTCCCAGCCCGTGGAGTTCGCCATGGAAAGTGGTAAGCAGCGATAAGGCTGGCGATCTGGAAACGCATCCATCCAGTCACGATTGCTTCGCCCCGGCACGATCTCTGGCGCGACAGCATGGATTTTGTAACAGTCGAGATGCATCTCTGATCCTTCGTCTTGGACTTGACCCTTAGACGATTTCCTGCCCCAAGGCCGTCATGCCTGCAAGCCCATCTGACCTCTTCGCTTATCTTGATGAATTAGAAATTGCCCACGCGACCGTGGAGCACGCCGCCACCTTTACCGTAGAAGAGGGGCGACACTTGAAAGCTTCTATGCCGGGTGGGCATAGCAAAAATCTGTTTATGAAGGACAAGAATGGGACGATTGTCCTGATCTCTGCCTGGGCGGACAGTCAGCTAAAACTGAACCAGCTTCATAAGCTGATCGGGACACGGCGACTCTCATTTGCGAGCGCTGAGTTGATGGTGGACTGTTTGGGTGTGGAACCGGGGTCGGTCACCGCCTTTGCCCTGATGAATGATAAAGATCAGCGGGTCCGATTCATCGCAGACGCAGCCTTGATGGGGTTCGACAAGGTTAACTTCCACCCGCTCGTCAACACGGCGACAACCGCTATTGCGCGGGACGATCTTCGCCGATTTGTGGAGGCGACGGGTCATTCTCTGACCGTGGTGGATTTTTCGACTCTATAAGAATCTGCGATGCCGAGGCGCGAATGGCGCTGCGATCTTCTGCCGGCAATGGGATAAGGCCCTTCTCAATCAGGTAGCCATCTGGACCCCACGCGTCCTCTTGAATGAACTCCGCCACATAGTCAGAAAGGCCCGGCACGATGGGCAGGTTCTCACGTTTCACGTAGAAGTACATGCTGCGGGACACACCATAGGCGCCGGTTGAAATATTCTCGAACGTTGGCGCGATGTCGCTAATTCTTCCGCCTTTTACGCGGTCAAGGTTCTGTTCGAGGAAGGAATAACCGAGCACGCCGACGGCGTCTTCATTACGCAGCAAAGTGTTGATGATCGAGCTGTCATTCTCGCCGCTATCGATCCAGGCGCCATCATTTCGGATCTCACGTGCACGCGCTGAAAAAGCCATGGCATCTGCCTCTTTCAATGCGGCCATTTCCGGAACCCCGAGCGCGCCGCGCTCCATTGCAATCTCCGCAAAAGCGTCTCGTGTTCCCGATGTTGGCGGCGGACCTGAAACCAGGATCCGCATGCTCGGAAGCGCTGGATTGATGTCATTCCAATAGCGATGTGGATTTGCCCTCCAGCCGCCTTCTCCGTCAGGGAGCTCAGCTGCGAGGGCGAGAAAAACCTCAGTTTTGGTAAGGTTTAAGTCTGGCCCAGATTTTCCGTTGGCCAGGACGATCCCATCATATCCGATTTTGACCTCGAACGGGTCTATGATGCCAGCTTCTAAGCATAGTGCGCGTTCCCCGTCTTTGATTTTGCGAGACGCGTTGATGATTGACGGCTCATCTGGACCGATCGCGTCGCAGAACGCTTTGAACCCGCCGCCTGTGCCGGTCGTTTCAACAATCGGCGCCGGATGCTCTGAAATGGCGCCAAATTGCTCCGCGACCGTCGTGGAGAAAGGGGCCACGGTGGAGGAGCCAACAATTTTGATTTTCTGCGCGCCGCCAAGCCCTTCAATCGGTACCAGAATGTCTGGTTCCGGCACATCGGCGAGGTCTGTGCTGGATCCGCACGCGGCAGCGCCAAACGTCGCCATGGCGGCTAAAAAACTGCGCAAGATTTGCTCCGTGTTCAAAACTAGGCGCTCGCTTATCTGAGTTGTGTGACAGGAACGTGTTGGTGTCTGCTCATTCAACAGCAATGTAATCAACCCGGTCATATCCGAACCGGCGGCAGACTTCGACAAGGCGCGCTTGTTTGTTGGGAAGACTGGTCAGCCAAACATGTCCGCCTTCAAGATCTGGCGCGGCGTCCTTTGGCATAACACGGAGGGTCTGCCGCGCGATCGCCTCGCCGCTATCGATAAAGGTTACCGGGTGCGGGACAGTGGCGGCCAGCTCACCGCGAATGAGTGGGAAATGCGTACAGGCGAGGACCACTGTATCGATTTGGTCGCCGCCTTCGGCTTTGAACAATGGCGATTGCGCCTCTCGGAAGGCTTCCAAGGATACCGCTTCGCCCGAAGCGATCTGTTCAGCCATTCGCACCAAGGCGACTGAGCCATGCATGATCACACGCGCTTCGCTAGCAAATTCTTCGATCAAGTTTGCGGTATAGTCGCGTTTTACGGTGCCTGGCGTCGCGAGCAGGCCAATCGCTCGGGTTCGTGTAATCGCCGCTGCGGGTTTGATCGCCGGGACGGTTCCGACAACGGGAATGTCGAGCGCGGCGCGAACGTCTTCTAGCGCCAGCGTGCTAGCTGTGTTGCAGGCAATGACGAACACATCGGGGCGTGCAACTTGGCAAAGCGCCTTGGCCACGAGGGGCAACCTGGCGCGCAGTTCGGCGTCAGATTTGTCTCCATAAGGGAAGAAACCGCTATCAGCCGCATAATTGACGGCCAGGGTCGGGGCCAGAGCTTGTAGCTCCCGCGCCACGGTGAGCCCGCCCATGCCGGAATCAAAAACAAGTACGTTGCCAGTCAAACGAGAGGTCATGCGCTCTGATAACGCGGTTTGAGGTAACAGGGAATTACCAATACTTGCTCTATCGAACACGGCTTGATATTGTGCGCTGCAACATAAGCTGGGATCGCCAATGTCTGATCAAAATCTCCCCAAAGACGCAGCGCCATTATCGCCGATTGAATATTGGCAAGAAAGCCTGAAAACCTGGATGGATTTCTCGCAGCAGACCGCTCAGATCATGACCCATCAGCTGAGCGGAACGCCACGCGGCAAGCGCCCAATGGACGCCGACGCTGAAACCCTTTCAGGGGAGCTGCTGCGGACCTTTTCGGATATGAATTTGCGCCATTGGCAAAATACAGCGCGCCTCCTGGAAAGTCTTCCAGGTTGGATGCGTGTTCCGAACAATATGACCGGATCAGCCCTGGTAGATTGGTATGATAAGGTTCAGCGCCAGTCGGGTTTCTCCGGGTCGATGCAGGCTTCAACCAAAGAACCCTTGCAGCCGGCAACCCGTATCGCGCCTGAAATGCTGCCATCGCCGGACGGCCCGGCAGATGATTTAACCCGCATCAAAGGAATCGGTCCCAAACTTTCCGCACGCTTGAATGATCTCGGCATCTATCACTTCAAACAAATCGCGGCATGGACCAAAACCGAGGCGCAATGGGTTGATGAGTATCTGGCGTTCAAAGGACGTGTCGGGCGCGAGAAATGGATCAAGCAGGCGCGGGCGCTGACCGCAAATGGCTCCGCGCTTATCCATTAAATTGGCCACATGAGATCTGGTCGTCTGACCACCTTGCCTGCGAATCCATCGCGTCTTGAGTGATGCGTATGCTGACGGTTTGATTATGCGCTTGACCTCGCCTGTCCGCCGCTTAAGCCGAGGCGGGAATTGCGGTGAGGGTTATGCGAGAAACACGCACACCATCAGATTGGATGATGTTTGCTGTGCTCACCGCGCTATGGGGAGCGGCCTACGCATTTACGCGCCTCGCTGTTAGCCAATCCGAGCCGAGTGAAGGCTTCTCACCTCAATTGATCATTCCGATCCGCTTAACCGGCGGGGCAGTGCTGCTGTTAATCGTGACGCTGTGGAGCGGTCAGGCCTGGCCTCAGCTTCGACAATGGCGCGCATGGCTGGCGATGGCGGTGATGGGCTTTGTCGGCACCGTTGCGCCATTTCTGCTCATCACCATCGCGCAGCAGACTGTCGATTCGAGCCTGGCAGCGTTGTACGTGTCAGCCGCGCCGCTTTTCGTTGCTACTATGGCGCATTTCGCGTTTCATGATGACCGGATGCATGTCCGTAAAGTGTTGGGTATCTTGATCGGGTTTGCGGGGGTTGCGGTCCTGTTTGGACCCGAAGCCATGGCGTCATTCGGATCCGCGAGCGTGACGGCGCAGGCGCTCTGCTTGCTCGCGACTTTCTTCTATGCGCTTTCCACGATTACCGCCCGGTTTGCCAAGGACATCCAGCCTTTCGTGTTTTCAGCCGGGTTTGTCAGCTTTGGCGCCATCATGTCCTGGCCGCTCTTGCTGTGGGTTGATTTTGAAGTGCTGAACCCATCGGCGAGCGCAATTGCAGGTGTTGTCGGATTGGCAATCGGACCAACGGCGATGGCGTCCTTGCTCTATGTGATCCTGGTGCAGCGGACGAGCGCGACCTTCCTGTCACTGACAGGTTATACGATTCCGATTTTCTCGGCGGTCGTGGGCTATTTGGCTTTTGCAGAGTTACAAAGTTGGAACGCGCTTCTGGCCTTCGCGCTCATTCTAGGCGGCGTGTGGATCTCGCAAAGAATGAGCGCCAAACCGGTTACAAATTGAACACGCCTTCGATAACGGTCACGCTATTGCCGCGCAGCTTGACGCGGTCGCCGACGAGTTCCGTCTCAATGAAGGCGCCGCGTCCTGGATAGGCCTGATAGCATTTCGCGTGGGTTTTATCGGCGAGTAGCTTAAACATTGGCGCGATCATGCAGTGCCAGCTACCGGTGGCGGGGTCTTCTGGAATACCGCTGCCCGGCGCAAAGAACCGGCTTGTGACATCAACTCCATCGCCATCAAGCGCGAGGCATCCAAAGTTCCCCATGCCCCAATTTCCGTCGCTATAGCCGAGAGTTTTCAGCCGCTCTAGATCTGGGGTAAGCGCTTCAATATCTGCCGCCGTCTCATACACGGCGACATAGCAAGGTCCGACAAAGCTTCGAATGGGTGGCTTGCCGAGGGCTGCAGCGATTTCTGCATCCGTTTCGGCCTCCATGACCTCTTGGGCGGGAAAGTCCATTTCAAGGCGGCCATCGTCTAGGCGGGAAACAAACAAGTCGCCCGATTTTCGGGTTTGGAAGCGGATCTGGTCGCCATCAAACCCTGCAATGGCATAGAGATAATGCCCCGCGGCCAAGGTTGCGTGGCCGCACAAAGGAACCTCAACGGCTGGCGTGAACCAGCGCAGCTCCCACACGCCGTCTCCAGCTGGGACGATGAAGGCGGTCTCGGCGACATTGTTTTCCGCGGCAATCTTCTGCAGCCTCTCGTCGGGCAAGAATGCGTCGAGCGGCATCACACAGGCCTGATTGCCTTCAAAGGTCTGACTTGCAAACGCATCAATTTGTGCGAACGGAATGGTCGCCATGGGAGCCTCCTATCTAAGGGAAGCGCAAGCTGTCACACCCGGTGAGGCAGGACAAACCATGATTTCTAAGCGATTGATCAGTCTTCCTGATCTGCTGAATTAAACTCTATAACCCGTCAGTTTTCCTGATCGCTCAGCGCCCAATTGTGCGCGACGGGGCCGTGCCCTGGTCCAAGCCCAGGCGCTTGTTTGATCGCCTCGTGAAGATAGTCGCGGGCGCGTTCCACGGCCTCATGGATGGCAATATCCTGCGCGAGCAATGCGGCGCATCCACTGGCGAGCGTACATCCTGTGCCATGTGTAGAGCTGGTTTCGATGCGCGGGCTTTCAAAAATCCATTCGCCATGCTCGGTTTGCAAAACGTCTTGAATAATTGCGCCGGGCACGTGTCCACCCTTCACTAGTGCGCCTTTTGCGCCGCGTTCGAGCAGGGCTTCCGCTGCGCGGCGCTGACCATTGATACCATCGACAGCTTTGCCAGTCAGGACTTCCGCTTCGGGGGCATTCGGCGTGACCAAGTTCGCGCCGGGAAGCATCAGAGACGCAATCGCGCTGACCGCTCTTTCATCAACCAATCGATCCCCAGAGGTGGCGACCATGACCGGGTCGACAATGCGCGGTGTGTCTTTGGCGAGCATGTCCAAAGTCTCAGCAACCTGTTCCACCAGGTCTGCTGATCCCAGCATGCCCGTTTTGATCGTATCTGCGCCGATATCAGTTAAACAGGCGCGCATTTGCGCGGTGACAGCGTCAATGGCGACCGGCCAAACGCCATGCACGCCGGTGGTATCCTGTGCAGTGATCGCTGTGATGGCAGTCATGGCATAGCCGCCGAGCATGGTGACGGTCTTCAGATCCGCTTGAATTCCCGCACCGCCGCCGCTGTCAGAGCCAGCAATGATCAGGACGCGGCCAGAGGGTTCGGGCCGCTCGCTCATTCGATTGGAGCAGCGCCCCAGGTCGGAGGCGGCGCTTCAACGGGCTGGGTCAGATCGAACTCCACCCGAAACAAGCGCTCAGGGCGGCTCATTTGGTACGTAAACTGCTCGCCCGGCGCGATTTCGACCCGCCATGTGTTCTGGATGGAAACCTCCAGACCTTCGCGAACGAAGAGCTCTTTGGTTTCGTCATCGGCCGGAAAATCCTGCGCGCCAATTGAGCCGGTTTCGTCGCTATCGCCGCCATACTGCGTGACCGCGTCTTCTGTGCCGTCGCGATGTCTGTGGTCGTGCTTGAGGCGAACTCCATCAACGGTCCGAGTGATAACCCAAGTGCGCGAGCGATCGTCACCAACGGCAAACGGGATCAGGATCGTGTTGCCGTCACAGGTCGCAGGACCCATGCGCATATCTGCGGATTGGAAATCGGCATCAACAGCGTCTGTGCTAACCAGGGTGCCCGGGTAGGCCTCGCCATTACAGAGCGCGCTAAGACGCTCGAAATAAAGCGCCTCTGGGGCCGGAGCATCGGCGGCTGTGCAGCCTGCCAGAATGCCTCCACACAGGAGAATACGGACCCACATGCTAGAATTTCACCGCGCCAGAGGCGATGGTCTCATGCGCGTCTGGTGTCAGTGGCTCATACTTGTTTGTCTCTGGATCAAAATACCAAATCGGCTCGCTGACGGTGGAAGGATCGAAGCCCTCTTTGACGAGCTCGACTTTGCGATACTTGAACGTGCCAGTGGTTTCCGCCTCCTTTTGGACGCGGATAAAAAGCGGGATCGCGTATTTCGGCAGATGCTCCGACAGCCAGGCGTACAAATTATCATAATCGACATCACCATTCGTCGTGATTGCGGCCATGCCGGCGCGGCCATCTGTGCCCGGGACGCTGACCCCATAGACGTTGGCTGTTGAAATGCCGGGCGCGCGCGCAACGAACTCAGCGACCTCATTGGTTGAAACATTCTCGCCTTTCCAGCGGAACGTGTCGCCGATCCGATCGACGAAATAGACATAGCCTTCCGCGTCTTTCGACATCAGATCGCCGGTGCGGAACCACATGTCGCCCTCTTCGAACACGTCACGCAGGATTTTCTTCTTGGTGGCCTCTTCGTCATTATAGCCTTCAAAGCGCGTGCGGGTTTCATCACCGACTTTGCCAATCGCTTCGCCCGGTTCACCAGGCAGCGTTTTGATGCAGAAGCCATCATTCCCGCGGATCGGCTTTTCTTCGACCACGTCGAACTTCACGAACGCGACATGGCCGTAAACGCTTTTTTCGAGATAGCCTGGAATGCGCCCAACCGCGCCGACTTTGCCGTCAAAGCCGAGGAAGCTGACATTTCCTTCAGTTGAGCCATAGAACTCGCAGACATAGGAAATGTTGAACCGGGTCAGGAACTCTTCCCAAATGTCTGGCCGCAGACCATTGCCGAAGCCGGTTCGGATCTTGTGGGCTTTTTCCTTCGGGTGCGGCGGCGAATTGACGAGATAGCGACACAGCTCGCCAATATAGACAATCGATGTCGCGCCTTGATCCGCAGCATCATCCCAGAATTGAGAGGCTGAGAATTTCTTGCGCAGAATAATGCATGCGCCGGTCATCAAGGCTTGTCCAAGGCCGCAAAGGCCGCCAGTGCCGTGATAAAGGGGCAGGGTGATATAGACGCGGTCACGAGATGTGGTTTTGCACGGTCCGATAAAGGATCGCATCATGCCTTGCGTCCGGGCTTGGGTGAGACGGGCGGCCTTTGGCAATCCGGTCGTTCCAGATGTGTAGACATAGAGGCACAAATCTTTGCCGAGCAGGTGGGCGCGGTGGCTTCTATCCGGACGTTGTTCGGAAACAGCGGCGAGCGCCGCAGTGAGGTCCTCGCCTTCTTGGCCGCCATAGGTCCAGACTTTCGGGTTACCTTCAAACAGGCCGTCAGCGCTGCGAATAGCGTCGTCCTGATCTGCACCGGTCAGGATGAGCTTGGCGTCAGCGATGTTCACACAATGCGCGAGGGCTTTGTCTGTTAGGTTATGATTGATCAGGCCCACCACTACGCCGATTTTCGAGAGGCCATACCAGAACGAGACGTATTCGGGACGGTTCTCCATGAAGAGTGCAACGGCGTCAC
>JBCBGS010000069.1:0-13557 GCA_038526515.1 Pseudomonadota bacterium | reverse complement strand
GCCTTTGATGCCAAACGCCTCGCAGGCCGCATCCTTGGCCAAGGCGACATTGTCTCGCTGGTGGAAAAAGCTGGCGTCCAGATCGAACTGCCCCTTGGCCATTTTCTTGGCCATCTTCTCAGCTTTTTCGGCGTCCATCTGGTCGCCAGCTTTTTCCACCAGCGAGACAATGTCGCCTTGGCCAAGGATGCGGCCTGCGAGGCGTTTGGCATCAAAGGCATCGAGCCCGTCGAGCTTTTCGCCGGTACCGAGGAACTTAATCGGGAGGCCTGTGACCGCACGCATCGAGAGCGCGGCGCCGCCGCGGCCATCGCCGTCCATCCGGGTCAGGATCAGACCTGTGAGCGGCAGGCGCTCATGGAAGCGGCTTGCGGTTTCAACGGCATCCTGACCAGTGAGAGAGTCGGCGACGAGCAAGGTCTCATTCGGCTGCGCGATCTTTGCGATCTCGCTCGCCTCAGCCATCATCTGCTCGTCGATTGAAGTCCGACCGGCCGTATCGAGGAAGACCACATCATGGCCGCCAAGCTTCGCGGCTTGCAGCGCGCGCCGGGCAATCTCTGCTGGCGCCTGACCATCAATGATCGGCAGAGAGGAAACATTGTCGCCGCACAGGTCGGCGAGGATGGCAAGCTGTTCCATCGCTGCGGGGCGGCGCGTATCGAGCGAGGCAAGCAGGACTTTCTTCTTGTCGCGCTCGGCCAATCGCTTGGCGAGTTTGCCGGTCGTGGTCGTTTTACCAGAGCCTTGGAGACCTGCCATCATCACAACGGCTGGCGGGTTATCGACGCGCAGGCCAGTTTCAGCCTCTTCGCCGCCGAGCAGCTCAACTAGACCGTCATGGACGATTTTGACGACCTGCTGACCCGGTTTGACCGAGCGGATGACATCTTCGCCAACGGCTTTGTCTTTGATCGAGGCAATGAAGTCTTTGACGACAGGGAGGGCGACGTCAGCTTCAAGCAGAGCCACTCGGATTTCCCGCAGCGCAGCCGTTACGTCTTTCTCGGTCAGCGCACCGCGCCCGAGAAGTCCGTCAAATACCCCGCCAAGGCGGTCTGTTAGCGCGTCAAACATCGCGTCACTCCTTTTGCCGATCTCTTTTCATGCAAAGAGATAAGCGCTCTCGCCATCAACACAAAGCAGTAGCGCCCCACTGAGCGAGCCTTCGCCGAGTGGGGGACATCGCCGGGCTCAAGTCCCGGTCAACGCGCACGTACTGTCAGTGCGGTGATTGAGCGCCGCGTAAAGCACGGCTGTGGATAAGAATCAAGCCTCAGACTCTGCCATGATGAGGCCAAGGCGGCGGATCGCTTCTTTCGCTTCGTCGCGGACCATGGACAGGACGACCACATCGACCCATTCGCCATCGGCGAATTTCTCATATTGGCGAAGTGTACCTTCTTTGATGGCACCCAGGGATTGAATGGCGCGGATCGCGCGTGTGTTTGGCTCTTCGACAAACCATTCAACGCGTTTAGCGCCCCATTCGAGGGCGCGTTCGATCAAGAGCTTTTGAGTGGCCGCATAGATGCCTCGTCCGCGCAAATGCGGTTCCAGCCATGTGTATCCCAAGCGCACGCGCCGATGCATCTTGTTTGGACTCACGAGCGCCGTCACGCCGACAAATCGATCGCTATCATTTGGATCAAGCAGCGCAAATGCGTACATCTCGCCCGTCGTGGCTTGACGTTGGACATGATCGTAATAGGCGTCGAACCCCGCACCGCATTGGATGGCTGGCAGGGAAGACCACATGTGTTCGGCGGTGTCACTCGAACGCAAGTCCTCACGGAACTGCTCATCAAGTGGAACGAGCTTTATGAAATCGTTTTCAAGGCCAGGTGCTGTAAGGTCCATGGGTTCGTAACATGCGCTTATGAGTGGGCTTAGCAAGTCAAATCTTAGTCACGATTTGACAGTGGATTTTTTGAGAGCGCGATGGTCCTGCCGGAGAACCTTGATAAGGGGGGAGGAAAGGGCCCGGCAGGACCGCGCATTTCGGCGGCAAGAGGGATTGGGGATCGGTTGCCACCGCTGCGTTCTGAACCGGGGGTTAGGAGTCCCTCGGTGCCTGACTGAAGTGGCGTCGTTTCTAGCCGGTTCAAGTCCGGGACGCTCTTCTTTCGATCAACTAAGCGTGAATATAGGCCGGGATTTGCTGTTTGAATAATTGATAATTCGAGTTGAAAGGATAGATAGAACCTATGCATCTACCCACACTTCGCCAACTCGAGTTTTTATGCGCCGTCGCGGACAATGGATCTTTCTCCAAAGCGGCGGAGGCCTGTCATGTGACGCAGCCAACCTTATCTGCTGCGATCAAAGAGATTGAAGGCCTACTCAGCGTTCAACTGATTGAACGAGAGGCGCGCGGAGCATCGCTGACACAAGCGGGTGAGGCCGCGGTTGAGCGCGCACGCGGTATTCTTTCCGATACGGCTGATCTCGTCTCAGCGGCGCAACAAGCAGGTGCCCCACTGACGGGAGCGTTTCGCTTGGGCGCAATCCCAACCATTGCTCCATTTCTATTGCCAAAGACCTTGAAGGCGCTGCGCGCGGCGCATCCAAGCCTGAAGCTATACCTGCGCGAAGACCAGACGGATCGCCTTCTTGAGGCGCTGCGCAGTCGAAAACTGGATGCGGCGCTGATCGCCTTGCCCTGGGAGGCCCCAGGTGTTGAAACGATGGACCTTGGAGAAGATGAGTTTCTGCTCGTCGCACCGCCTGGGCACAGTTTGACCGATCGCGATAATCTCAAATCCTCGGATTTATTGGATGAGGATGTACTGCTTCTGGAAGATGGGCATTGCTTGCGCGATCACGCGCTGTCGATCTGCCGCCTGCCGAGCAAACGCGGCGGCGCCGATGTCACTGCTACGAGCCTGCCGACTTTGGTGCACATGGTGGCGGGCGGTCTTGGCGTGTCTTTGTTGCCGAAGCTCGCAATTGATGCGGGTGTAACCTCAGGTGCGGATGTCGATCTGCAGGCTTTTGAAACGCCCTTGATCGGGCGCCGCATTGGAATTGCCTGGCGCACGGGATCTCCGCGCGCCAGTGAAGCAAAAATGATTGGCGAGATTGTTCGCGGCGCGATCTAGGCCGGGGACGCGGTATTTCTATCATCAACATGCGCTGAGAGATTGTCCTGAGCGCGGAACACATCCTCGTTCAGCTCGCCTTCCCATTTCGCAACCGCCGTCGCCACGGCGCTGTCGCCAGTCACATTGGTGAGCGTCCGCATCATGTCGAGCAGACGGTCAAAGGGCAGGATGAAGCCAATGATTAGGAAGGCTTGCTCTTCTGGAATACCAACTTGAGCCAGCGCCAAACCAGACAGGAAAAGCCCAGCGCTGGGAATGCCTGCCGCCCCAATCGAGACCAGGGTCGCCATCACGGCGACCAGGACATATTGGGTGAGGCTCACTTCGATGCCCATGGCTTGCGCGCCAAACAGAGCCACCATGCCGATATAAATCGCAGTACCGTCCATATTGATGGTCGCCCCGAGCGGCAGAACAGAGCCCGCGACAGCTTTATCGATCCCAAGATTTTCTTCGGCGCAGGTGATCGTCACCGGTAGGGTCGCGGATGAACTGGCGGTCGAATAGGCAACGGCCTGCGCATCTGTGATGCCCCGCATGAAGGGAATGAACGGAAGACGCAGCATACCTTTAATGATCAGGCCCCCATAGGTCACTATAATGTGGATGAAACAGGCCAGATAGAGCGCGATTGCTAGAGTGCCGAGGCTTTGCAGGACGCCGAGCCCCTGCGTTGCCATGACGGTTGCCATCAGCGCAAACACGCCAATTGGGGCGGTTTCCATCACGATGATCGTCACTTTCATCATCGCTTCAGAAGCGCCGTCAAACCACTTGGCGACGGGTTCAGCAATCTTGCCCGCCATAAGAATGCCGACACCAAACATGATTGCGAAAAAGATGATCTGCAGAATGTTGCCGGTCGCTAAGGCTTGGACGGGATTGGTCGGAACAATGGCGAGCAATCTGTCGACGATCCCGCCCGCTTGCGCCGCTCTTTCAGCGACATCGCTCATGCGGCTTGTGTCCGCGCCGGCAAAGGTCTCCGGCGACAGGCTGGCGCCTGGCTGGAAGATCGTCGCCATAATGAGGCCGAGCGTGACCGCGATCGCGGTGGTAAAGAAGTAGGTTGCGATCGTCCGGACCCCCAAACTGCCAAGGCGCTTTGGGTCTCCCATCGCGATAATCCCCGACACGAGCGTGAAGAAGATCAAGGGGACGATAAGCATCCGGATCAATCGCAGAAACAGATCACCCGCCCAGCTTATCCAGCTTTGGGCAAATGCGCCGCCCGCTTCCGCGCCCATACCGTAGCGCAGACCGAGACCGCAGGCTAAACCCAGAATAAGCGCAACGATGACGCGCTTCCATAGATCAATCTTGAACCACCAGGACATGCCCTCTCCCATTTTTATGCGTTTGAGAGACGCTAGTCCGCATTGTCCCGCTATTCAACGGCAGAGGCTCAGGATATGAGCAAACTTATGGATATGCTCGATCGTCTCTCATCTGGCTGGAAAGCTTGGGTCATACTGTTTGCGATTACGCTGACGGCAGCGGCGCCAGGCGTTTTTAATCTCCCGGCACTAGACCGCGATGAGAGCCGATTTGCGCAAGCTTCGAAGCAATATATCGAGACCGGCGACTATCTGATCATTCGCTACCAGGATGAGTATCGGAACAAGAAACCCGCCGGAATTCACTGGTTGCAAGCGGGTGCAACCCACGCACTGGGCGATGAAGATAAGCTTGATATTTGGACCTATCGTGTGCCGAGTTGGCTCGGCGCGGCGCTCGCGACACTCGCAACCTTCTGGTGCGGGATCGCTCTGATTGGTCGGCGCGCAGCCTTTTTGGGCGCGGCCTTGTTCGGGGCGACGCTGCTTTTGACCAGTGAGGCACATATCTCGAAGACTGACGGGGTTTTGGTCTTTCTCACAACATGGGGGATCGGCGCGCTTGCGCGGCTCTATACGGGCCAAGCCGAAAAGCCCAAGCGTATGGCCTTGGTCTTCTGGTTCGCGATGGGGTGCGGTCTTTTGATCAAAGGTCCCGTCACGCCCATGGTTGCAGCCTATGCTGGCTTGGGCGCTTGGGTCTGGGCGAAAGCTGGCGAGGGCAAAGGCGGGGATTGGTGGCGACCGCTGATCTGGTGGCCGGGGCCTGTGCTCGCCGCCGCGATGTTCTTGCCTTGGTTGATCGCCATCCAATTCGCGACGGGCGGCACCTTCTTGGAAGGTGCGATCGGCAAAGACCTGAAAGACAAGTTCGCGGGGGCCTCAGAAGGGCATGCAGGCTGGCCGCTTTATCATTTGAGCCACATCCCGGTTTGGTTCTTCCCAGCGGTCCTTTTGCTGATCCCGGGCATGACGCTCGCCTGGAAACACTTGCGCGGATCGACTGAGGCAGCCCGTAAGCGCGGAACGGATGCGATGTTCGTCCTGCTGGCTTTAGGCGTGCTGACGGCGCTTGCGACGTGGATCCTTCCTGGTGAGCTTGGAAACGGGGCGCCTTCAGCCTTTGCGGGTATTATTATCGCTGGCTTCTGGTGGCTCAGCACGCGACCTGAATGGCAAACGCGGTGGTCCATGGATGGCGCAGCGCCGGTGACGGAAGAGACGCGCGCTGTCCGCTTCTTGGTGGCTTGGGCGCTGCTCACAACGATCTTTTTTGAGCTCATGCCGACGCGGCTGAGCCATTACATCATGCCCGCCTATCCCGCGATGGGACTGCTTTGCGGCTGGGCCGGGGTGAAGATGATGGACGGCGCGAAAGTGCCGCTCTCTAAATGGCTCAGCTTTGGCATTTATGCTTTTGGCGGAGCCCTATTGCTGTTCGTTAGTTCGCCCGTGGCGGCGCGCCTGATCAAAACAGAAGCCGCTGGGGACTTTAAAACCGTCGCGCCAGAGGCGGTCATCGAGCAATGGGCGGCCTATGTGAACTTCCCGCTTTGGTTCTGGGGGCTTGGGGCTGCGGTCCTCATTGGTTCGTGCGTCGCAATCTTCATGCGCAAGCTTGGCGCTGCCGCAGCCCTTGGCGTTCTCGTCAGCCTGTTTCTCGGGTGGCACGTGCGGACCGACATGTTGCCGAGCCAGCTCTGGGCACAGCCTACCGAAAGTGCACGCCTCGCCCTGCAAGGTGTTTGCGGCGTGCCAAGTGAGACCTGTGAAAGTGGCCAAGCGAGCCCAGACCGAATTCTGGCCGTTGGATATGCTGAACCGTCTTATGTGATGACGTTCGGCACGCAGAACCTGCATCCCCCTGAAACACCGATGATCTTGCCGGAAGACGAGGTGGATTATCCGGTCGTCTATCTGATCAATTTGGAAGGGCGCGGCAGCCCGCCGCATCGATGCGAAGCGCTTGGTGAGGCCTGTATTCCGCCCGCGTCAGAGGTGCGTGATGCGCTCCTGACACAAGCGCGTGCAGCCTCCCTTTGTGTAACGGAATCTGATCCCGTCTATTCGCTTAATTACTCAAACGGTGACCCGGTTCACTTCGTGGCTTATCGGTTCGACACGGCCTGTTAGGCTCAAACACCTGGCACATTCTGTCGCGCGTCAATTCTGCGTCTCACGCCCGTCTTAGGGGATCTTACCTAACTTTTGTAAGGCCAAGGAGATCGCAAATGAGCTATGTTGAACCCCACCGCAAACCCGAAGGGCTGAGGGATCGTATCGCCTTTGCATTCGTGAAGTTCCTGCGCTTTTTCGCCGATCTGTTTTTCCGCAAACGCTACGGTCACCGGGCGGTAGTTCTGGAAACGGTCGCGGCAGTACCCGGCATGGTGGCGGGCCTGTTACAACATCTCCGGTCAATCCGGCGCATGCGCGATGATCAAGGCTGGGTCAAAGAGCTTTTGGATGAAGCCGAGAATGAACGCATGCATCTGATGACCTTCATTCAGGTCGCGCAGCCGACCCTTTTTGAACGCGGTCTGATCATGATCGCGCAAGCCATCTTCTACAATTTCTACTTCTTTCTCTACCTATTCGCGCCGAAGACAGCGCATCGCGTGATCGGTTATTTTGAGGAGGAGGCCGTGACCAGCTACACGCACTACCTGCGAGAGATTGATGAGGGCCGGTTAGAGAACGGACCTGCGCCGCAAATCGCGATCGATTATTGGAACTTGCCTGCGAATGCGCGGCTGCGGGATGTCGTCATTGCCGTGCGCGAAGATGAAGCCGGTCACCGGGATCGAAACCACTATTTCGCTGACACACTGATTGCCGGCGATGAGCCGAAAGGTGAAGCTGAGCCCGCGCCCGCTTATGCTTGGCGCAGGACATAACCTACGCGCGGGAAGTGAACGTGCAGATTGTCTGCGCGTTCATCCTGGCGGGCAATGATGACACGCTCTGAATTCGCGATCACAAGATCGCCCTCAACCCAGTCCTTGGCATAATCATCGGGTGCGATGGCGACGTGGTCGCCGGGTTCGAAGTCTCGCAGGTCGCCCGCGGTTGAAGCGGGTTTCAGGCGTGGCGCAGCGTGGTTGGCAATCTCTACGGCCTCAGCGCCGCTAATCTCTTCAGGGGCCTGGCCTTTAAAGTCTTTCAGGCGGCGATACCAATCTTTGGTGAGCGGCGCATCTTCAAAACAGGTTTCCAGGAAATCCGGAATATTCTTCTCAACGAACCAGGGGTTCATATAGGCGTGGACATCGATCATGCCGGGTTTGGTGCCGACGAGCCAATCGCCGGTTCCTGCAGACCGTCCGCCCGCAAGTCGATGTTCAATCCACATGAGCTGACTGCGCCATTGATCCTGCATGACAGGCGCGGCGGCTTTCATGGCTTCGACATCGAAGGCGCGGCCCGACATTTTTGTGCGGTCGTCGATGAATTCTTGCGGCATATGCTCGCCAATCGCACCGAAAATGACGGCGACGCTGGTTTGGAACCATTTTCCGTCGGTCCAGGCGGCGACCATTTGGGCGAGGCCCTCGTGACCCGGCAAATTTAATGCAGGAATCTGGAACCGCTTTTCCAGCTCGATCAGCATGATTGACGTATCGCAAAAGATGTCGGCGCCAATTTGCATGACCGGGGTCCGGCGATATCCACCGGTGAGCGGCATGAGATCCGGCTTTGGCATGATGGATGGAATTTCCACCGAGGCCCAACCCAAATTCTTCATTCTGAGCGCCAAACGGATTTTCTCCGAATATGGCGAGCGATCAAACTGATGAAGAATAATACTTTGGGCGTTTGCCATGCTTGATTGCCTCCCCAGACGTCTATCGAACTCTAACCGTGTTCGATTAGGCTTTCCAAGTCCAGAATGTTGCCTAAAACAAATGAAAATACAAAACTTCTGGGAGGTGATCGGCCATGCTCGACACGAAAACTATGCCGCATGTCGCGGATATTCCGCGCGTCCAAGCCGAACTCCGCGGCGGTGAAGTCGCGTTTTGGTGCAAAGGTGAAGAAACCACGTTCGCGGAGTTAGACACGCGCGCCAATCAAGTTGGACATGGTTTGAGCGCGCTTGGCGTAGGCGCCAATCAACGCGTCGGCTATCTCGCAAAGAATACTGCGCTCTATTATGAGATGCTCTATGGCTGCGCGAAAATTCGCGCCGTTATGAACGCAGTGAACACGCGCCTTGCGGCCCCTGAGGTTCAGTTCATTCTGTCCGATGCGCAGGTCTCAGTCCTGTTTGTGGGGCCTGAATGGTTCGACATGATCGACCAGATCAAAGACGAGTGTCCGCACCTTGAGCATATCATCGTAGTTGAGGGTGAGCGCGATGGTTGGCCCGAATACACCGCATGGCGGGACGGGCAGGATAGCGCCGCACCGGCGGCGAAGACGTTAGACGATGATGATGTCATCCAGCTCTACACGTCTGGAACAACAGGTCTGCCGAAAGGCGTCATGCTGACCAACGCCAATTATGAGTCCTTCATGGAGCAGGCCGGGTCGCTGCAATGGGCGGGCTATGATGCCGGCGAAACCGTCATGAACGCGATGCCGCTCTTCCATGTCGCGGGCGTGAATGCCGGCCTACTTGCGACCGCGCAAGGTGCGAAAACGGTTGTGCTACCGGAAATCAATCCGGCTGAAATCCTTGATCTGATTGAAAGTCAAAAGATCAATCATGCTTTCTGGGTGCCCGCGGTGATTTTGATGCTGTCGCAAATGCCGGACTTCCGGGAGCGTGATTACTCCACGCTGAAACAAGTCTTTTACGGTGCATCGCCGATCACAGAGGACTTGTTGAAGACCGCGGTTGAAGTCATGGGCGCTCAGTTCACACAGCTTTACGGTCTAACCGAGACGGTTGGCGGGGGCACCTATTTGCCGCCTGAGGCGCACAATCCAAGCTGGGGCAAGCTCCGGTCCTGCGGCGTACCATATCCTTCCACCATTATTCGATGTGTGGATGCTGCCGGAGAGCCGGTCCCGACCGGCGAGGTCGGTGAAATCGTGATCCAGTCTGGCTTCGTCATGAAGGGTTATTGGAACCGCCCGGAAGCCACAGAAGACGCGATCCGAAACGGTTTCTTCCATACTGGCGATGCGGGCTATTTCGATGAAGACGGCTTCCTCTTCATCTATGACCGCGTGAAGGACATGATCGTGTCTGGCGGTGAGAACGTCTATCCGGCCGAAGTTGAAAACGCGATCTTCGGGCATCCAGACGTCGCTGATGTCGCGGTGATTGGCATCCCGGACGAAAAATGGGGTGAGGCCGTTAAAGCGATTATCGTCGCCAAAGAAGGCACCAATCCGAGCCCGGACAGCATCATTGCTTGGGCGCGCGAGAAAATCGCGGGCTACAAATGTCCAAAGTCAGTCGACTTTATTGAAGCGCTGCCGCGCAATCCGTCGGGCAAAATCCTTCGCAAAGATTTGCGCGAGCCGTATTGGGCTGGTCAAGAACGGCGCGTGGGCGGCTAGACCATGATGGACGACGCGCACGGCGTTCACGACTATGTCTATGATGAGCGCAATGCAGACATCAAAGTGTCCATCAATGGCGCGCTCAAACATCGCGACGAGGCGACCGTCTCGGTGTTTGAGAGCGGCTATCTTTTAGGCGATGGCGTTTGGGAAGGGCTGCGCGTCCATAAAGGCGGCGTGGCTTTTCTCGATGTTCATTTGAAGCGGCTTTATGCCGGGGCGAAGACCATTGATATGGATATCGGCCTCACGCCAGAAGAGCTGACGCAGCAACTGTTTGCCTGCCTTAAAGCACAGGACATGACGGAAGGGGTACATATCCGTCTGATGGTGACGCGCGGGGTCAAGAAAACGCCCTACCAAGGCCCGCGCTTTACGATCACGCCGCCGACTATTGTGATTATCCCTGAGTACAAATCGCCGGTGCCTGAGATCCAAGCGAAGGGCGTTTCTCTGTTCACCGCGCATGTTCGACGGACCGGGCCCGCCGAGCAGGATCAGAAGCTCAACTCTCATTCCAAGCTGAATTGCATTCTCGCCTGTATTCAGGCCGACAAAGCCGGCGCGGACGAGGCACTCATGCTTGATCCAGATGGCTTTGTCGCGACCTGTAACTCGACGCACTTTTTCATCGTGCGTGACGGCGAAGTGTGGACGAGCCCACCCGAATATTGCCTGGGCGGTATCACCCGCGGAAACATCATCCGCGTATGCCGAGAGAATGATATTCCAGTGGTGGAGAAACGATTTTCTCTGTTCGATGTCTATTCGGCGGACGAAGCCTTCATCACCGGAACGTTTGCAGGCACGACACCTGTGCGCGAAGTGGATGGGCGCGTCCTCGCAAATTTGAACGGACCCATGACGCAGAAGCTATCAGATCTGTATAAAGCGCTGGTCGATACGAACCTGACGCCGATTACATGATGGGCCAGCCGCTACGAATTGCGATGTGGTCAGGGCCGCGTAATATGTCGACCACGATGATGCGGAGCTTCGGCGCACGCTCCGATAGTCAATGCGTGGATGAACCCTTCTATGCCGCTTACCTTAAAGCGACGGGGCTGCAGCACCCCATGTCAGAAGAGATCTTCGCGAGCCAAAGCGCTGTTCCGGATCAGGTGATTGCCGCATTAACTGGGCCAATCGAACCCGCTTCGAGCGTATTCTATCAAAAGCATATGACCCATCATATGGTTGCGGAAATTCCGCGCGATTGGATGTCGGCCTGTCGAAACGTCTTTTTGATCCGTCATCCCGCGCGGGTGATCCCGTCTTACGCTCGCAAAATGGAGACGGTCTCTTTGGAGGCGATCGGTTTTCCGCAACAGCTCAGCCTGTTTGAGCGCGCGGCGGAGCTGGAAGGCCAGAGCCCGCTCGTCATAGACAGTACTGACATTCTGAGAGCTCCCGAAGAAAAGCTGCGAACGCTCTGCTCAGCGCTCAATATCGAGTGGCAACCCGCCATGCTCGCCTGGTCTGCAGGTCCAAAACCGGAGGATGGCGCGTGGGCGCCGCATTGGTATGACGCGGTCTGGAAATCGACGGGGTTTGCGGACGCGCCCGCCGAATTACCGAAGGTGCCGGAAGCTCATCTCGCCATTTATGAGCAGGCGCTGGCGATTTACGACACGCTCGCTGCGCATCGTCTTTAGTCCCTCAAAAAACCAATGCGATTTGCGTTGCACCCCGTAACGCGCGCTCTATGTTGGCGCGATCAGGTTTGAGGTGAAAGGGTGCACTCCGCAATGGTACGATTTATTCTGCTGGGACTTCTGGCGATCGCGACACTGGCCACGGAGGCCTTGGCGCAAAGCTATAATGACTTCGAGCAAGGCCGAGAGGTTGCCGGCGAACGGGACGTTTTAGCGTTTCGCGATCGGATCGCGCCAGAAAACGAGATGACGCGCGATCGTCTTGAGAATTTGCTACCTGCGTTGATGGATGAGACGGGCATCGATATGTGGCTCGTGATCAATCGCGAATATGCCGAGGACCCGGTCTATTTCACGCTCGTCCCTCAGCCTGCCTTTGCGGCGCGGCGGACCACGATCTTGGTGTTCCATAAAACCGAAGATGCGTTCGAAATGCTGACCGTCAATCGTTATCCGCTGGGTGAACCTTATGTAGCGGCCTGGGAAGGCGGCGATCTGGATGCTCAGTGGGAGGCGCTGGCTGATTTGATTGAAGAGAAAGATCCAGAGCGGATTGGGATCAATGTGTCTTCTCATTGGCCCGTGGCCGACGGCCTGACACATGGCCTCCACCAGAAACTTGAATCTGTTCTGCCAAGTCGTTTGGAACGCCGACTGGTGAGCGCGGAAGATCTTGTCATCCGCTGGATCGAAACGCGCAGTGATCATGAGATGGAAGCCTATGGCCACATTGTAGGGCTCGCTCGCTCCGTGATCAGCGAGGCGTTCTCTTCTAAAGTCATCACGCCCGGTGTGACCACGACGGATGATGTCGCGTGGTATATGCGGGAGCGGTTTGAGGAATTGAACCTGGCGCCCTGGTTTAATCCCTATGTGAACGTCCAGCGTCCGGGTCTGACTTGTGAAGCAGAGTCCTCTTTTTGCGGGACGAGCGGCGTCATCAAGCGCGGTGACATCATCCATACAGATGTCGGGATTTGTTATCTAAAGCTGTGCACCGACACGCAGGAAATGGGCTATATCGCGCATCTTGGCGAGAGCGATGTTCCGGAGGGTTTAAAGGCTGCGATGGCGGTCGGAAACCGCTGGCAGGATCACCACACGGGTGCTTTTGGGCTTGGGAAAACGGGCAATCAGGTGCTCGCAGATACTCGCGCGCAGTGTGATGCCGAGGACTATATCTGCTCAGTCTACACCCATCCTCTTGGTTTCTTCGGCCATGCGCCTGGTCCAACGATCGGCATGTGGGATGATCAAGACGGCACGCCGGTGCGCGGGGATTGGCCGGTTTATGCGAACACTTGCTATGCGATTGAAGGCAATGTGAAAGCTAAAGTTCCTGAGTGGGATGGCCAATATGCACAGATCAAGCTGGAGCAGGATGCTTGCTTTGATGGCGAAACCATCAACTATCTCGCCGGTCGCCAAACGACCTGGCACATTGTTCGATAAACCGAAGCAGAGAAAAGCGCACAGGACCGAAAGCGCCGTCTTGGTACTCGTATCCCGTCGACCTAGAGACTAGGTGGGCGCCGGGTAGATAGGACCACGGTCCAGTCCAGAGCCAGCTCCCTGACGGAACTTAAGGTCGGCGGATAGCTGACCGTCCTCGAACGCCCCAGCCGCTGTGCTGGTCGCATATAGGCATGATTGCGGCTGTCTGTAAGTAGGCTTAGGCCGCAGCCTGTTTCTCACCCAGCTCGCGCAAGTAAGCCCAGGTGAAAAGCCCGTTTGAATGGCCATCGCTGAAATGGATCCGAACCGCATAGCGCCCGACCGGATCAGCCTTTTCGACGGAGATATCGTCGCTAACAACTGGGGGCGGCGGTTTCGGACCACTGCCATGACCCTGAACGTCAGCGGACGGGCTTTCCAGCCGGAGCATTTTGTAGGGCAGGGCGAAGGCTTTGCCGTCATCAAAGGTGACGTTCAAGGTGCGTTTGCTCT
>JBCBGS010000068.1:0-13772 GCA_038526515.1 Pseudomonadota bacterium | reverse complement strand
GCATTAAGTTGAGATACTATAACATCCTCGCGAATTGAATAGGGCAATCTGGCGTCGCTCGGCGCTCATCACGTAGTATGATTGAATCGCTCCAAGCCCCCCTCTTCTTTGGATTGATCGCGGCCTTCGTGACAACACTCGGCTTGCTCGCTGTCGCTTTGCGCAGCGACTGGAGCTTGCGCTACGCAGATTTGTTCGGACTGGCCGCTGCAGGCCTTTTAACGGCGATCGCATTTTTACACATCGTGCCAGAAGCTTTCGCACTCACGTCGAATGCACCTTATTGGCTCGCAGCTGGTTTTTTTGCCGGGGTGCTTGTCCACTATTCGATCAAGGCTGCCTTCCCTGAACGTGAAGCATCACAATTGCCGAGTGAGGCGATCACGCCAATCCTGGCAATCGCGATCCATTCTTTCATCGACGGTGTGATTTATGCGGTCACCTTCGCCGCGAGTTTCTCATCTGGCGTCTTCACTGCACTCGGCTTAATCCTGCATGAGTTTCCAGAGGGCGTCATCGCGTTTGCGATCCTCCGCCGTCATGGCATCTCAAATCGCTGGTCCTTTATCTGGGCCTTCTCAGCTGCAGCCGCGACCACACCGCTGGGCGTCTTAGTCTCAGGACCTGTCATGTTCGGGCTCGGAGAAGCGGTCTTGGGCAGCCTTTTTGCGCTATCTGCGGGATTATTGCTCTTCGTGGCTACAGGTCCGCTCATGGCCCCGCTCAAGGATATGAAGCCCGCAAAGGGACTTGCCGCCCTCTCAGTCGGGGTCGCGATTGCAATAGCGCTCATTCTGTTGCCCCTGCCGGGACATGACCATTCGGATTTGGGAGATGAACATCACCACCACGATCACGAGCATGATCATGATCATGATCATGCGACCAACGCTAATCCCGTCTCACGATAGAAGAGTAGACACTTGATCAGATTGTTTCTGTTGGCTCTGACTTTTATGTTCGTCACCGCCGGTTCGGCGGTGGCCCATCCAGAAGATGAGTTTTGCACGGTCGATGGTGGTATGGACCCAGCTCTGTGCCTCGCGCTTCAAGAAATGGATCGCCCTGCGAATGCAGTTGGCCGTGATAGCGGCTTCACAGAAACCGAGACAATTGACTTCGAACGCCCCCCACTGGAAACGCTCGCGCTTTATGTAAAAATCGGCATTCAGCACATTCTACCGGGAGGGCTGGATCACATCCTCTTCGTGCTTGCGATGTTCTTCTCAACGCGGCGTCTAAGGCCGCTGCTGATTCAGGTTTCAGCGTTTACTGTGGCGCACACGATCACACTTGGCTTGGTGGCTGCGGGAGTGTTTGCGCCTCCCGCTAGCATTGTAGAGCCTCTCATCGCGGCGACGATTGCATTGGTCGCGGTAGAAAACCTGTTCTTCAAAGACATGACTCGATGGCGGCCATTGGTTGTGTTCGTATTCGGGCTCATCCACGGCATGGGCTTCGCAGGATTTTTCGGATCGCTCGGTCTCCCAGATGGACAATTCTGGAGCGCGCTGATTGGCTTCAATATCGGCGTTGAGATCGGGCAGCTTTCAGTCGTCGCGCTCGCTGCGCTCCTTCTATGGCCTCTCAGACACCGCATTTCGGAAACGCTTTATCGCAAGGCCGTGGTCTGGCCTGCGAGCGGTCTGATCGGGTTCATTGGAGCGTACTGGGCAATTGAGCGCGTGCTAGTAGGGTAAACGGCACTCCACTTGCACTGTCCGTCCTATGGGCGGAACAAAACGACTTAGCCGACGCACTCGGCGATATATAGGAGCGATCATCGCAGCTGGGGTTACTAGCTTCGTCGCGATGAACACATTTTACAAAGCCAGCGCACAAAGCTGCGGGCTGCACGACGCTATGGAATGGCAACTCGCGCTGCATGATACGCGGATTGAGCAAACGCCAGAACATATCTCTGCGATTACTGAAAGCTTCCTGGCGGCTTGTCCCGAGCGGCCAGAATTCTTTGACGCCAGCCGAATAGCGGGCATGGCTTCGGCCGACCTCGGAGACGCGCGAGCTGCGGCAGAGCACTTCAAAAATGCTGGTCCGATGGCGGACCGCCTTTCAAATTTCTATGCGATCTCATCTTTTGTGCGGGCCGGTGACAGTAAAGCTGCTTGGCGTTTGCGCGATCAGTTCGTTGAAGCATGGCGCAGTCGTCTTGAGCGCCATCCAAACGTATCCGTACAAGCAGAGCCATCTGATGATGGGATGATCTATCAGCTGTATTTCAGCGAGCTTGATAAAGACACCGGCATACAGGCCGCCTGGGTCGCAGTTCCATATGGGCCAGGCTGGCCCGCAACGCTGACTTTCTCCCGTGATCCCATGCGTCTCGCCTTCCGGCGCGCGCGTACGGGAAGCGAGTCCAACGAGCTACGCTATGTAGACCTGCATCGCTGTTTTAAGCGACGCTCTCTGGGGCAAATCACGACGATGTTATCACGCGCTGAATTTGATGCGGCTGCGCATGCAAGCTTGAAGGCTTATCTGGCGAGCCCAGACAAAGGCGCGGGAAGCGCTCGGTCTCAAGTCGAGACCTGCTACTCCCCCGCAAGACTTCTTCCGGGTATTCCAAAACCGTTAAATTAGACGCGTTTTTGGACCTCTGCCACGACAGCATCGGCTGTGATGTTGAAGTGATTGTAGAGGTCTTGATACGGCGCAGACGCGCCGAAAGACGCCATTCCGACAAATCCGCCATCATGGCCGATCCAACGGTCCCAGCCGAAGCGGACACCTGCTTCAACCGCGACCTTCGGCAGATCGCCGCCAAGGGTTTCGGTCTGGTAGCTATCGGACTGCTGCTCGAACAGGTCCATGCTGGGCATTGAGACAACCCGGACTGGGACACCCTGCTCCGCCAGCGCGGTTTGCGCCGCCATGGCGATTTCAACCTCAGACCCTGTCGCGATCAGCACGGCTTTGGCATCAGCTGCGTCCGACAGAACGTAGCCGCCCTTTGCAGAAAGGTTCTCATCGGTGTGGGATGACCGCGCCGATTTCACTTTCTGACGAGTGAGCGCCAGCGTGCTTGGACCGGAATCGTTGCGCAGCGCCAGTTCCCAGCATTCAGCCGCCTCGACGCCGTCACATGGACGGAAGACCATCATGTTTGGCATCGCGCGCAGGCTTGCAACATGCTCGACCGGTTGGTGGGTCGGGCCATCTTCACCCAGACCAATAGAGTCATGCGTCATGACATGGATCACACGCTCGCCCATCAAGGCGCCAAGCCGGATCGCGGCGCGAGAATAGTCTGCGAACACCAAGAAGGTGCCCGAGTAGGGAATGACCCCGCCGTGCAGTGCCATACCGTTCATGGCCGCTGCCATGGCGTGCTCACGAATGCCGTAATGAACGTAGCGCCCTGCCCAATCGTATGGCCCTAGAGGCGCTGTGTGGCTGGTTTTCGTATTGTTCGAGCCGGTCAGGTCAGCAGATCCACCGATCATTTCAGGGATCGCTTCGGTGAGCGGCTCTAGTGCCGCGCCAGACCATTTACGGGTCGCATCATCTTTGCCGCCTTCGACCACCGCCTTTTTGTGAGCGTTGACGATTTCGGAGAGATTTGCCGGAAGCGCACCCGCCATCGCGGCTTCGAATTCAGCTTTGTTCGCGTTATTATCGAGGCGATTTTTCCAGGCCAAATGCTCTGCGTCCGAGCGCTTGCCGGCCTCCGCCCAAGCGTTTTCGATCTCGGCTGGAACTTCGAATGGGGCGTGCGGCCAACCAATGCTTTCGCGCACGGTCGCCACTTCCTCTTCGCCATAAGGACCGCCATGCGCTGGGCCTGTGCCCGCGCGCTTCGCGCCAAAACCGATAATGGTTTTCACGGCCAACATGACCGGCTTGTCTTGATCCTGTGCCCAACTCAGAGCCGCTTCGACATCATCAGCGTCATGGCCATCAACTTTTTTGGTCACCCAGCCGGACGCTTCGAACCGCGCACATTGATCCGTGCTGTCAGCCATGTCAGTGCCGCCATCAATCGTGACGGCATTGTCGTCGAACAGGACGATCAGGTTAGAGAGCTTGAGGTGCCCGGCCAGCGTGATCGCTTCTTGGCTGATGCCTTCCATCAGGCAGCCGTCGCCCGCAATCACATAAGTCTTGTGATTGACGAGCTCATCGCCAAAGCGCGCATTCAGGTGACGCTCAGCCATCGCCATACCAACCGCTGTGGTAATGCCCTGACCGAGCGGGCCCGTAGTGGTTTCGACGCCTTTGGTGACGAAATTTTCAGGGTGACCTGCTGTTGGGCGTCCCAGCTGGCGGAAAGCGCGAATGTCATCGCGGCTCACGCTCTCATAGCCTGTCAGGTGAAGCAGCGAGTAAACCAGCATTGAGCCGTGGCCCGCCGATAGCACGAACCGATCACGGTCTGCCCAGTCGGGATCCGCGGGATTGTGCTTCAGAAACTTGCGATACAGAACCGTCGCGGCGTCCGCCATTCCAAGCGGCAAACCAACATGCCCAGACTTAGCGGCCTCGACCGCATCCATTGACAAAGCGCGGATGGCATTGGCCATGTCCCGATTGGAAACTGTCATGCTTTTCGTCCTGTTTTATTTCGCCCGGGGAATGGACAGCGTGGCCACCCCTGTCAAGACTTAGCATCGGTGACTATTGAGTTTTCGACACAATGAGCGCAAACGAAAGACTATGAGCGTAATTGAAGCTGCCGCATCTCGATTGGATCAAGCCCTGACTCGTCTGGAAGGCGCGGTCGATGGATTGTTCGAGCGATCCGGAAATCCATCCATCCTTCGCCAAGAATTGACCGTGATGATGGAAGACCGCGCGCGCCTGGCCCAGCAGCTTGATGAATCGCTCGCCCGCGAAAAAGAACTCCAGGCCCTCGCAGACGAAGCCTCCGAAGCGCTCGGCGCCGCGATTTCCGAAGTCCGCGCCGCGCTTGGACGTGAGGGTCAGAGCTGATGGCAAAGGCAGATATCAAGCTCCGAGGCCGATCCTACTCCGTCGCTTGTGCCCCAGGCCAGGAAGCGCGTCTGATCGCCCTCTCCGGTCAACTCAATGCAAGGGTTGAAGAAATCGCGAGCGCGGTCGGCAATATTGGGGATGATCGATTGCTCCTGATCGCGTCGCTTGCGCTTTTGGATGAACTCGACGCTGCGCATCGCAGTCAAGCAGAAGCCGCGGGACCCGACGTTCAGCGCGCCGCACAAGCGCTGACGGATACCGCAACGCGGATCGAAGCCCTCGCAGCCAGGATTGAGTCAGGAAAATGAGTTCGCCAGACCTGAGCGTCTTGATTCCCTTCTACAATGAAGAAGGCAATGTGCTCCCATTGCTTGAAGAAGTGCACGAGGCGCTTGCTGGAATATCCTTCGATATTGTTTGTGTGAACGATTGCTCTGATGATGCGACGGGACAAGAACTCGCGGAGGCCGCAAGCCGCTGGCCAGACACCGTGACAGTCTTCACTCACATCGAGCGCGCCGGAAAATCCGCGGCTTTATTCACGGGTCTAAAGTCTGTGCGAGGAACTTGGACGCAGTTAATTGATGGCGATGGGCAGAACGATATCAATGACACAGCGCGCCTCTGGCCGGAGCTGATCGCGGGACAAGATACGGGCAAACTCGGAATAGTCGCGGGCAAGCGTAACAGCCGAAACGATAGTGGCTTCAAGTGGTTGCAGTCGCGCGTCGCCAATGGCGTTCGACGCTTCATGCTGAGAGATGATGCGACGGATACAGGCTGCGGTTGGAAGCTCATCCGAACGGAAGCCTTCAAAGAGCTCCCCTATTTTGCCTCGATGCACCGCTTTCTGCCGGCCCTTATCAAACGCGCCGGGTGGGAGGTTCGAGAGGAGCTCGTCAATGATCGGCCGCGCTGGCATGGCCAATCCAAGTATGGCTTCTTAGGACGCCTCGGCGCAGGCATCTTCGATTTACTCGGCATGTTTTGGCTAACGCGGCGCGGCGGTCAGGGAATCGCACGCGAAAGAAATGACCCCCGCGCAAAATAATCTCTGAAAATGATTGGGACGCTGCCACGCAACCCAACGACTATTTCTATTCAAAGTAGTTTTTTGAATAGATTAGAGTAAACAGGGTAATTTCAGGCCACTACAGCGTAAACTAAGCATTCAATCGCCTACGCAAGCTTTTAGATTCACTTCTACTTATACATTTGTCTGCTATGCTTGTTTCGAGTGGTTTTTACATGTCTATACGAGAAACTTCCAAGTGTTTACCATTTGTTAGCAACTCGCGTTTAAGTAGAAACCTGTCGCAGGCGGTTTCTCCATGACCGTACCGGACAAGCTCAAGGCTCGGGTTCATCCGCCCCTCTAACCCGGCCACCTACTTGGGATGCACCTCTTTGGTGCATCCCTTTTTCTTTTCGGACGGCACAAAAAAGCGCGACCCGAGGGCCGCGCTTTCAAAATTAGGCTTTGCGTTTGCGCTATTTGCGCCAGACAGCTGCCATGGCCGGATCTTCTTCCTCGCCGGAATATTTGCGAGTCTCAGCGCGGCCCACAACCATATGGTGGACCTCATCCGGACCGTCTGCGAGGCGCAGGGTACGCTGGTTCGCGTAAAGACGTGCAAGCGGTGTCCACTGAGATACACCCGCCGCGCCGTGGATTTGGATGGCTTCATCAATGATCCGGCAGACTTTCTCCGGTACCATCGCTTTGACCATTGAGATCCAAACGCGCGCTTCTTTATTGCCGAGAACATCCATGGCTTTAGCAGCCTTCAGAACCATCATGCGCATGGACTCAATATCGATCCGCGCGCGAGACACTTTCTCGATATTTCCGCCGAGCTTGATGAGGTCACGGCCAAAGGCTTGGCGACCCATGCCACGAACGACCATCATGTCGAGCGCGCGCTCAGCAGCACCGATCGAGCGCATGCAGTGGTGGATACGACCTGGCCCAAGGCGAAGCTGCGAGATTTCGAAGCCGCGGCCCTCACCGAGCAGCATATTCTCTTTTGGCACGCGGACATTGTCGAAGACGATGTGCATGTGACCGTGCGGCGCGTCATAGTCGCCAAACACTTGCATACCGTCCAGGATCTTCACGCCGGGTGTGTCGGTTGGGACCAGGATCTGGGACTGCTGCTTGTGCGGCTCGGCATCTGGGTTGGTTTTGACCATAGTGATCATGATCTTACAGCGCGGGTCGCCTGCACCTGAGATGTAGAACTTCTCGCCATTGATCACCCACTCGTCGCCCTCGAGGACGGCGCGAGTCGAAATGTTCTTCGCGTCAGAGCTTGGCAGCGCCGGCTCTGTCATCGCAAAGGCTGACCGGATTTTTCCTTCAAGCAGAGGCTTCAACCATTGCTCTTTCTGCTCAGGTGTCCCGACGCGCTCGAGAACTTCCATGTTTCCGGTGTCTGGCGCCGAGCAATTCATCGTCTCAGATGCGAGCGAATTTTTGCCGAGCTCAGCAGCGATGTATGCGTAATCGAGGTTTTTTAGGCCTTCGCCAGTTTCGGCGTCCGGCAAGAAGAAGTTCCAAAGCCCTTGCTTCTTTGCTTCGTCTTTAGCTTCTTCGAGTGTCTCAAGCTGGCCAGGCGCGTAAGACCAGATGTCTTTCTTGTCTTTGCCCAACTCGTGGAACTTGACTGACATTGGATCAACAACATCAGCGATGAACTTTTTCACATGGTCATAGAGCGGGCGAGCCTCGTCTGACATTCGCAAGTCAAACAGGTCATCATTCATCTCACCAGACCCGGTATCGGTATAAGGCATATCACTTTTCCTCGTTTTCACGTCTCAACTGCCCACACGGTATGACGCGCACGTAAACTTGTAAAACCGTATCGCGGGGTAAGGTGAGCCCAACTGAGACGAACGGTCACTCCGGGAACATCCTAGGGTGATTTGTCCCCGAGAGAGACTCACCTCAGGAGGGCGCTGATGAGTGTTTTCGCGGCCGCCATTATCCTCGCGACCACCCTGGTGACGTCGTTCATTTCCGGAATTTTCGGGATGGCGGGCGGCATTATCCTGATGGCTGTTTTGGTGGCCCTGGTCAGCGTTGCAACCGCGATGATTGTCCATGGCGGCATTCAAATGTTTGCCAACGGGTATCGCGCCTTCTTGCTCAGAGAGTCTATCGATTGGCGCGTCTTCTCTTACTATTGCATCGGCGCGGCGGCCGGTATTACGGCGCTTTTCTTTGTCAGCTGGACACCCGACAAACGCGCGCTCTATCTCTTGCTCGGGCTCACGCCCATGCTCGTTTGGCTCCCGAAAGAGCGCTTACACCTGGATATCAAACGCCCGGACCATGCGATCGCCGCTGGTTTTGGCGTACAAGGCCTGAACACGCTCGCAGGCGTCGCGGGGCCGATGTTGGACCTATTCTTCGTGCGCGCGGATATGACCCGCCAGCAGATCGTCGCAACAAAGTCAGTGACGCAAGCCCTCAGTCATCTGGTGAAAATCGGGTTTTGGAGCGTCCCAGTGATCAGCGCAGCAGGTTGGAGCGCCCTGCCCCCTTGGTGGTTATTCGCCGCTGCGATCCCGCTCTCTATGCTCGGCACGTCGCAAGGAAAACGCGTGCTCGAGCGTATGAACGACATCGATTTCCGCAAATGGATGAAAGGGCTCGTGACGGCCATTGGCGCGGTACTGCTGCTGCGTGCGGCGGGTTTGTACTAAGGCACAGGCCCAGCCGCAAACACCGCTATTCCGGTAGTGAAGCCGCGATCGTCGCCAAGGTTTCCTCGCGCAGCAGTCGCTTATTCCCCGACATGGATGGAGAGCTAAGGGGCTTCAAGCCCTCCGCATAGCCTTGTGCCGTGGCCATCAGAGCGCCCGCGTCGACGACTTGATCGAGGTAACCGGCTTTGACAGCAGTCTCCGGGTCGAACAGCTCCCCGAAGATCATTGAGCGCGTGAGATAGTCTTTCGAGACGCGCGCCTTTACCAGTTCAGACGCAAAGATCGGTAGAACCATGTTGATCTGTGTCTCGTTCGCACCGATTTTGTAGGCCCCGGCCGTGCCAATCCGGACGTCGCACGACAGAAGAATGAAGCAGCCCATCGCGACCCCATGGCCATTACAGGCGGCGATCACGGGCATGCGGAAACCATACAAACGATGGGCAAGCTTACCGCCGCCATCGACAAGGGCTTTCACCTCTTCGCCCGGCAGGCTCATCATCAGCTTCAGATCGAAGCCGCCAGAAAAGCGGCCCTCGCGGCCCGTAATGATAAGCGCCTTGGCTTCTTTTTCGGCCTGGTCCAAACATGCATTGAGCGCCTCAAGCATAGTTGGATTGATCGCATTGGCCTTGCCATCATCCATTGTGATGGTGGCGATCTCGTCTTTGATCTCAATCGTTGCTGGCGCAGTCATGCCGTTTCTCCCGAATTTTGTTGGTGTCAGCTACCCGGCGTCTCGTCGCGAAAGGCAAGCCTCACTCCACGTCAGTCACTGCAACTTCCAATAGCTCTCCTGGCGTGCAATCGAGCGCTTCACAGAGCTTCGCCAGCGTGTCGAACCGAACGCCCTTCACCTTTCCCGACTTCAGAAGGGATAAATTGGCCTCGGTCATTCCGATCTCTGCGGCGAGGTCTTTCGCCCGGCGTTTCCTGCGCGCCAGCATGACATCGAGCGTAACGATAATCTCTGCCGCCATCAGACGAACTCGTCATTCTCGGTTTTGACCGCGACAGCGTCCTGGAAAACAAGCGACAGGCCATACAGAACAACTCCCATCATTGCGACAGCCAGCGCCAAGTCACCGAAATTGACCAATACTCCTCGGAAATTCTGACCGATCCACTCGATCAAAGTGGGCGAGATAATGCCTGCCCAAGCACCGGCACCGAACAGACCATAAGCGGCGCTTTTCAGAGTTTTGACGTTGCGCTCGGTAAACACATCTCCCTCGGAACAGCGCTGAAACAAGAAGGCGAAATCAGCGACGGCGAAGGCTATGAGGATCGTCGGCATGGCTTTGATGATACCAACCCACCAGGCATTGAATATGCTCAGCCAGTCACCCTTACTGGTATACCACATGCTGCCGACTTCTCCGCCCACAAAGTACGAAACATTGAGGCCCAGGATACCAACCACAATCCAGGCGAGGATTGTAAGATCCCGATGCGTGTCTCTGGTTTTTTGAACGTCTGCGTCTGTCATATCGCCCTCCTTCTGAAGGCATAATTACTCAATTAATTATTGTATTGCAATAATTATTTTAAAAACAAAGGATATTTTTTGTCTCTGAGGAGCATTCCAGTTCGAGAAGTTCCGTAGCGCGAGGTGATCCGCGCGGGGGATTGCCTCAAGTGCACAGTGGAACAATAGTCTGAGTTCGGGAGGCCATAGCCATGTATTCAGTCAATCTCACAGAGTCCTATTTCCCAGCGCAAGGCGATGAGCCAGCCGCCATGACCATTGGCGAAATGCTGCAAAAGTCCGTCACTGCGGCGCCGGACATGCCAGCCTTGAAAGAGCTCGGCTATGATGGCGCCATTGGCCGAACCTGGACCTGTAAAGAATTACAAGCTGACGCTGAGCGCCTCGCCCGCGCGCTCGCCAGCCGCCATGCCGAAGGGGCCCGCATCGCCGTCTACGCCAACAATGTTCCGGAATGGGTGCTTCTGGAACTCGCCTGCGGGCTTGCGGGGGTAATCCTCGTCACCGTGAACCCGGCCTATCAGAAGCGAGAGCTGGAATATGTGCTCGAGCAATCGCGCTCCGAAGCGATCTACTATGTCGCGGATTTCCGCGGCAACCCGATGCAAGACATCGCAGACTCCGTCTGTGATGAGATCCCAGCGATCAAACACCGCATCCTGCTGACCGATCATGATGCGCTGTATGCGGGCGCAGATGAAGGCGAGCTGCGGTCGCCCAAGCCAGATGATGCGGTTCAGATCCAATACACATCCGGCACGACTGGCTTCCCTAAAGGCGCGCTGTTGCACCATAATGGGCTCGTTCGAAACGGGATCGACGCGATGACACGCGGCGGCGTGAAGCCGGGCGATGTCTTCGTCCACAATATGCCGTTATTCCACACCACCGGCTGCGCGATCTTGGTCCTGGGCGGCTTTGGGACCCAGAGCACAATGTTGCTCGCGCCGATGTTCGACCCGGCGATGATCGTGCGTGTGATTGAGCGCGAAAAGGCCCGGTTCATTCTTGGCGTGCCGACCATGCTCGTCGCCCTGATCCATGAAGTTCGCCAGAGCGGCGGCGATATGAGCTCGGTTGAGTGCATCATGTCCGGCGGCTCCATGGTCCCACCGCAGCTTTGCCGAGACGCGCTCGAAACCCTCGGGGCGCCAATCCAGATTGTTTACGGACAGACCGAAACGTCGCCTGTCCTGACCCAAGCCTGGCATGCCGATAGCGAAGAGGATCTCACCCAAACCATTGGTCAGCCGGTCGCTTATACCGAGATTTCAATCCGCGATCCGAACAGCAATGCTGTCATCCCAATTGGCGAGCAGGGCGAGATTTGCGCCCGCGCCTATAGCGTCATGCTCGGCTATAATGACAATCCTGAAGCCACGGCCGCCACGATCGATAGCGAAGGCTGGCTGCATACGGGTGATCTCGGGCGCATGGACCCGCGAGGCTATGTGAAGATTACCGGCCGCGTGAAAGAGATGATCATTCGCGGCGGCGAAAACTTGTTCCCGGCAGAGATCGAAAACGCCATGCTCGAGCATGACGCGATCGACGAAGTCGCTGTGGTCGGCGTGCCGGACGAAAAATGGGGCGAACAAGTTGCCTGCTTCATCCGCAGCGAAAGCGACCACGCGTTCAGCCCGGACGAGCTAAAAGCCTTTGTCCGCGAACGCCTCTCCCCGCAAAAGACCCCTGCCTATTGGGTTCAAGTCACGGATTGGCCACTCACAGGGTCTGGCAAGATCCGAAAGTTCAAACTCGCGGAAGAATTTGAAGCTGGGCAACACACACCGATGGGCTAATCGGCAGGCGCGTAGCGCGTGCGGATGCTTGTGCAGTCGCGGCCGCCCTGACGGACAATCAGATCGTATCGGTTTTCAGCTGTTGAGTGTTCGATCAGTTCCACGCCGAACGGGCTGCCGAGTTCAACATAATGATGGAACTCCATTTCGCCGCCCGTGTGAAAGAAGGGGCGCTCAAGCAGGAGCTGACCAAACTGGCGACCCACCTCGCCCATATGGGTGGAATTCACATGATCACCGGACCCGCCAATGTAAGGATGGTTCGGACGCAGGCCGTTTTCTTTGGTGATCAGGCCTGTGGTCGAGACCGTGTCGGCACGGCGCAGCGGCGCGAGAAAACTCTCAGCCAGCGATCGCACTCCCACCGAAGCAGCCGACGCATAATTCAAGAGCGGCGGCGAGGACGGCTTCAGTTTTTCCTTCGCGTCTCCGCGCCAGCCTTCGAAATTGCGCGTGCGAAAAGTCACTCCCTGCCCGGCCAGTTCCGCTACCATTTGATCGGCTTGGTCAAAGAAAGCGAGTTTGTAGCGCGCGCGGTCTTCGTCCTGCACGGTTTGATAGATGCCATGATGCGGCAGGCCGACATCTGGCGCGCCGCAAATCCAGCGCACGCGTGTGAGCGCCGTCCAAGTGTCTGAACTGAACGTTCCCAAAAACTCCCCCGAATCAATCGAGGCCCAAAAATTGATCGTTTGCACCAAAATGGGGTGAACCGCGTTCAGCCGGAGCCAAGGCCAAATGTTTGGATCCCGCGAACATTCGAACGCGACAGACCCGTCATTTTGCGCCTGATGATTGTGTGTGTATCGGTCCGGAAATGGGCGTGGCATCCGGGTTAATTCGCAGAAGTTCGCAATGGCTGCAATGTCTCTCGCCTATGCTTGACGCCGCGCCCGCGCGATTCGGTCGCAGCCTGGGCTGATCCGACGTGTTGTCAGTCCACAAACAAGGTGCTAGGTGCCCGCACAAGTTTCAGGACTAGGGTGGCTCTACACCTTAATTCCTATTGGTTCAGACCCAGGGCAATTTTCGCCCTACAGCTAACGGACGACGCCTTGGCCGCAGCATCCGCGACAACTGCAAGTGAAGCCGCCCGCCGCTATGCCGGTGCGCTGTTTGACCTTGCCAAAGAAAAAGGGGAGCTCGCAGCAATTGCGGGGGACCTGAAAACGATTGAAGCCCTTGCGGCCGATAGCGAAGACCTGACCCGCCTCCTCGAAAGCCCAGCTTTCGCGCGTGAGGACAAGGTTAAGGCCCTCGTCGCCGTCGCTGAGAAAGCAGGCCTCTCTAAAACAGCAACTGGCTTTATCGGCACCATGGCTCAGAATGGCCGTGCCGGCGATCTGGTCGGGGCTGCAAAACACTTTGACGCGCTCTACGCGAAAGAGCGCGGCGTGAAACGCGCAATTGCGCGGACCGCGTCCGACATGAGCGCTGACCAGCGTGCCCGGCTCGAGCAAGTGCTCGCCAAGGCCGTCGGTAGCGATGTCGAATTGGAAACTGAGGTCGATGAAGACCTTATCGGCGGCATTCAGCTGCGCATTGGATCAACTCTGATCGATGCCAGTGTGGCTGCCAAACTAGATCGTATGAACACCGCCATGAAGGGAGCGTAAGACGCACATGTCTATTAGCGCAGCAGAAATCTCCGGCATTCTTAAGTCGCAGATCGAGAATTTTGGCGTCGAGGCTGAAGTCTCTGACGTCGGTCAGGTCCTCTCCGTCGGCGATGGTATTGCCCGCGTATACGGCCTCGACAATGTCCAGGCCGGTGAGATGGTCGAATTTGACGGCGGCATCAAAGGCATGGCGCT
>JBCBGS010000067.1:0-13851 GCA_038526515.1 Pseudomonadota bacterium | reverse complement strand
AGCTTTTTCAGTTTGTCAGGGACAGGCTCGTTCAGGACTTCTTTGTACTTGTCGCGCAAAGACTCGCCCATAGGCTTTTTGGTCCGCCATTCTGGCGGCATTTTGGGTGAATCATTGTCACCGGACATTCGTGTGTCTCTGTTTTTAAAATCCCTTTATTCGCTTGGAGCCTAAGTCCTAGCGTTATAGCAACACGGTCAGTTACTCGATTTTTGTAATACCAAGCAAAAAACCACTGATCGGCAAATTTTAGGGTGCGTCAGACTCTGGAACGACAAGACTTTCGCCTACACCTTGAACAGAGCCACTCTCATAATTCATCGGATGCTCAAATGTAGGTTTGAACCAGGGCGATTTTTGTTGGTGGAAAAGCCCCCGAAGCCAATCAATAACGATTTGTGCACGTGCCATTCGGCGAACGCGCTCAGTATAGGTGAGCCAGAACCGTATCGGCGCAACTTCGGGAAGGTTGAGAGGCACAATATTTTTGCCGAGGCCATGCACATAGGTTGGTAGAAGCGCAATCCCGCCCCCATTTGCGCAGACCTCGACCATCACAGCACCGGAGTTCGTCACCAAGGCAAAATCTATTAGGTCCCTGAATTCTTTGGCTTTCGGTGCCCACCTTTCCATCTGGTTCACATAACCTGAGTGAATGATGCAACGATGATTGTAGAGGTCGAAAACACTCGCTGGATGCCCGAAATTCTTGATGTAATCAGGTGATGCGAAGAACACATAATGCAGAACGCCAAGACGTTTCGACACGATATCGGGGCGAGTTGGTTCCTGGAACTGGATTGCGACATCCGCCTTTTCATTGATCAGGTCAGCGTCTGGACGATCTGTTGTTTCAAGCCGTAGCTCGATTTTTGGGTTCTGGAGGTGAAAGTCTGGCAGGTGCGGGGCAAGCCAGTGCGTGGCCAGTCCGTCGCCCGTGCAGAGCGTAACAGACCCCTCAGCAGGGGAGTCATGATCCAGCACGTCGCTGCGCAGGCCGTCAGCGGCATCCGACATGATTTCAGCATATCGCAGCGTCTTCTTACCGGCGTCGGTGAGGGTCACACCGCGCGGCGAGCGATAGAGTAAGCGCGCATTCAGAGAGCGCTCGAGGTCGTCAATCTTGCGGGATACGGTAGGCGCAGTTTCTTTCAAACGCGAAGCAGCCGCGTTCATACTGCCGAGTTCAGCCACGACAATAAAGACTTTCAGCTTATCCCAATCAAGATTTTCAAACATTTAGGGACCCTTATACGATTTCTGTACTACCCCAATTCGATTCTGTCTGCATCGTACACAAGGAAATTGTGTCAAACCTCCCACGAGAAGGAGCAAATTGATGACTGATACAGCAAAACGTCTGGCGACTTACCCATTTGTTGTCGATCAATCTAAAATGTTCGAGCTCATGGCGAATTTTGGCTGGCGCCCCGCCAATGAGAAAGAAATCCCTGAAATGCTGGCGCTTGGCGAGCGGCTCATCAACGACCGTTTGATCAGTCCAGAAACGCTCGCGCACTTGCACGTTTTAACTGGCATTACGGCTTGGGTTTTTGGCGACCCGGTAGAAGGGCTGGTGATTTCGGTCCCGCTTACCGAAGCAGGGCTCGACGCCGTGCAAGACAATGAATTTGTCGCAAAAACGCCCGATGACGCGCATGTCGCTGCGGTCGGGCAGCCCTGCGCCGCTGTTTATATCGGAATATATGCTGGCGAGACCAAGGAAGCCCGGAAAGCGGTGATGAGCGGGGCCGGTGTGATCCGTATGGCCATCTACGCCCAGGTCCCTTGTTTTGCCCGCGCCGCCACAGACGATGGCGCCCGATCCATGGAAAGCCTCGGTTGGACACCGGCCGGGTTCGGCGCCGATAAGCTTTGGATGCAAGGAGCTCTGGTCGTGCCGGAGCAAAAGGTGGCCTAATGCTGACGATTTCTCCCATCGGCGAATCTGGCCTCGCGAAGCCTTTAGATCCAGAACTTATCGAACAGTTCCCGATTGAAATGGTGCGCACGCTTGATGCCTTCCAAAAAGTCGTTGCGGTTCGCTCTATGGTCTACATGGCTGAGCAAGATTGCCCTTATGAAGAAGAGTTTGATGGCAATGATTTGTGTGCATCACACGTAATTGCCTATTCCAATGGGCAGCCGATTGCGACCTTGCGGCTGCGCTGGTTCGCAGGCTTCGGTAAAATTGAGCGCGTGAGTATTTTGCCCGCTTTTCGGGGCAGCGGTGTGGTGAAGGTTATGCTCGCCGCGTCCTTGGAGATCGCCTCGCGTAAGGGGTATCGCCGGATGCTTGCCCAAATACAGGCGCGACTCTGGCCACTTTGGTCTAAAACGCTTAATTGTCGTCTTATGGACGACCATCCGAACTTCTATTTCTCTGACTTCGAGTATTGTGAGATGGAGATTTCGGTGTCCGCTCACCCGGATGCGATCCGCCTAAACTCCGATCCGATGAAAATCATCAGACCAGAGGGGGACTGGGACACTCCAGGCATTCTCGAACAGTCGGCCCAGCGCGGCGGCGATGTCCGAGAGGTTGCAGCCTAGATGTGTCTGCTTGTGCTTTGCGATAGTCAGCGGCGACAAGATCCGTCTCGTCTCGATGCGTTGCGGGCGCTTATTGATGACGCTCGGGTGATCCATAGACCGGTGGCCTTTCTTCGGCGCGAGAGCAGTGAAGGGTTGAGCGCACTTGGTATTCAGATCGGGCGATATGAACCCATCTTCCGAGCGGGACGTGATCTACCTGAAGGGTTGATCGATTTCATTGTTTCCAGCGAAGATCGGACGGTCAGTCTTTCCGGCATTGCCGAGCCGACTCTCTTCGAACGCATTCGGTCCGTTTTGACGCGGGCTGGCTTCCCGGCAGAGCTTGATAAGTCCGCGATTCTATCGCGTTGATCCGACCTTAGTGGTACGGCACGGAAAGAAGCGGATCGCTTTCAATCGGATTTTGCGGGTTTGTGAAAAACCAGTCTACCGGATAATCCAAGACCTGCGCGATAATGAAAAGCGTGCCGGCTGAAACGCGGTTGTTACCACGCTCATATTTGTGGATCTGTTGGCTAGAACATCCCAGATGCTCACCCAATTGAGATTGGGTCATTGAAGCGTTCACGCGAGCGGTTCGGATGCGTTGTCCGATCGTTTCGTCTACGGGAGCGGGTTCAGTCGTCATTGCGGCCATAGGCTGACTAAACGCCAAATCCGTAAATCAATCCTAAATTGAATTTAAGCTTCAAGCTGAAGATAACGCATCAGCATGAACAGCGCTGGCAGGATCACAAATAAGATTGCCGCAAAGACCCATAGCGGGAGCCGTTGACCGCGCTCAGATGGTGATTCTTGAGCAGCGGACCTCAGTACACCAAACACCTCCGGCTTGTGAATGCGCAGGAGATAAACTGTCGCGAAAACAGCCGCCAAGATCGCGCTTGCGAAGACTAAAAAGCGATTATCTTGCAAGATCCCAACGATCAGGTTCGACACTGCGAGCGCCGTTGTAGCCAATAGCGTTAAAGGGCTTCGGGTTGATTTCGTCGGGGAGGAGGTCGAGTCTGGCATGAATATTCTCGCAAGCTTCCGGCCGAATCGGTCTCGGTCAAATCTCAACATAGAGTTGAATGTTTACCAATTGCTAACCGCGCCATCTCCGTATCGAAGCGCTATAAATTCAACCCAAAATAGTATTTTCTTAACGAGAGTCAGCCGAAATGAACGTCCAACTCGATTGAGGGACAGCCCATGCCTGAGCGCTCTTTGACGCCATTCTATGTCTTTGCATTTGGCATAATTTTATCGGGCTGCACCACAGCGGCAGACATGAGCGAAAACGCTATTCGTCTGGCCAGTTTCAATCGCATCCAGGCCACTCCGTTTACAGATCGCGTCGAGGCGAAGGACTGTCAGGCCTCATTGGATGAGGTGTTTGGGTTTCCTCGGACATCGCTAGATGTGAAACGCGGTGTGCGTGTTTCGCAGGCCTATTCTTGTGATGGACGCAATGTCGTTTCCAAAGTGAGCCTAAAAAATCTGAATGATCATCCGATGTACTGCGGTGCGTTGACGGAGTCTTCTGAAGTGGGGACTTGGGTCGGACCTCAAGGCGTCGCCTTTTTCGAGTATGCGTTCGCTGAAACCAGAACATATGACTGTTTTGAAAATCGCTAACCTGTAGCAATTGCTGCAGTTCCAAAAAAAATTAAAATTCTTGACCTCAGCTGGTGTCGCGTCACAGTCAGTGCATACCTGTTTACGTATTGTTAACCAACGGCGTAAAGTAGTTTACAAACTTAGCCGAGATATTGTGAACAATGATGATCAAAACCGAAACTTTGGACGCATCGATTGGAAGACGCGTGACCGCTGCCAGAAAGACCAGCGGATGCAACGAGAGAGAAGCTGCAGCGTGTTTGAATCTCGCTGAAGCTGATTATTGCGCGCGGGAAGCAGGACGAGCGCAATTTCGGTCGCGCGAAATTGCGGCGCTTGCCGAGCTGTTTTCGGTTGAGGTGCGGAGCTTGTTTGAAGATAGCGACCCGGCCGCGGACCGTGCTGCGGCGCGTGCTGATTTTGCGCTCGCCGATTGGATTAAAGCGTCTCGCCAACGAGAAGGTCTGAATGCTGTGCTTCAATCGACCAGAGACGCTGCGTTAGATGTGTTGCAGGCTGAAGCCGCATAATTGAGTAAGAGAGAATGCTCCGTAAAGTTTCCCCTCGACCCGAAGACCGCATCGCTGAGCTCAGCGATCAAACTTGGGCGTCAATTGAAGCTGCCGGAGAATTTTTTGAAGCGAGCGAAGGCACAACGGTGCTTGAGCTTGAGCAAACCAATGAGCACCTCCTGATCGTTCTTTCGGGAAAAACGACGCTGGTTTACTTCCAAGACGGGCGTCGCCAACCGACCGCCATTTACCGCGTCCCCGGTGAAGTATTGCATCATGCCGGTATGCATCTCGAACTCCCCAATCCGTTTGCGATTGAAGCGGCGAGCGATGAAACGCGTGTCGTCCTGATATCGCGCAAAACGGTGTATGAGTTGATCGGAGCAGACACGGCGTTTGCGGAATATCTGTTCAGGGACCTGTCGGAGCGGTTCTTCGTGGCCTTGGGCTATCTGCGCGAACAGCGTGTGGAGCCTTTGATTACGCGCCTTGCCAAACGCATTTTGATGATCACGGAGCACAGACCATCGATTGAGTTTACTCAGGCTGAGTTGGCTGAAATTCTTGCGGTCACGCGGATCAGCATATCCAAAGCCATCAAGAGCCTTGAAGAATTGGGCTTGGTTGAACGCGTTGACCGCGCGCTCATGACCGTCAATCGAGACGCCCTAAAAGCTTGGCTCGATGAGCAGGACTGATCGTACGCCGGTCGGTTTTGGGGTTGGTCAAATGTCACCAAAACATTACTCAGACTAGAATAATCTAGAAAACAACTAAAACGCGAATTAACCATAGTTTGCTAGATCTGTCCTTCTCGATGGAGAGGCTGGCAAAGATCTATGCTTATAAAATTATTGAAAAAACTGTCGGATGATGCGGGTCAAGTTGCGATTGTTTTCGCGCTGGCAATCATTCCAATTTTCGCTGTCGCAGGCTTCGCGATCGATTTCCAGAATACGGTCAAAAAGAAGCAGAAAGTGCAAGTCATATTAGACTCAGCCGTGCTCGCGGCCGCGCGTGTGAAACAGACAGGAGCGAGCAATGGCGAGGTGCGCCAAGCACTATCCGCTTACTTAGATGCCCAATTAGACCCGATTGGTGGTGGCCTTTCTTGTGAAATCCCCAATGTGACGGTTGGATCATCCGCTGAGCGCATCACCGCGACCATTAGCTGTCGCCAGCCCACGTCGCTGACGCGCGTTGTTGGTCAGGAACAAATGAACTTCAATGTCGGCGCGGTTGCTGAATACGGCATCGATAAAATCGACGTCGCATTCATGTTCGATGTGTCTGGGTCAATGAACAGCTCTCGCCGTCTGACCAATCTCAAAGCCGCGGCGATTGAAGCGATCAATATCCTTTTGCCGCCTGACGCAAACGCGAAACTGATCGAAAACACGCGGTTGGGCATGGTGACCTACAACACGATGGTCAATGCTGGACCATACTTCGAATTGGTGACCGGTCAGCCAGCGACGCGAACCTATAAGCATACGATTGGTGGTTCTGGTTCTGGATCGGGCCAGACGACAGATGTCGGTGACTTACTCAAAGATCTCGAAATCAGCTTGATTGATACAGATCGTGGATCCGTGATTACCCAAATTGGGGATGATGCAGTGATCGCATTGTCCGATTGGCAAAGAAATGATCGGACCACTCAAAAGCTGAGCGTGGATATTAAAGTCCCCGCGAACAATCCGGGCGCGCGCCGATTTAAAAGTATCAAGCTCGATCTACGCGGGCGCGGATACAAATCCCAAACCGAAAACTATGCGCCTTATGCGCTATATGGCGACCGACGTGGTCGTTATCACGGCCGAAGATGGCGCGAGGGTGACTATCGCTTGCGTATCCGTCTTTATGATCAGCAGCGCGGTCGCGGTCGCAAGCTCTATGATGAAGAAATTCGATTTGAGCTCGTGCGCGGGAGCGGAGATGCCCCACGTGAGGTTGAGTATACGCTAACCTCTACCTGTGTCTGGGAACGTGACGGCACTGAAAAATTCTCAGATGGACGGCCGGAAACCGGCGCCTACCTGGCGCATCAGCAAGCCTGGTTTGAAGAAAACCCAAGACACCGGGATGGCGGCGTCTGGCGCACCGGTCACCCAAATCGCACGGGTCATTCTTGGTATGATGGCGACGAGTGCCGCGCTAGTCAGCCGGTTGCGCTCACCAATAAGCGTACGGATCTGATCAATCATATTAAGAGTTTGAACGCGGGCGGCGGTACGGCCGGACACCTTGGCGTTGCTTGGTCGTGGTACTTGGTTTCCGAATATTGGGGCGGCGTGTTCACCGGCGCGTCTGCACCGCTCGCTTATTCCGAGCCGGATAGCACGAAGGTCGTCATCTTGATGACAGACGGTGCCTTTAACGCGGAGATTTTCCCGGCGCAGGGGAATTCAAACACGCAGGCCCGCAACCTTTGCGACAATATGAAAGCCAGCGGCGTCAAAGTGTATTCGGTGGCGTTAAGTGCTCCAAAGTCAGGACAGGATGTTCTGAAATACTGTGCCTCAGGACCGGATTTCTATTTCGATCCGGACTCTGCGGCTGAACTGACCGATGCGTACCGGAAAATCGCGACATCGATCTCTGACCTGCGGATCTCCGGGTAAATGAAACCCTAATTCGCTTCAATCAATTCAAGCGGGCCGAGAAACCATAATTACGATTGAGTTTCGCTATCCGACTGAACTTTGATGCCAAATTATCTTCAATTAAAACAATAAGTTGTACTCTATAATAAATCAGGAAAGGTGGGATAAAATGAACTTCCAAAATAAGAAACCCTTAACGACTGGCTTCCTCGAAAGCGTCAATCTCATGTATGATCGCGCGGTTGATCTGCTGGATCTGCCGGGGGATGTGGCTCAGACAATCAAGGCCTGTAACTCGACTTATGAAGTACAGTTTTCGGTGCGTTTGCGCGGCAAGTTGCATAGCTTTAAAGGCTACCGCTCAGTCCACTCCGAGCATATGGAACCAGCTAAAGGCGGTATCCGTTATTCGATTGAAGTGAACAAGGATGAAGTCGAAGCGCTGGCTGCGTTGATGACTTATAAGTGCGCCCTGGTTGAAGCTCCATTCGGCGGTTCTAAAGGCGGTCTGATCATCGATCCAACCGAGTGGGAAGACCACGAGATGGAAAAAATCACGCGCCGGTTTGCTTATGAGCTGATCAAGCGCGATCTTATCAATCCGTCGCAAAATGTGCCTGCCCCTGACATGGGCACTGGCGAGCGTGAAATGGCTTGGATGGCCGATGAGTATCGCCGTATGAATCCAACAGATATGAATGCACGTGCCTGTGTGACCGGTAAACCTTTGAATGCCGGTGGCATTGCAGGTCGTACCGAAGCAACCGGCCGCGGCGTACAATATGCGCTGCAAGAGTTCTTCCGCCACGCAGATGATGTGAAAGCCGCGGGTCTCGACGGCTCGCTCGACGGCAAACGCGTTGTTGTTCAAGGCCTCGGTAATGTTGGCTATCACGCCGCAAAATTCCTGAGTGAAGAAGACGGATCTAAAATCGTCGGCGTTGTTGAGCGCGATGGTGCTGTCTTCAATCCGAAAGGGATTGATGTTGAAGCTCTGAAAGCGCACCTGATGGCGCGTCAGCCGCTATCGGCATTTCCAGGTGTTGAGTTTGTCGAAGATGGTTCACTGGGTCTGGAATATGATTGTGATATTCTCATTCCAGCGGCTTGCGAAAGCGTGATTACTTATTCAAACGCCCACAAAATCAAAGCGCGTCTGATCATCGAAGCGGCGAATGGCCCAATCACGGCTGACGCGAATGATATCCTGGTCGAGCGTGGCCACACAATCATTCCGGACCTCTTCGCGAATGCGGGTGGTGTGACTGTGTCTTACTTTGAGTGGACGAAGAATATCTCGCACATCCGCTTCGGTCGTATGCAGCGTCGCCAGGAAGAAGCTCGTAGCCGCGCTTTCCTCGACCAACTGGAAGCCGTCCTGCCAAATGGTGTGGACCCAGTTCTGAAGAAGAAGCTCGAGTGCGGTGCTGGCGAGATTGACCTCGTTCGCTCTGGTCTCGATGACACGATGCGCGCGGCCTATGTCGCGATGCGTGAAGTTCGCGAGTCGCATCCGAACTGCCCAGATCTCCGCACTGCAGCCTATATGGTTGCTGTTCGCCGGATCGTTGGCGTGATGGATCACTTCACGATGTAAGATCCGTGGATACCAGCAGACCTAACCGTTTCGGCTAGGTCTGCTTTCCTGCAAAAGAAAGCGCCGCTCGATATGGATCGAGCGGCGCTTTTGTCTTGGGAGGAAAGACTGTCGCCCCCGAACCTAATCGGGGACGCTCAATAGAGGTGCGGGTTAGTTCGGCAGGTTGGTTGAAGCGCCGGCTGAAACCGCATGTCCGTGCGGCGAGACGTTCTCAGCTGCAATCTCTACGCGGTCACGGCCATTGCGTTTCGCATTATAAAGCGCGGCATCGGCCCGCTCGAGGGAATCATTGATGCTGGCTTCATTAAAGAGGGGCTCAGCAACGCCGATACTCACCGACACATTGAAGGGGCCGGTTTCGCTTGGGAATTTGACCTGCTTGATTGCTTGGCGAATGCGGTCGGCGACTTTCGCCGCAGACATGGCGTCTGAGTCGACCAGGACAATCGCAAACTCTTCACCGCCTAGGCGGCCAATCAAGTCCTCCTGGCGCAGAACGTTCGACGCGATCGCAACCATTTTAGAGAGGACTTTGTCACCTGTTGCATGACCATGAACGTCATTGACCTGCTTGAAGTGGTCGATGTCGAGCATCAGGGTCGACAGTCTGCCATTGTCGCGCTTGAAGCGGGCAAGTTCACGCTCCGAGAAGCGCATAAAGGCGCGGCGGTTCAGCGCTTTCGTCAGTGGATCGATCGTGGCGAGCTCAAACAGATCGCACTTTTCGTTCTCGAGTTCGATCAGATCACGGACCGCGTACCGCGCGGCGCTCTTAACGCAAATATCGTTGCTGATGAGGCGACCAAAGCTCGACAAAATATTGAGCTCAGTTTCGGACAGCTGACGCGTTTTCCGATCACCAATGCACAAAGTGCCGAAACGTTTGCCATTCGGATCTGTCAAAGGCACGCCGGCCAAGGACTGGAAATTCGGCATTCTCAATCCGGATGTGTGGCTCAGGAAAAACTCTTCTTGCGTAATATCCGCGACCTCAAATCGCGTCTGCGCCAAATGCATGCGGGCGAAATAGGTCTGCAGATCGTCTTCGGGATAAGCGCCAAGTCCGTGCGCGCAATGATACCAAGTGCGATAGCGATTGGTGAGGGCGACCATAACGAAGGGCGTATCTAACGCGAGCGCGACTGAATCTGCGAACGATTTCGCGCTGACGGCATGATCATCGTAGAGGATCTGATACCGTTGCATAATTTCCGACTTTTGTTCTTCGAACTTTGGCGGTGGGTACGAAATCATTTCCTCAGTCTCCGGGGTATTATTTTTTCTAGGTGTATTCCCTTATATTCTAGTAGTGGTTGTAAAACAGTTTACATTCCTCAAGTCTCAGAAATTAGATGCAGAAACGGTGCTGATTCACAGATATACTAAAAAGAAACCCGCGCCGGGAGGGCGCGGGTTAGGTCATAATGGAGATTAGGAAACGGGCGTTTCCATAGTCTCTACGTCTCAGGATCTGAAATCGTTCCAAAATTTTTGAGAAAAGTTTCAATCTGCAACAATATGCAGCTGAACAAGGCCTATGCGGCTGGTTGAACCAGGGCGTCTACCCGTCCGAAAACATCTTGCATACCCAGAAACGCGATCGAGTCATCGGTGTCGTGATCTATCGCGTCTTCGGACGACGCCAGTCGCGCTTGAAGCTTTTCGCGAGATCGATTGATGCGGCTTTTCACGGTTCCAACCGAACAATTCAGAATGCTCGCGGCCTCTTCATAGGAATAGCCTGCAGCGACAACGAGAATGAAGACATCGCGCTGGTCTGGGTTCAGTGCGAACAGTTCCCTGATCGCATCAGAGCAGGCCGCGCGGGTCGACATCTGACACTCTTGGGTTAGCCAGTTTTCAAAATCCGTCGGTGCGTGAACGTCCATCCGCTTGTTCTTCCGGATGTGCTGAAGGAACTCGTTCCGCGTGATCACGAACAGCCAGGCCTTGAGCGAGCCTTTGTGTGGATCGTAACTGTCCTGCGATTTCCAGGCTTTCAGACAAGCGTTCTGGACGATGTCGTCTGCCAAGTCTCGGTCTACGCACAACATGCGTGCGTAAGCGCGAATTTCTGGCAAGAGTTTTTCAAGTTCATCAGCAAACATGTAACGGCCCCTCGTTGATCCAAGGTGTCCGCGGCGTTGGTTAATTAAACGTAAATAGTGTTAATAACTTAGAAACCGATCGGTCATTCCAAATTGTTTCAAATCAAACTTTCTATTCTGGCGTTTTCGCGTCGAACAAATATTTCCCATACTTACGAAGCAGGTTTGAGTGCGGATTAAGATATTGAAATGTATGGTGAAAAGTAGATTTTGAGCATGTTCGGAAGACATCGAATATCTCCCGGAGGCGGTGTTGGGAGACGTGAAATACCGCCTCAAGTGCAAAGTTTTAGAAACTAAGTATTAGCTAACGCAAACTATCGTGAGTAGAAACGAAGAGAATTCGCGATGTTTGCTGAAGAGCTAGAAAAACACCTGCCGCAGCTTCGCGCCTATGCTCGAGTTCTTTGCGGGGATGTCATCCGGGCGGATGATATTGTTCAAAATGCTTGTCTGAAAGCGTGGGAAAACCGAAACACATTTGACCCTAAGAAAGGCGTATTACGCGCTTGGTTGTTTCGCATCGTTCGTAACGAATTTTATCAACAGCGGCGTGCCGACCAGGTCAGAGAGACGGATCCGGCGACGTCTGTTGAAATCCATCTTGTGGCTGAATGCGGGTTACAGCAGCGGTCTGAACTCAGCCGCATGTTGCAGGCAATTCACTCCCTCAAGCATGCACAGCGCGATGCCTTTCTGCTCGTCGCGGCTGCAGGCTTTACCTATCAAGAGGCTGCCGACGTTCTTGGGTGTTCAGAAGGCACGGTGAAAAGTCGCGTCAGCCGCGCCCGTGAAATGGCACTTGGGAAGTTCCATTCAGACCAATGGTTCGATGATAAACACACCCAGTCTTCTTCTCCGATAGAACAGCTGCATGAGGCGCTCAATCGCATCCAAGCGTTTGCAAATGCGGCTTAGCTTAGAGTAACCGGCTTTCTTCCAGCAGGTCCGGCAGGTCATTCTCATATAAAACGACGTCTTCTTCAGCGGTGATTTGGCTGACCAGACGCCGCGCATCCGCGAACGAGGCGCGCGTGTGAAAGTCGGTGCGGTCCTGATCGATGGCAGAGACAAAGCTCTCGATCCGCGCTGGATTGATCGCAATCACGGTGTCGCACTGTTCCGCTGCAAACTGTCCAAGACGATTGTGGACGCGGTCATGCTCCAGCCCGAGTTCGGCGACCCCAGGCGTGACCAAAACAGCTTTTCCGCCGCGCTGATCGGCCAGTTTGCGTAGGACTTTAACGGCGTTCTTGAAGCCTATCTCATTTGAATTGTAGGCGTCGTCGAGGATCAGGGGCTGGCCTGGATTGTCGATCTTCTGCAAGCGATGCTGAACCTGCTCAACATCCTTAGAGAAGGCCGCAATCCGGCTCGCGGTCTGTGGGCTCACCAAATAAGTCAGTACAACCGATAGGGCTGAGTTCAGGATGTTATGGTCGCCGAGCAGGGGCAGCGTATAGTGAATAGGCGCCGTGCCTGGCTCACTTTTAGGTTGGATTTCAATCGCCCAATTGCTGTCTTCCAAAACAGCCTTGGTGATCTGAAAATCAGCGCTCTCCTCGTGCCCAACGGTTTTGACGAGCTCAGGATGCGCGGCTTTCAGATCGGCGAATGGCTTATGCGCCAAAATCTCAACTGGGATGACGGAGTAGCCGCCACGTGCGCAAACATGTTCAACCAATTCAGATTTGGCGCGCGCGATATTCTCGATGCTGCCAAATCGCTCCGTGTGCGCGTCACCAATTGCCGTGACGATGGCGACCTCTGGATCGCAAAAATCGCACAGTCGTTTGATTGATCCGATCCCGTAGGCGCCCATTTCAGCGATGAAATATTTGTGCCCGCGTTGGAGTTTTTCACGGATGTTCCGGGTGAGGCCGAGCACCGTGTTGATGCTGCCCGGACTATAGAAAACCGGACCTGCGGATTCGAGCACTTCAGCTAGAATATGTTTCGTTGTCGTTTTCCCGAACGAGCCTGTGATGCCAATGGTGACAGGCTTGAAAGCTTCGAGCTTCTCAGTTGCCTGGTCGATAAAGCCCTGATTGATCTGTTCTTGCATCGGCCGAAGCAATCGATTGGCCAGCATGATGAAAAGCGGCACCATTTGGATCACAACGAGCGCCGCATAGGCGTGCACAATCACCAGCCCAAGACTGAGCAGGTAAAATCCGCGGGCCAGCCGCCGAATACGCTTCAAACGCTCGGTCGCGACGAGCTTTTTCTTATAAGCATAACCGCGTTCCCGCAGCGCGATGGCGGCCAAAAGTCCCGCCGCTATGAGCCAGATATAGGGTCCAAGACCGATAAAATGCTGTGCTGCGAAGAGCGCGATCAGGCCTAGCGTCGCCAGCACATCGTATAAACGGACGCGAAATACTGCGCCGGTGAAGCGTGAGCTGTCATACTCTTCTTGTTGGAAATAGGTGAGGATCGTGTTGATCCGAACCATACCAAACCCGGCGAGGCTAATCAGGAAGAGCGCGAAGAAAAAATAGGTCATGACCGTCTACGCGCTCCCGAGGTGTTCTTTGATGCTGAGCGCGATTTGATGGCGCCCGCGATCCAGGATCGAGATGTGATCATAGTGCGGGCAGACAATGAGTGTCGCATCCGGAATGCCGGCGACAATCTTTTCGCCAACCTCAATTGGGGTTTCGAAATCCTGGCCACCATAGATGGCTGTGGTGGGGCAGGTGATCTGGCCCAGCGTAGCCGTCTGATCTTCATTCACAGTGCGCACAAAAATGTCCCGCATGCCGATTTCGCGGCTGTGAACATAGTCTAGGCTGCCATATTGCTTCTCGAGCGCGTCTAGGGCTTCCGGCGTTTTCGCCATGGATTTCTTGAACTTGAATTCCCAG
>JBCBGS010000066.1:0-14057 GCA_038526515.1 Pseudomonadota bacterium | reverse complement strand
TCGCTATTGGCGTCACATGATGCCAGAAGTCTATCAAGTGAAGCCATCCGAAGCGGAAATGGACTCATATGGCGACGCCGTATTGCATGGATATAAGCGCTTCGACCGTTTGATCGGCAAAGCATTCAACATGCTTGGCGATGACGGCGCTATCGTTTTGGTGTCGGCATTGAGCCAAGAACAAAACCTTCGCTATGAACATCAAGGTGGCAAGTTTGTTTACCGCGCTCGAAACTTTGACCGTCTTCTAGAACTCGTTGATGCGCCTGCGGGAATTACCGTTGAGCCTGTGATGACTCACGAGGCTTGGGCAACGTGTCAAAGCGAGGCCGATGCAAACGCGCTCATCGAGCAACTCGGTGCGCTTCGCCTCGAACAAAGCAACGCACCCCTGATTGGCTTCCGCGAAGCCTCCGGAAACCGCGTTATGTTTTGGTGTGATCTTGAAACGAAGATCACAGATGGCGCGACAATCCACAACACCGCCACCAATCGGACGGTTGCGTTTGAAGACATCTTTGCAAGTGTTGGCCAGGTGAACAATTCCCAGCACAATCGAGACGGTACGTTCTGGATCTACCAAAGTCCGGTATCGCTCGACGCGCCAGAGCAGAAAATTGATCTGCTTGAAGCGTCTAAGATCGTTCTCGACGTCGCGAGGGCTTAAGCCCTAAGCGTTCTGGTTTTTCTGAGCGTACTGCCCATAGGGCCGGAATCGGTACAGATAGCTCGGTACGATCGCCTCGATCGTCTCGAGCTGTTCCACTCCGAGATCTGCAAGAGTCAGGGCCCCATCAGATACGACATTGTCAGCCTTTAGCAGCTCGACCTGATTGCCTGTGATCGGAGGCGCTCCCAATATCCCAGAGGAGAGCGGCCAAACATACCGATACAGCGCGCCAAAGGTCAGGCCCATCGGTTTTGCGATCGAGAATGGCATCGGCAACGGATAGCGTTTCCGGTGAACGGTTTCGCAAATGTACTCATACAGCTCATGGAATGTGTATGTCGACGGTCCGCCGAGTTCGTAGGTTTTGCCAGCACTCTCTTCAGACGAAACGGCTTGGACGAGCGCGCTCGCCACATCCCCAGCATAGACCGGTTGAACCTTCGTTTTACCACCGCCAATCGCGGGCAGGAACGGGAAGATGGACGCAATCGGGTGCGCCGTCATGGCGGCGAACCGATTGAAGAACTCGTCTTCAGGTCCGAACACGATCGATGGGCGCAGTATGACAGACGACGGAACCAGGTCCCGGATCGCCGTTTCGGCTTTGCCTTTTGTTTCAGCATAGTCCGCATTCGCCTCGGCGTCGGCGCCGATGGCAGAGACATGGACAAGTTTCCCGATCCCAGCCGCTGCGCAGGCTTCTGCGACATTCACCGCGCCTTCTAGCTGTGTGGCTTCGAAGCTTTGGGCACCTTTCTCATAGAGAATTCCAACGAGATTGATGACCGCGTCAGCTCCTTCAATCGCCGCATCGATCGATGGACGATTGCGGACATTGGCTTGAACGATGTCCACAAGACCCGGCGCGCCGGCCAGTCTGACTTCGCCTGCGAGGTGTGGGCGACGGACGGCCACTCGAACTCGATACCCTTTCGCGACGAGCGCGCGGGTCGCGTACCGTCCGATGAAACCAGATCCTCCAAAAATGGTGACGAGACCGTTTGCCATCGTTTAGCTCTCCAAAATCCTCAGCTGAGATTCGGAACGCTTTGATCATGATCGCCGCGAATTGTCTATCTGTGAGCGCTGTGGCGAATTGCCGGAGGCGTCTTAGCCTAATCCTCGACTAAGTGCGCTAGACCAGACTGGGCACATCGACATCTAGCGGGCCATTCTTTGGAACACTCGCAATCGGCTCTTCGACCCACCGTTCATATGCATCATCCCAAAAGGCTGATGAAGCTTCCGGCGAAAACAAACGCTCCACAGTCGCGCGGGCATTATGGCGCATTTGTATCAACTGGGATGGGTTGGCCAGGATGGATTGAATTGTTTCATACGCGGCTGACGCGTAGGCATCCATTTGCCCGCCAAACAGCTCTTCATAGGCCTTTGAATGACGTTGATCGTGGCGTTCATTGCCGATCCAAGACCCATCAGAACTCGTTTCCGCTGGCAATAAGAAACCGTTTTCTCCTTGCTGAATGAACTCGGGAAACACGCCGGTCTCGCTGGCAATCGGCACGCAATACTCGGCCATGCTCTCGACTACCGAGTATCCGAAGGAGTCCGCAATGGTCGGCAAGATGCTCAAATCCGATTTCGCAAACAGCGCTCTTACATCTTGATTTGAGAGCGTCGAAAGGATCTCAACGTTAGGGAGATTGTAGAGCCGCTCATATGACCGATAGAAGTCAGCGCTCGGTGGGTCCGTCCAAATCGCCTCTCCCATGGCCAGGCTCGAAACCAAGGTAAACTTTACGGGTAGATTTGCCGCGTCACACATTTCGGCAAGACGCAAAACAGCGAGTCCGCCTTTGCGCGCAAAGTGGCCACCGACAAACACAACCTCCAAACGCTCCGGCACGCGTTCGATCCGCGATTGGTTGGTTTCGCCTAGGATGACGTTCGGGTAGCGTACGATAAGTTTCTCTGTCATCGCTTCGAGATCGGGATGATCCGCGTTTTGCTCTAGGAACTGTCGCTTTGCGTAATGGGATAGCGCCGTAATACGCCGGCAATCATTCGAGCAAATCCGCTTGCGCATCCAGTTTTCAACTTGATTGGTAAAAGGTGCGCGGCGGTCAAAAACGCGTGGCAGATGAGATTCAAAGGAAATGATAAATCGGCCTGGATTGACTGGAACGCGGTTCCAAGCGTGCGTCAAATCTGGCGCCTGAAGGCGCTGCATGATTGTGACGCCATCATAGGAATTGTGTATGAACCGACCTGGAAAGAACCGCTTCAGATCGATCTGGTGACGCGATATGCGGGGCAGCACAAAGCTCGTGGGATACCGATCTTTGTAGGTCTGGATTGTGAGTGACTTCATGCCAGTCGGCCCCTGTTCTAATCGATAGACCCTAGAATTGCGCCAGACATGCACTTCGAATCTGAGAATCGGGTAAATCGATTGCAATTTACGGGCCGCTTATGTGACGCTAAGGGTATTGATTGCTCCAGGCCAAAGGTCTTCAACCAAAAGGGGATTTTGGTTTTTCCAGCTGGGAATGAGTGTAAGGTCATTCTGGTACGAGATTTGCTGTATAGTGACCTCAATAGTTAGGGACGTGCGTCTGTAGGATCACTGATCGAGTTTGATTGTGTGAAAATCCAGATGATTGACAGATGATGAGATCGTTACGCGATATTGCAGACAGACTCATAGAATGGGTGGTAAGTTCTTGGCACGCGTTCTTGAGCGGGCCTCCGTCGCTCAAACGCAGCGCGCCCCCCAAGACGGCTCCAACCACATTTAAACGCTTAAGCGACGTAGATGCATCGGATTCTTCCAGCAGCCGCTTAAAGGTCATGAGCGCTTTCAGCGAGCCAGCCCCTGAATTGCCATTTGATGCGCCTGTTTATGCGATCGGCGACGTGCATGGCCGCGCGGACCTCTTGAAAGGCCTGATGAAGGCCATCGAAAGCGATCAAGATACGGGAGAAGAGAAGCCTCATATTGTCTTTTTAGGAGACTATATCGATCGCGGCTTCCAATCTCGCGATGTGATCGAAATGCTTATCGATCTCGCGGATGACGAACAATACGAGACGGTCTTCTTAAAAGGCAATCACGAACAGGCGATGCTGCACTTTCTGAGTGATCACAATATCGGACCAGAGTGGGCGAATTTCGGTGGGCGAGAAACGTTGATATCGTACAATGTCGCCCCCCCTAAATCCGTCGAAACTGCTGAAGAGTGGCATCCGATTCAGAAACAACTTCAGCGCACCATCCCGAAATCGCATGTCGAGTTCTTGGAACAATTGACGGTCAGCCATAAGATTGGACCATACGCGTTTGTCCACGCAGGCGTGCGTCCAGGAGTTCCGTATGAGAACCAGTCAGACGAAGATCTAATGTGGATTCGAGATGAATTCTTAAGTGCGAAAGACAAAGAAGACCTCTTCATCGTACATGGCCATACCCCTGTAGATAGCCCCTATCTCGACCATCGCAGAGTGAATGTGGACACCGGCGCTTACTTTACAGGTAGGTTGACCGCAGTTAAAATTTTCCAGGGTCGTATGTCCTTTTTGAACAATAAAACTTCGCCGTGAAGGAACTGAAAATGTCAATAAATATCAAGAGCATCGCCCAGTACGTGCTATTCTCACTGTTTCTCGGACTGGCTGCTGCCTGCCAATCCACGCCAGCAGCTCCAGCACCCCAAACTGCGCCACAGCAGGCGGATCTGAATGTCGGTGACTACCGACTGGGCCCAGCAGATCGACTACGGATCACGGTGTTTGGGCATGATGATTTGTCTGGTGAGTTCTCGGTTGCAAGCAATGGAACGATCTCCTTTCCATTGATCGGCGATATTCAAGCTTCAGGACTGACGGTAACCGAATTCCAAAAACAAACAGAAGACAGCTTGAGCCAAGGCTATTTGAAGTCGCCTAGAGTGACCGCAGAGGTTATGACCTTCCGTCCGTTCTACATCCTAGGCGAGGTTAGAAAGCCTGGCGAGTATCAATACACGAATAGACTGACTGTTATGAATGCGATCGCCACCGCTGAAGGGTTCACGCATCGCGCCAACAAGCGTCAGATTGCGATCCGTGGTTGGAACGACACCGAAGAACGACGCGTCGAGTTAACGCCAAATACGCTCATCCAACCTGGTGACACAATTCGCGTTCTCGAACGTTTGTTTTAACTATTTTAGGGGATTGTAGTTTCCGAAATCACGCGGAAGCACCGCGCGGGAAGTATAGTCAGAAGGGACAATCTCAATGTCAAAATTAGCCACGGCAGGCATCACAAGTCTCCTGCTTAGCGGTTCTATCTGCGCCTATGCGCAAGTTGAGTCGATCAATTACAATAATAATCGGGTTATGCCAGGCAGCTACTATTTCGGTGCTAACGTCGACGACCCAGATGGCGAGAGCTTCTTTGTCCGCAACCGCTATACCGCCGCTGACGCCTATTTTTACGAAGGCATTGATCCTGTTCCAGTTCAGCTGGGCGTTTTCGAGACGAGACCGGTCTTACGCCTGAGCCCAGTCTCTCGAAGCAATGTGTTCCTCAGCGAGAACGATGAAGTCTCCGATACTTTGGTCGGCATTGCGCCATCTATTGCGGCCACCACCACTTGGTCGAGGCACCGGCTCGGATTGGACGCAATCGTCCAACATGAAGAGTATTTGGACAGCAGCGAAGAAAGCGCCACACAGTATGGCATTCGCGGCTTCGGCCAACTTGATATCTCTTCGAACTTCGCAATTGCGGGTTCCATCGCTCAGGAAAACCTTCGCGAGAATCGTGTAAATGTTGGCGGCGTCATCAACTCGCGCGAGCGTGTTGAACTCGATCGGACAGGTGTAGAAGCCAATGCCGCTTATTTCGCACAAAGAGTTCGCCTGAGAGGTCGATTGTCTCAAGAAACGTTTGACTTCTCTGACGTGACATCGCCCGAAGGCGTCCTTTTGGACCAAGACTTTAGAGACTATGATGAGACGCGAATTGCGGCGAACGTCGAGTATGCCGTGTCTCGAGACTGGGCGGTCATTGCAGAGCTTGAGAACGTCGACCGCGAGTACGACAACCTGACGGCCGCTGGGATCAACCGAGATATCTCGGGCAATATCGTTCGCGTAGGGACAAGCTTCGAACTTCCAGTCAGCTTGCGCGGGCAGGTAAGCGCCGAATATCAAAGCTTTGATCCAGCTGACCCAACTCTGGAAGATATCGACGAGTTTGGCCTCAACGCAGATCTTCGCTGGTTCGTGACACAGCTCACGACTGCAAGAGCGTTTGCGTCACGGCGGGTATCAGATGCCGGTACAACTGGCGCGTCGAACGCCTTGGTATCAACTTATGGTGTCGGCTTGGACCACGAGCTCCTGCGGACAGTGATCCTATCGGGAAGCTTGAACTACGAAACGCGTGAGTTCAATCCGTTCGACCGCGAAGACGAACAAACCACGTTTGATGTCGGGGCCGTCTGGAAACTGAACCAGAACATCCAGGTTCGAGGCGGATATCGCTTTACGAAGCAAGAGTCCGATTTTGATCCATTCGAGGACAATGTCCTTTCATTGCGCCTAAGCTTCTTCCCATAAGCTTAGGACATCATTTCCAGCCCTTCATCGCATAGGGCCCAGAACACCAAAAAGCCGGCGGCCTTTCCATAAGTCGTCGGCTTTTTCATGATCTATTCAAACTCTGGAGGCGGCGGGCGATCCATTAAGTGCCGAAGCGGGCGCGCGGGAACAATGCAAAGCGGTTCCCTCCTCCAATCGCCGCTGCTAGGCCTTGATCATCTTACGCCACACTTCAGGGGCCGCTCGTAAGGCGCAGAAGGCGATGATGAGCCATGTTTGCCACGCCGTCCAAATACCGCTTTCCGGTGTCGCGAGGCTGACAAAGCCAAGGATCATCACAAAGAAAACCAGCCGGATCAGTTGGCTCGATAAGAAGTCTATGTCTCCGCCAGAACGCCGAATAGCGTATGGCGTCCAAGTTCTGACGATGTGAGCCGCCAAAAGCACGGCGCCCACCAAGCCGATCTCGAAAAACACAATGGGTGCCAGATATTTTGAGATATGGAGCGGAACGTAGGTATAGACCCGCCAAATCAAGCCCGCATGGTTGAAGATCGCAAAAATAGCCTGACACAACCCAACCATTCCAAGCCAGATTGCAACCATTGCCGCCATACCAGTCAGGCCAGCACCAAGGTCTTCCAGTCCTATTCGCGATAAGGCATCTGCGCGATTTCCATCGCCCAACACCAACACTCCAATAACGGTAAAAATGACCGCCCACGCCCAGGAATAAGGGGCAATCACAAACTGACCGAGGTCCTGAAAACTCGTTGAGAGCTTTGGATCAGCCTCTTTCTTCTGTCCTATCCGATCGTTCTCAGCATATCCGATCTCATAAACACTAATCATGGCCGCGAACAAAAAGACGAGGGAGACGACCACGCTCAAATCGACTGATGTCAGAAAAAGACTGAAGGCTAAGAGGACAATGACGAACTCTTCCAAAAACACTTGTTTGATCAAAAAGCCCGGAGTGCGTTTGATTTTCGCGGTATAATAGAAGGGCCACTTAAGATGTGTCATCTGGGTCTTCTCGGTCCTCATAGCCATTCAATATGAAATCCATGCTCGACATATTCGAGCAGGTCTCGGTCATCATGATCAGAGTCTGTGATAATCACATCGCGGGTGCGATCAGGCAGACATTGCGCCGCCTCTAACATTTGAATCTTTCCAATTCGTCGATCCGCCACCAACTGTTTTGGGCTTGAGGCAACAATGTCACAAGATTCCAATCGGCTGCCTTCTAACATCGCCCGGATTGCTTCTTTTAGGCCAAATGAGACAATCGTAATTTTGCGGGGGTCGACCGGTTCTAGCATTTGAAGGAGCTTGTCATTTCTTTTCAGAGCGAACCGCTCACGCGCAATCCCTTCAAAATCAGAAGAAAGCGCCGGTCGTAGTTTATGCATGACGTTGAGCCGCGTGGCGTCCCGGTACAAGAAGACGCCATTCCGACCTCGAAAAACCCAAGGTCGAACAAGTCCGAGCAATTTTAGGAAAGGCCTAAACATGAAGCTCGGCCTCGCAGACTGCAAATACTCATCCGTCGAACTGGCAAGCAAAAGCGTGAAGTCAAAATCGATGAAGTATCGGCGGTCTGGATCGCGTTCATTGATACATTTTTTCAACGCATCGATTGCTCTGTCGCCTGTCAGATATTGCATTTCGTTTCCACGCGTTCAGCAAGTCGGATGAGATATCGATTGAAGGGTTTCTTAAACTTGAACAGCCTGTTCGTCGCGATTGTCGATAACAAGGTGACCGATCAGTTTACGGCTTGGTCGCTGGGCATAAGCTGCACCGCCAACGAAGAATAAGAAGGCCTGGATGTTAAACGGCGCCCATAATGACGATTCAACAAAGGAAGAAATCAAGCCAATCACAATCACTGTGCAGAACCCGATCACCTGCATGTCCGGTTTACTGAAAAGGCGCTTCAAATTGAAGATAATCACAGCAAAAATGGCCAAGAAGAACATGCTATATCCGACATAACCCGTGTGTACCATGACCTCCAAATGGACGTTGTGGAACGTCAAATTGGTCCCAAACGCTTTGTGATCATTCTCATTTAGCGTTTGGGCTGCACCTACGTCGTACTGCCAAAACCCCTCAAGACCGACGCCGAGCCATGGCCGCATGCTGATCTGGTTCTCAGCCTCGTCCCACAAACTGGTGCGTCCCGTGAAACTTGAGTCCTTACCGAATGCGCCAAGGAAAGAGTCGATTACCTGCTGGTCGACAAAAACCAGCATCGCATAAATGATTGCTAGTCCCAGCGCGAACGCGAAGACCAGCAAGAATCCAAACAAGTTTCGTACGGCGCGTACATCCAGGAAGAACACCCGCAGACCGCCAATCATCATAAAGCTCGCAAACAGCATGAAGAGCGCCGTGGTTGATTGAGCGCTGATGACGAGAAAAGCAAAGAACGGGGTGAACAGCGCCCCCAGCATTCTCAGTTGTTTTGTTTCACCTCGGTCCAAAGCGGTGACGAAGCTCACGATAAAAGCCGTAAGCATATGCAAGGCTGCAAAGTTCTTACTTCCCCATGGGCCCCCATCCGTAATCGGCACTGGGTAAACAGCGATATACAATCCCAAAACGATACTTGAAATAAACACGCACCTAATGATCTGGCGCGGCGTGAATCTCGCTGCTGAAATGATAATGATCAGACTGGAGATGCACATTAGGACCGCTGATCGCAACGCCGCAGAGGCGTAGGGTGACCAGTAAAAAGAGAGCAATGCTACCATCGCAAATGGCAGGAGCCACCAGGATCGAGCTAAGCTTGAAAACACGTTCCGCGAATCCAGCAAAAAGAACGAGAAGAAGTATAAGATAAACAGATATCTGAGCGGCGTAATCGCATCGATCGGCAGACCGATCACCAGGAACCAGATCACAAACAGTGACTGCTCGAAGAGTGTCCCGCCGGCGCGGCTCGAATAGACGCGCGCAATAGTGCCTTCGTTCTGCATCACTTACCAACCAAACTCGATTTATCGATAGGACTGAAGAATACGAAAATCGTTCTCCAACCTAAACCGTGTGTACAATTTTTTGAATAGCCGTGTCGTCGGCTGTTCGAAGAACTTGTAGCAAATCGCCGAAACGATGATGCAAACTGCAACCAAAATTAGGAGTATGAGGAAATTGTCGTAAAGATTCTCACTCGAGAATTTTCGCAACAAGATCGCGCCTGCATTTAAGGTCAGCATATGCGTCAAATAAAGCGAGTATGACCAATCACCAATCGCGACTAAGGGATTGTTTGCCGAAACCGATTTTCGCGCTTCGACAGCAACGGCGCCATACACAATCAAACCACACGGCGCGCCGAACAAAAGAACTCTGATCGCTTCATCCGCGTGACCCACGATGGAAACCTGCTCGTCGATCGGAGCTAAAACATATGCGTAGCAGGAAAGCGCGCCCCAGATCAGACCGATCGACAAGGCGGACCAACCAAACCGGCCCTGAGTAAAACGCCAGGCATAGGCAATCAGCGCTCCAATTATAAACTCAAGCGTTAGCGGGTTAAATGCCAAGCTGACGATGTTCGGCTCTTTGGGCGCAAGAACTGCGCTGCCAAGCATAACAAGACCAGCCCAAGCCAGGATACAATAGAGCCTGAAACGCGGACCATAAGGCAGCAACAGAATAAGCATGAAGACGAAATAGAAGTACATCTCGTGAATGAGCGTCCAGCCAACTGCCAATAATGGCGCCTGATCGCCAATGATGAGAAGGTAATCCTTCACGAAGTTCGGATCGGTATAACTGCCGGAGTAAACCAAGTCTGGCTTCACCATCCAGAAGATCACCAAAGCGGTAAGCGTGAGCCACCAGATGGGGTAGATTCGAGTGACCCTAGAATAGAAGAAGCTCAAGGAATCAGACGCTCCTCCAGCTTTCGATTCTGTGGTGAACACCATAACAAAACCAGAGAGCACAAAGAACAGGTCAACACCGACGACACCAAATGCCGTCCAGTCTCCGAGGATCGTGGCACCTCCAAGCTTTTGCTCCGCGTCTTTCATGTGGACCAAAACAACAAGGAGAGCCGCAATCGCTCTCAGGGCTTGCAGGTTGTAGAATTTCATAGCGCAGTAATTCCCTGGTGCTGACGTACAGCTGGGACCAGGTGCCCGGCTCGAACGTGAGTCTCGTCAGGAAATTATGCAGTGTTCATGCCACGCGGGGGCTTTAGAGGAACAAGAGTTGAAAGATCGCGCTCCAAACGATTCCACAAAAGACAGTCACGCCAAGAACAGTCCACCAAAGCGGCCATTTCTCGCGTTTAGCGGAATGCGCAGCGTCTTTTTGCTTTGAGCCGCTCGTGGCTCGAAAGTCGATCGAACCCGCCCGGGCTTCGTTTTCGCCCGCTATATAGTTCATGCAACCCTCTCGATATCCCGCTATTGATATAGCAGCGTTCGAGAAAGATCATAATTAAGCTTTATTGATCAGATCTTAAACCGCAAAATGAAACAGACCTAAGTCTACTTCGCTCCGTCTGACATTAGTACAGCGGGAACAGTCTGGAACATGATTTTGATATCGCCAACATAAGATCCATTACGCACATACTCGACGTCGAGCGCAACGCGGCGCGCATAGGTCGTACCGCTTCTGCCGCTCACCTGCCAAAGTCCTGTCAAGCCAGGGCGAACGCTCTTATATTTGTCGAAATCGTCGCCATATCTCTCGACTTCGCTCTCCGTGATCGGGCGCGGCCCGACAATAGACATCTCGCCTTTCAGGACATTGAGAAGTTGTGGCAATTCATCGAGCGAGGATTTTCGAAGAAACGCGCCCAAAGCCGTGATGCGAGGATCATTGGTCAGTTTTTGGGTTGCTTTCCATTCTGCTCGAGCAGCTGCGTCGCTTTCCAAAAGGCGCTCTAGGCGAGCTTGCGAATCGGTGACCATGGAGCGGAACTTGAAGCATTCAAACGCCTCGCCATTTCGACCGATGCGTTTATGCTTAAATAAGGCCGGACCGCCATCGCTCAATCTGATAGCGATCGCGAGCGGCAAAAGTACCGGTAAAAGGAAGATGATTGCCACCGAAGCAATCACAACATCTGTCACTCGCTTCAACCGAAAATAGCGCCTGCGATTAGCCGCTTTTTGCTGCGTTGCAACATATTCTATGTCGCGCAATTCTCTAGTATAAGGTTGATAACCCATTTTTCGTCCCACACTCACCCACACCAAAGGGGTTTGTTCATAGCTCGGTAACCATTGAGCAAGAACCTTGCCAAACACATCGCAGAATGTGCCTGGGCGCGTCCCCTTGTGATCTTTCCCGGAAAGGATACTTCACTAATTGTTAATAATGATACCGATTTTGCTGCGATTGCAAACACGTTCGCCTGAAAGGGGAATTTTAACGCAGTGACCCGTGAGTTGCGAGCAGATCGTGCAAGAGAGCCCTAATCCCTGGCAGGCAGATCCCCGTCTTATTCCCAAGATTGCACATCTGTTTCAAAGACGACTCGCTAACAACCCTTCCGGGCGCGCGGCTTCTATGCCAAAATAGGTATGACGGAGAGGGACAATATGTCTGCAACAATTGCGGCGATCGCCAATCTTAAAGGCGGCGTAGGGAAATCAACGACGACGCTCATGCTGGCGGATGGGCTCGCGTATTATTATGGTGCGGACGTGCTCGTCGTGGATCTCGATCCACAAGCCAATTCGAGCCAAATGCTGCTCACCGATCGGGGCCTGCAAATGGCCTTCGAACAAGGTAAAGGTGTTCATCACCTGATTAAGCAGTTTGCAGAGAATGAACCCCCAAACATCGCAAACCTGATCTTGCCCAATGCCGTAACTCTAGAAGAATTACGCCGGGCTGAGGAACGTGACGAGCGTATGGGATGGGTCTCAATTCTTCCCGCCCACACACAACTTCGTCTGACTGAGATGGAGCTGGAAGAAAAGCTCTACACGAAAGGCATGGCGCCGAGTCGCTTGGCCAGCTATCTCGCTGGGCACATGGAAAAGGCGCTCGAGCCGCTGGCGAATCTATACGATGTGATTTTAATCGACACGCCGCCTTATCTGTCGCCATTGGCGCGCGCAGGCCTCTCAATCGCCAACCAGTATGTAACGCCAACACTCGCCGACTCTGTTTCGATTTGGGGCACCAAACAGTTCTCTGATTGGATCATAGGAAACGTGACGCCGCATTTGGCTTCGAACAATTTTGTCGTCATCACTCGGTTCCGCAATACGAAGTATGCGCGCACAGCGGAGACAGAGTTAAAAGAGATCTATCTCAAAGATCGGACTTTTGGACCGACCATTCCGGAATCTGTACAGGCCTTGAACGCCATGGATCGCGCCGACCTCGATAGCTATGACACGCTTCGTGGCAAATATGGCCGCCTGCGCGGGGATGTGAAACGCCTGTCTGAGAGTTTCGTGAAATTCTTAGCGACCAAGTCTAACGGCGCCCCGCCTAAAATGGTGCGCGACTAGAGACGCTTAAGCGCACGATGCAGCGTCGCCAAATCATCTGGTAGCGGCGTTTCCACAAACACATGCTCCCCCGTGACCGGATGCTTGAACCCAAGACTTGCTGCATGAAGCGCTTGGCGGGTTAGCTTGCGCGCGAGGCTCGTGGCCGCATCAAAGTCAGGCCCGCTGCCATAGGCTTTGATGCCGCGATGACGGCCGTACACTGGATCACCAATAAGAGAGTACCCGAGATGTGCCAGATGCACCCGGATCTGATGGGTTCGCCCTGTTTCCAGTTTGCATTCAATCAAAGCGGCGGCAGGGAGTGCCTCGCTTTTGCTAATCTCACCAAATGACTCGAGTGTCTTATAGTGGGTCACGGCGTGTCGGCCGTCGCCATCAGGCACGACTGCCATCTTCTTTCGATCGCGGGGGCTTCGCGCAATATCTCCCATGATGGTTCCTGCAGATGGACGCGGGCGTCCGCGAGTGAGCGCAAGATACGTCCGATCAATATCATGTTTGGCAAACAGGTCTGAGAGGCCCTTATGTGCGGCTTCTGTTTTTGCGACCACCAAAACGCCCGTCGTTTCTTTGTCGATGCGATGGACAATGCCAGGGCGTTCGACCCCTCCAATGCCTGGCAATTGGCCTTTGCAATGATGAAGCAGAGCATTGACCAATGTCCCCTGCCAGGTGCCAGGCGCTGGGTGCACCGCCATTCCAGAGGCTTTATTGATGAGGATCAGGTGCTCATCTTCAAACAGCACATCAAGCGGAATGTCCTCTGGCTCGGGAACCGCCGGCACGGGGTCCGGCATAAGAACCGTATACTCAACGCCCGGAATGGTCGGTGTTTTCGGGTCGTTTTGAACGCTATCGTCGCCGCCGCGACGCTGTCGGACATGCCCTTCCTTGATCAGCGTTTTAGCGCGTGATCTCGAAAGTGCCTCGAACTGCTCGCTCAGGAAACGATCCAGCCGGGTTCCCTTATCGTTTTCGCCTGCTAAAGCTGATAATTCTGTCATAAGAGCGGTATAAACCGACGATAGGGCAAAGGTCATGCTGCAATCGCAATTGCAGCCGCAAGAAGAGAGACGGAACTATGGGAAAATTGACCCGGCGCGGGCTTCTAGGGGCGAGCGGTAGTATTTTAGGCCTGGTGGCATGCAGCCAAGAGCCGATCATTGATTCAGAAGCACGCATCACGGTCAGCCCAGATGACCGCCCCGCTTATCCCGGTACTGTCAATTTTATTCATGGCGTCGCCTCTGGCGATCCGCTGCCCTATCGTCGGTTTATACCGCTCTTATGACAGAATTATCAGCTTTAGCAGGCGAAAACGATAAGGGAACCCG
>JBCBGS010000065.1:0-14077 GCA_038526515.1 Pseudomonadota bacterium | reverse complement strand
CTCGTCTAGGTCTGGGCCTTTCAGGATGAGATCAATATCTGTTCCACCAGAGCCCGTACCACTCACCCACGGAACTTCCAGCACCGAGGTTTTGACTGCAGTCGGCGCAGCCGAAGCAATCGCAGCGCGGGCTTCATCCATAATGACGAATTGAGATTTTGTGCGATCAGCTTTTGGGGTGAGTGAGGCATAAAGCGACAAGACATTCGTGTCGCTCTGCGCCCCAGCGCCAATCGTCATGAAAACATCTTCGATATGTTCAACATTCAGCAGCGCGACCGCCACATCATTTGCAATATCACTGGACGCTGTAATGCCAATTCCAAGAGGTAGCTCGATTGTTCCCTGAAACTCGCTTCGATCAGCCTTTGATGTGAAGCCAGATGGAACGCGGGCCGCATACCAACCGCCGACGATAACCGACCCAGCCGCCAATATAAGAACAAGGTATCGCAGCTTCACAGCCCATGAGACGATGAAACCGTACCCCTTATCAACGCTGTCCCAGAACGACTCGATGGGCCGGAGCACAAATGCAGTCTTGCCATGCTTGAGCAGGCGAGATGCCAGCATCGGGGTAAGTGTTAGGGCGACAATCAATGAGATCGAAACGGAGAAGACGATCGCCAAGCCATATTGGAAGAAAAAGCGCCCCACGATGCCGCCCATGAAGGCGATGGGGACAAAGACTGCGAGCGTTGCAGCCGTGCCTGCAAAGACCGCCAGTCCAACCTTTTTCGTGCCATCGTAAGCAGCCTGCATGGGCGGCTTTCCGTCTTCAAGCTCGGTTGTAATTGCCTCAATGACGACGATGGCGTCATCGACCAAAAGACCAATCGCGACGGTCAACGCCAGAAGGGTCAGGACGTTGATCGTGAATCCCATCAGATAGAAGCCAAAGAAGGTTGCGACCAAAGAGGTGGGAATTGCGATGGCAACAATCATGGTCGCGCGAAAATTCAGAAGGAAAATAAATGTTACCGCGATGACCAGCCCAATAGCGATTTGTAAATCGTGGCCGACATCCTTGATCGAGCTTTCTACAAATTTCGAGACATCCCGTGTAACGACAATCTCTACACCATCCGGAGCGACGCTTCGCAATCGCTCGGCTGCCGCTTTGACAGCCCGCGATACTTCAACTGTGTTACGGCCTGATTGTTTGCGTATATCGAGCGATACGCCGCGCCGCCCGTTGAGGAAGGCGGCAGAGCGTTCATCCTCCAGCCCATCCTCCACTCGTGCGACATCGCCGACATGAATGGTGACACCGTTTTCACGGTAGGCGACGGGAAGATCAGCAAAGCCTGCAGGCGTCGTTGCCTCGGCTAATGTTTTGACGCCGAACTCACGTGTGCCACCTGCAACTTCTAGCCTGCCGCCGGGTAGCTCAGCGTGTTCACTTTGGATGGCCATGCGAACATCATCTGCCGTAACCCCAAACGAGCGCATACGGTCGTTTTCAAGCCAGACGCGGATAGCCCGGTCGCGCCCGCCGACTATTGACACCGAGCCCACGCCCTTAATGCGCTGAAGCTCTTCCTTGGCGATATCATCAGCGAAAGCGGTTATTTCCCGAATGGGAATATCACCGGCAATCATCACCGATATGATGGGCGCGGCATCCGGATCAACTTTATCAACAATAGGCGGGTCAACATCGCTCGGCAGATCGGCCAGTGCGAGCTGAACTTTATCGCGAACATCCTGAACTTTGACATTAACGTCGGTCGTTAAAGAGAATTCAATCAGAACACTCGACACACCTTCGGTGCTGAACGATTGCAGGCTTTCGATCCCGTCAATCGTGTTGACGTTTTCTTCGATAATATCTGTGACTTCAGATTCAATCGTTTCAGGCGAAGCCCCTTCCAGCGTTGTTGTTACGGACACATAGGGAAATTCTACATTCGGAAAGAGATCGACACCGAGACGGCCAACTGAAATCCATCCAAGCCCAACCAATGCAGCGATGAGCATGACGGCGAAGACAGGACGACGGATGGAGGTATTTACGATCCCCATCATGAGGCATTGGCCTCCACCTGAGTGCCATCACTTATTTTGTCTAATGGTCCAGTGATGACCCTATCGGCAGCGCTGAGGCCAGACAGGACTTCTACCTGGACGGCATCAATATCCTGAACCGTAACCGTCGTGCGGCGCGCGCGATCTCCATCAACTACAAAAACATAAGGTGACGAACTGGTCCCCTGTAGCGCCGCCCGAGGTAAAACAAGCGCTGGACGCGGGTCGACGTCCACCTCAGCGCGCACCGATTGGCCTGCGCGCACGGCGCATCCTTCATTCAGGAAAGCCATTCTGAACTCAACGGTTCTCGCCTTTGGATCAACGCGGTCATTCAGTATAATAATCTCGGAACGGATGGGCTCATCGCGGCCATCAACATAGAGGCTACCCGTCAATCCCAAGTGCAAGCGAGCAACTTCAGATTCAGGAGCGAACAAAATACCCGCCGCGATCTCGCATTCTTGAATTTGAACGACTGCCGAATTGCCCATCCCGGAAAAGCTGTTGGCCATGAAGACACCCTCATCAATATAGCGGGCTGTCACCGCCCCGTTAAAGGGGGAACGAACGGTTGTGTCGTCGAGTTTTTGTTTTGCAGCATCAACTTGTGTGCGCCGTAGCGCGGCCTGCGATTTTGCGACCTGAAGCGTTGCCTGAACATCATCAAATACAGCCTGCGACACGTGTCCCTTATCGAGCAGAGCCGATGTGCGTTTTAAGGCGTTCTCAGCATTTGCCTGCTCCGCAAGCGCAATAGAAAGCTGAGCCTCTGCCTCTGATAGCTGCTGCTCATAATCGACACGCCTTGTTTGAAAAAGGGCCTGACCCTTTTTAACGCGGTCGCCAACTTTGACATATATTTTCTCGACGACGCCTCCGGCGAGCACACCAATATTGCTCGTCTGTTTGGCGGCAATGGTTCCTGACGCAATAAGCGGATCAGCAAGATCGACGCTTTCAACGATGACCGTTTGAACCTTGATGGGGGCGGCAATAACGGGTGTCAGTTCGTCAGAAATGGTAGCTGGTTCCGGTAGTGGCGGCTCACTCGAGCAAGCCGCAAGCAACACGGGCGCGATCAGCGCTAGGCATCGGAGAATATGGGTCACGATGATGGCCTCGACATACGATAGGCACCTCTGCCGCTCGCGAGCAGTTCACCTGCCTCGCTCAGCACATTAGCCTCTGCGACGGACAGTGTGGTTCCATGACGAACCACCCGCCCAACAATGGTCAAAGGCCCGGGGGTTGCAGGTTGGTGATAGTCGACCCGCAAATCCGCCGTCGCAAGCGGCATGTTTCCAGTTGCAATGAGTGCATAGAAGCCCGTCAAATCTATAAGCGCTGCCAGTACGCCGCCATGAGCTGATTGTGATTTCGGATTGGACACAACCTCATCGCGCCACGGCATTAAGAGTTTGATCTCATCTGCTCCAGTTTCGATAACGCTAAGTCCGAGCCACTGGTGAAATGGAGCTGCAACCAATGCTTTTTGCATGAAAGCGACATCGGGAACCTTGTTACTCATGCTTCAACTCCTTCTGAGTGCTGGCGCAGAAAATCGCTGACGGCCTCCGTGAACACATCATTGCTATCACCTGCCACCATATGACGGGCGCCAGCGACATCTGTGTAGTGAGCGTGAGGCACCAAAGCCTTGAAGGCTTTGACCGAGTCCTCCGAGACAAGTTCACTCATCCGTCCGCGCACCAGGTGAATGGGGACATCAATGTTCCGTACGGCGTGCTCAAGATCACTCGCCTTATCGACCGCTGAGCGCTTCATCACCCCCTGAATAAAGGCCGGGTCCCAATGCCAGCGCCAGCGTTTGTCTGCGCCTTGCTTGAGGTTCTTCCGTAAGCCTTCAAGGTCTTTGGGGCGCGGCCTGTGCGGCATATACTGCGCAATGACGTCTGCAGCATCTTCAAGTGTCGCAAAGCCTTCTGAGCTGTGCTCAGCCATGAAGCCAACAACTTTTGCGACCCCAGCAGCTTCCATGTTCGGCGTAATGTCAACCAGTGTGACGGACGCAAATGCTCCGGGTTTTATTAGGCCAGCCCCAACAATCGCGCCGAGTCCGCCGAGTGAAGCCCCAACTATATGAGGTTTACCTCGCCCGACCCCTAACTGATCTGCAATAGCCACCAGATCGCGACCAAAAGCTTCAAGCGTATAGTCGCCATCTTCAGCCCAATCGCTGTCGCCGTGCCCGCGAAGGTCCAGGGCAATCGCGTTAAAGCCTTGCTGACCAAGGGACCTGGCTGCGCCCTTCCAGGCATAGCGGGTTTGTCCCCCACCATGCGCAAAGATCACTCTTGGTGAACTGTCATGCCCGAATGCAGTATATGTAAGGGTCAGTCCATTGACTTGGATTTTTTGCTCTAAACCATCATGCTTCATCGACGTGAACTTTCACAAAATTTGTTGTAATGCACCTAACTGTAATGTAGCTTACAATTAAAGTAAATCGGAATGATATTTTGACCTCCTCACTGACCGACAAAAGCTTTGCAGAGCGGATGGGCTCTGATGACAGAGTAAATCTGAGCTTCTTACTCGCAGAAGTTACACGCTTGCTGCGAGCAGCTTTTGACGAAGAGATGGAGCGGCTTGGACTGACGCGCTCGCAATGGCATGCCCTGATCTACGTCCTCAGACTGGAAGCGCCCTCTCAGACAGAACTCGCCGAAGCGCTAGAAGTTGCTCGTCCATCTGTTGGCTCGCTCATCGATCAATTGGAAAAATCGGGGTATGTCTCACGTGAAGCCGACCCCCAAGACCGTCGCATCTGGCGTGTCGTGCCAACACGCTTTGCGTTGGAGCGGTCAGAAGAAATAGCGCGCCTTGCAGAGAACGTCGCGGATACAGCTTTTGACGGGCTATCGAAAAAGCAAATAGAGGCAGCCTCGTCGGCGATTCAAATGGTTCGTCAAAACCTAACTGAGTAAATTTCAACGCGTTTTAAATCGAAAACCGAGGCGGCTTTCTACAATCTTTGACACCAACTGGATTATCAGGCGACCTATTCACACTCGTCAAACGACTGCCGAGACGCTTAGAGGATACCTTAGCTTTTCGGCTCTTATTGGCGCGATGTCCACATTGTCGCTGCGTATAAGAAAAGGCGACGAGATTAATGAGATTAGTGCGCAACGACAGAAACTAGAAGATCGGCAAAAACCCTTGCAAGCATTTGCAGGAAACGCCCTCGAGAGCCTGAAGGAAATACAAGTGGATTTAGGAGGAGCTGATTTCCTTCGGTGGCGCGTAAGATCGCTAAGCTCAGAACTGAAAACGATCCTACGCAGATAGTCCGGTTTTGAGATCAAATGGCGGTTTTCTTATGTCGGGTTTTTAGGAACAAGCTAAAATTCACTAAGTCGTTCATGATGAAACGAAAACGCGCAACACTCTGCCGATCCGCTCAATTTTGAGTCCTTACTGCTTTCACCGCCCTATCCCTCTCTGCCGTGGCCCCGGAAAACTCCAAGATAATCCTTTCGCGCGCTGCTCAATCACTAGTGATGCACCGCGATGGCGCTCAAGAGCCGGCCGCCATGGCACCATTGCGAACGCCTTCTGTTTGCCAATGATCGCCATACGCCCGTGTGCCATATCAACGGTGCGTTCGAACCGCCCCTCGAACGTCTCGCCGGAGGCCAATGTAAACTGTTCCCGCCCAGACTTACGAGCTTCAGTCTGACCAGCACGCCGTAGCTCTTCCCTGCCCAACTGAAGACGCGCCTCTTTCGACAACGCGCCATCCTCTATTTCAAACCCTTGGCGCTTCAAGAAGACCAGACGCGCCGCACGCGCCTTACCAATGCGTCCCTCGATCCGCTCATTTTCAAGGGCCTTTGTGCTATCCAGCCACGTCTCGGCACGCGCTTCAATCTGCGTTTCAAGTGCCATCCAGGATCGCACCTGTATTTTCACACCGCCGCCTCTGGATGCTTCAAAGTCTGCTGCCCGCTGCAAATAGCCTTCGCCAATCTCCCAGACCCCATCAGCCCTGCGCCGGGTCAGCCCCGCACGGCGCAGGGCTTCCAGTCGCCGCTTGTGCGCCTCCCGGAAATTACGCGAAGCGGACGGGTCGGAAGCAGCATGTAAGTCATCTGAATAATACCCGCCATTGCGCGCAGCAATGTCTGCAATCACTCGGTCAGAAGCCCGCGCCTGTTTCGGCGCAGCGGACACCTCAATCACTGCTCCGCGCGGAGGCAGACCACCCGGCTCAATGCCGCGGGCAGAAACCGCCCAGCGTGCGCCATCCACATCCTCCACCAGCAAAAACCGCGTATCGCGTAATTCATCATCAGGACCTTGCGAAAGCACAACACCTGTCAACGGTTTCGTATCCGAGGGCCTTTCTTCAAACAACCGTATCCCCGTCGATGTCTCACCTGGTTCCAGTCCTGCCGCCAGACCCCGCACAATATCGCCGCGCCGTCCCATGGCTTGTAAGGCCCGGTCCCAGCCCTCTTTCAATCGCCATCGGCCCGTCCCGCTCGGCTGCGCCAAATGCAGGGTTTCAAGATACGACAATCGCTGCTGATAGAGGCTGCGCATGAAGCGACCGCCAGACCCTGCCCTCGCTGGCAACTCTACATGCCCTTCGACTGAGAGCTTGGCCAACTCACGATCAAGGCTGGTGAACCGGTCCTGAGACACTTCGCGATATCTGGCCTCGGCAATCTCAACATCGCGGCGCGGCCCCAACTCCTGTGTGAGTCCCTCCTCTGCCCGCGCCCGCAGGCCTTTTGTGAGATAGTCCCGCGCGATGACTAGATCCGCGCCTTGCGCATCCTTGCCTCTGACAACGATATGCGTGTGCGAATGACCCGTATTATGATGATCAACAGCCACCCAGTCGAGCCGCGTGCCAAGGTCGCGTTCCATCTGGCTCATGAGCGTCCGCGTAAAGACTGTCATATCTGACAACGCGTGGGCATCTTCGGGTGACACAATAATGCGGAACTGATGCCGGTCGTCACGGCTGCGCTCGATAAAGCTACGCCCATCACTTATTTCGCCGTCGCGGCTATAGAGCTCACCACCTTCACCACCTCTATCAACGCCGTCCCTCTGGATATAATCAAGATGGCGACCATAAGCCCTGATACCGATGCCACCATTTGCGCGCGCGATGTGAACTTTGACGACAACGCGGCGCATACGCATTTGTGACAGCCGCTGCGCGCGTTCATGCGCGTGCATTGCTGACGCGCCACCTCTGCCATATCTGGCTCCCGTAAATTTCGATTTGCCTTGCTGCGTGGCAAAGCCTTTTGTGGCCTTGTAAACTCTGGACCGGAAACGCTTTGATGAGCCCGTACCCGTGTCACGAAGTTTGCCAAGGCGCGGCGTGAAATCATAATCATCCACCATGAGACAATCGCGCCGTCATGCACCAGAAAAACGCAATGAATTCAGTAATTCCGATCAAATGTGTGCACCACATTTCGCGGCATAAGGTGCCAAAAAAGAGATGTGCAGACAATGACTTATGCGCCTCTTGGTGCATGAGCTTTAATCTTGCCCTGTCGGGTTCGCTGTCTAATCCCATGCCGCCTTTCGCCGCGACTTGCCGCGTCTTGCCGTCATATGCCGGGCACCACATGATCAGTATTCCCAGACCAGCGCGGCGACGCCATCCAGATCACTAATATCCGTCGCTCCGAAGTAGCGTCCATCAAGTGAATCAGGATGGGAATTCATCAGGAAGACTTCGGCCTCAGATAGTACCCGACACCCTGTCCAAACCGGCAAAAATCGGCCTTGTGAGTCGATCTCTTTTGCCTCTCCGACGACATGGCCATTAATCAAAATCTCGCCATCGATCCTGCAGATTTCATCACCAGATACCGCAGCAATTTGTTTCAGAAGTGGCCAATCCCTGCCAACAAATCCATGGGCCTGAGCCCATTGCGAATCATCGCTCCTGGCTGAAACGACAACCCATCTGCCGGGGGTGAATGGGTCGTCGTTCAGCCAGTAAATCCCTACTGGTGCACTCTCTGTCCGGTTCCAGATCAACCGATCCTGGGGTCTATAAAAACTGGCAAGCACCATCAGACCAAGGCCAGCCAGTGTCAGTATTGCTATCCAATAGCGCATAACACTAGCGGATCGGGTCGCCGGTGGAGGACCAGCGCTGCCCATTGGACCAGTCGATAAGATCGGGCTTGGCATAAAAGATACGCCAGCCATGTTTGCGATAGATCGGACCGCGTCCCTGACAGCGATAATGTGACAATGTGATGGGGGAGAGACTTAGAAAGTCTGCCGCCTCAGAGGCTGATAAGAGTTCGGGCAGCTCATCACTTCGGATGGATTTCTTCGAGGATCGTGACATAATTTTGGCTCCTTTCGTCATCGTGTCGAGATGTCAAAAAATGCCGGAAACAGCCGCCAGTCATAGCCGCAATAAGCAAGACGTTGATTTTCACCCTGCTTATTAACCAAGACTTTTCAATGTAAAACCGCCCCGAAGATGAACTTCGGAGCGGCTTATTTGGCGGGTTGTTAGCCCCTAGTCCCGAGGGTTCCAGAGGATCACGTGGCGGCCTTTCTTGCCTTTCACGGGGGCGAGATTTGCATAGATCTTGCGCGGGCCGATCTGCGGGTCTGCAAGGGTGATCGAGACATATTCGCGTCCCGAGGCTTTGGCTTTGCGCATCCAGCCCCCGCCGATTTCGGTCGAGGTTTCACCAGCATAGATGCGGTAGTCGGGCTGGGTTTCGACGGTCTTTTCCGTATTCTTCTCGATGCGGATGGCAGCAGCGAGGTTCATCATTGCAAGAGCGCCTTCGAAACCGGTCTTTGTTTCGCTGACATATCCGAGTGCATTGGCCATGGTGTTCTCCTTTTCGTTTCCGTGTGTCTTGGGGGACCTCTTGTCCCCGTCGACGCCGGACCGAAGGGGCGAGGCAGGACGGGCCTGAACCGCTTGTGGGCGAAACACCGTGGAGCACCGACCCAGCGTAGAATTTTGTCTCGCGGTGAATGCGCAAAGCGCAGAGGAAAATTCTTCGCTGGGCCGGTTTCAGGCCCGTCAAGCCTCGTCCAGGTCACACGGCAAGAGACGGGAACACGGGTTCTTCCTTTGACAAGGAGACATCAGAAAAGAGCGACACTGGCTTGGCCCTCGAATACAAAGCGACCCCGCAGACGGTCAATTCTTCGGCATCAATTTATGAGGAACTTTGCCTGAACCCATCACTACATAACAAGCGAAAGACCGCCCGATGACCAGCACCGGACGGCCTTCCTGCATCGCTCTGACGGGAGACATAATCGTCAGGCGGCGTCCTGCTGCATATCGACATCTTCGGGACTGGCTTCTGTCTCGCCCGTCTCAAAGAGAGCCCTGATCCGGTTCCACGCATCAACAGGCGCAGACCCCGCACCTTTGACAAGGCGCGATGGCGGCACCTGCATCCAGCCCGGACGCCACTGGGGACTTGGGGCGCAGCCCTCGCCAATGATCCGATTACCGATGATGATCTTCTGGGTTTTAGCGGGATCAGTGACGCAGCTTTCCGCTAGCGATTTGGTGCCAATATCTGCGACCATCGCATTGATCGCCCGCTTGTCGCGGGTCAGGTCAAAGAAAGCCGGTTCCGGCTTCCAGTAGGCAGACAAGTCCGTGCCACAGACATGCAGCACCGCCTCAACCGCAGGGCCGCCCGCTTCCAGCGTTTCAGCCATCGCATAGGCCAGAACCTCACCGACTTCCTCGTCAGACATAGCGAGCAAGGCCGCAAAGACTTCGCATAAACGACAGCCATCGCCATTGCGACGCATCTCGCCATTGACCCCAAGCGCGCTGAACAGGCTGGCGATCCTCTCCCGCGCGGCGTTCACTTCGGCCCCTGCTTTCGAAACCTCTATCGAGTCCCGCGTGGCTTCCTTGCGCGAGCGGCATTCATGGGCGCGCACGTCCCAGAGGGCGCTGCCTGTCATCGCATGGGCCACCATCAGGCGCAGCGCAATGGCAGGCTGGGCAAGCAGGCTGGCGCGGGCCGCGCCATGGCGGTGCAACAGGAGATATTCGGCCAGCGGGCCGGACATTTCCGGTTTGACGGGGGCGGCCTCGGTCTTGCCGGAAGTGGAGATTTCTTTATCGCGCCGCCGCGCCTCGGCCTGACTGATATAGCCTTCATAGAAACTGACAGTGCCATCATGGCGACACTCGACATAGACCTTTCCGCCTTGTTTCTTTGTCTTGGTGACATGGTCCCAGCGATGAAAATACTGTCCGCGCTCAAGGCAGACGACATCCTTCCAGCCGTCAGCAATACAGGCTTCAACCTTCTGTGCGACGGCTGCCGATTGCGCTTTCCAGAACGTGTCACCATCCGCAAAGACGCCATGTTCGCCAAATAAGTCTGCGGTGATCTGGCCTTCATAATCTACAAGATCAAACAGCGCCTTTTCGGTTGTAATGACCGCCCCGCCCGTGATCCATGCCTTGCAGTTTCGCCGCAAAGGCGCGCGCTCGTCTTCGCTCTCATAAAGCCGCAGCCATTCGGCCTGCTGCTCGTCCGTGGCCAGTGTCAAAGCGCGGATGGTTTCGCGGTCGATCTCGTCGGCGGCATAGAGTTTGCGGATAGGTTCGGCGAGGGATGCCAGCGCCAGAACGCGGCGCACCAGTAATTCAGTGACGCCAAAGAACGCGGCGATGTCATCGATTGCGCGGCCTTCTTCATGCAAGTTTTTGAAGGCGGTATATTGTTCCATTTCCGAGGCTGGCAGACGACCGACATTCTCGATGACGGAAGCGGCAATCGCGCTGGCGGCGTCTTCCTCGCGCATGATGGCGCAAGGCACGTTCGGGGTTTCGCCTGTCTCTTTCTCAAGGGCTTTCAGGGCGAAATAGCGCCGCCGTCCGGCAACGACGCCATAATGATCGCCCTCCTTACGCACCAGCAAAGTCTGGCGAATGCCGCTCTCTCGGATGGACGGCAGGATATCGGACACGTCCGGCTTCTTTCGGCTGTGGCGCATATTGAGTTTTGAGATTTTCAGCTGGTCGAGCGGAATGGATTTAAGAATGGGCTGGGCCATGATCGGGCCTCCTTGATTTGAGTTGATCGGGGATGACGGGCGCGCGCTCATGCGCGCGCCTCGTCTGGTGTGAGCAATGGGCAAAGGCGCTGAATAGCGGCGCGTCCAGCGTCCAGGGCTTCGGGCAGAAGCTCTTGCGCGACCTCGGTCAAATAGGCGTTGTCGCTTTCCGGATAGTTGGCCTCGATGCCCCAAAGGCTCGAAGCTTGGTCATCAAGGACAATACCTTCTCGCGCGACAGACAGAACGATCCCACAATAGAACCATTCATCATCGCGCCATGCCTGCATAATGGCTTCGGCTTGTTCCTGCGCCTTTGCAAATCGCTCACGATGGTTCGGGCCAGCGCCGATAAATCCTGCGCTATCCTTATAGAGCGAGGGCCAGAACCCGTCCTGGCGTTGGTCGGGCGCGTCGAGACAATCGTCGCGCATCACCCGCGCGACAATCTCGAACCCGGCGGCCTCGCATGTAATGCTATCGCCCTCACATACGAAGTAAGAAAAGCGTTCCGTAAATGTCATGCCCGAGCCTCCCCGTCATCAAGATCAAGAGGCGTCTCCAGCCGATTGATGAAGACCTGCCATGCATCGCCGACAAGCGCGGCATGCCATTGCAGGGCTTTAATCGCGTTTGGGGCAAAGTGGCTCTTGGCCCATCCATCGCCATAAAGGGCGGTTACAAGAAACATGGGTTCCGCCCTCCCTATCGTGACCAGAAAATGTGGACTTCATCAAAGCCCGTCTGGAAGACGATGATCTCGCCATTCAGCGCCATGTCACGGGCCAGCGCTTCCCAGTCGACGTAGTAGCGCAGGCTCTCGGGAATCTCGGTGCCGGTGTCTTCGTGCAGCTGCTCGGCAAACTCCGCTGCGCTGCCATACCCGCCCGCATAATCCTCGAAGGCAGCGCGGGCCTCGCCAAGGTCATCGCTGAAATGACGGTAGAGTTTCGCGCCTAACTCGCCATGCTCGGCGATAAAGTCGGCCAAGTCGCAAACGGTCTCGAAGCTGGCATATTCGGAAATGTTGCAACCCTCGAAGCCCTCATAGTCATGAATCGCGTGCTCTTCGGCTTCGGGAATGGGCGAGGCGGCCAGCATGGTGCGCACTTGTTCCCAGATTTCGTCCGGCGTGGTCGCCTCAATCCAGCGCCCATGCAGACAGCCATTATTATAAGCTGCAAGGCAGGCCACATAGATACGCGGTCTATCGACCCGCGCGGGTGAGGTGGTTGCTACAAGAGGTGCAGTGGTTGCGAGTTGGTCAGTCATGTCAGTCTCCTTCCCCGCCCGCATTCTTTTCCCGACAGTCGGGTGGGCGGCGAGGAGGTGCTCAGCCGGAGCGCAGGAGGGCGGCGTGCAAGGGGAAGCTGTAGGTATGACGCCTAAAGACGATCAGAGATCACAAAGCCCCGCCCCCTTGCGCGGCGACCGCGCTCTGGCAGACGCACCGTCCGCCCACCTGACTGATGGTGAAGATACTGAGGCGGAGAGAGGCTGGGGTGGCTGGAATCGAATACCGCACTTCAGTCGAAAGGTTTCGTCCAATGGCCAAACGGGCTTTCGTTTTCGGGACGGGTTTGCATGACAAACGCAGACTCAAGCGGTGGGTCCGAAGCCGAACCGAACGAGAAACTCTGGACCGTTTCGTCGAAGATCCAAGCGGCATCTGGCGGGCTATCCGGCACAAAGTGATGGGCGAAGACCCATTGGAGTTGAACTCCAGGTGCTTTGAATGTGCGGACAGCTTCGACAATTTTAGCTGCGCGAACAGCCTCGACCTCCGGTTCTTCGAGCGCGTCAAAGCCAACATGGATAATAGAAGGGCGGTCAGAGGGGAGTTGTCCAAACGCCTTTGTGAGTTGCCGCCTGATATCCCTGGCTCGCCGTTCCATTGAGTATTCAGATAGACTCTTATACCGGCATCCAATAACGATCCCAACATCTTCTATAAACCGAGGAATATATGCTGGTTTTAGTTCGGCAATTTCTATGAAACTGCTGCGAGGATAATGCTTGCCGAGAACCAGCTCCCGAAATCTGGACGATCCCATCATCAGAATATCGGTTTCGAGAACGGTCTTCAGTTCAGTCAGATCAGGTGTTCCGATCACGCATGAGGCAAAGTCGTCGCTCCAAACAAGAGCCTTTTCAGGATCAGTCAACCACGCATCCATATGTGCCAAAAAATAGTCTTCTGGCACATCCTTGAGCGGCTGATGGAAAGTCGCTGTACAGACTGTGCTTTGCTCCAACTGTGCGAGGGTCTCAGCCGCAGACCGCCAAAGACTACGCGCAAGAACCCGTTCCTTTTCCACAAAGTCGGAGGTGGACATGCGTTTACATTCTACATCATAGGCAACCCCGTCTCGTACCGCTTCGAAATCCGCGGTGCGAGGCCCGCCTTTCTGCTCTGGGATGAACCGCACCGCAAAGCCGTTCAGGCAATAGGCAGAGGACACCAGCAACTCGAATAAGGCGCCGTCGGGCTGCGACCGTTCGCTTGTCAGCATGCGCCGGACGCGTGCTTCCACGCCTTCGACGTCCTGGACCGAATCCAACCGGCGGCCAATTGCCTCGAAGACTGGAATGATGGCGCTCCCGGACCATGGTTCATAATTGTGCGGATGATCGCAATAGGCCTCGACTTGGAACAGAATGTGGGAAATACGATCCCCACTTTCATAGAGCCGTCCTTTACCTGACGTATCCAGAGGCTGGTTCCGTGCGGCGGCATAGAGGGCGCGCGCCTGAACAGTGCGCCTCGCACGCCAGTCCTCTGCGTCGATGAAAGACAATAGCCAATCTAGTGCCATACGCGGGAAATGTCGGTTGTTCGACGGATCTTCGATGTTATGGATGTTGGTAAAGAACCAGTCTTGAAACTCGTCGGGGATCATTCTTCCAATCTAGATATATTTGGCCTGCACGTCATCGATGTAAATAAGGCGCTATGACAAATACTTGTTAGTTCAAG
>JBCBGS010000064.1:0-14186 GCA_038526515.1 Pseudomonadota bacterium | reverse complement strand
ACACCATCATGCCGTCCTTGTCCGCGACGGTGAGATAGGTCGTATCGCCCTCTTCGAGCTTGGCATCAGCATCCGCAAAGCCTGGCGCGGGCGGCGCCATAGCTTGAGTGATATCAATCGCTTCACCACGCTCAACATTATAGCCGGGGCGAATGAAGACCTTTGGGTCGATCCCGCTAAAGGCCGGATCGGCATACCCTGCCGCGCGGTCTGCAAAGGCGAGACGCTTCGCTTCGATTTGCGCCATCAAACTGTCCGGAGACCCGAACCCCATACCGCGAAGGTCAAACCGTTCCAGCATTTCCAGCATTTGGAGCGCGGCCACGCCCTGAGTGTTTGGCCCAAGTTCGCAGAGTTTTACGAGATCGCGGTACTCAACGCAGAGCGGTTCAACCCACTCGCCTTGGTGGGCCGCAAAATCCTCATAGCGAAGATAGCCGCCAATCCGCTCGAAATAGCTATCCATGGTAAGCGCAATAGAGCCTTTGTAGAAAGCATCGCGGCCATTCAGAGCGACCTTGGTCAGCGTGTCGGCCAAGTCTGGGTTACGGAACAGTGAGCCCTCTACGGGTGTTGGCGAGAAAAACGTGTCTTTTGCATTTTCATACTCTTCCAGCATGCCGCTTTCGGCGGCTGGCGCGAAGCGCTGCGGCCCAAATTGCCAATAGAAGGCGATGACTTCCGGGATCGGGGCACCATTGCGGGCATACTCGATGGCTGGCTTGAGGTTGTCAGCCATATCCCGTTTGCCGAACCGTTCGTGCAGGGCGTACCAGCCATCAATGGTTCCGGGCACTGTGACGGGCGCGGCGCCAAAAGGCGGAATTTCTTCGCCGTCCATAAAGGCGTCAGCTTTGGCTTGCATGTCTTCGAGCGTGGCACCCATGGGCGCCTTTCCAGAACCATTGTAGCCGTAGAGCTGCTTGGTCTTTGGGTCCCAGACAATCGCATAGAGATCCCCACCAATGCCATTCCCGGTAGGTTCAACCAAGCCCAGCATCGCATTCGCAGCGATCGCGGCATCCATCGCTGTGCCGCCATCTTTCATGACATCCAGAGCGGTCTGAGTGGCCAGCGGATGTGCGGTCGCCGCAGCCGCATTTGGCGCGACCACGGCAGACCGGGTTCCAATATCTCTGCCAGATGGCATCCGGTCACCAGGGCCAATGATCGGCTCGCTCGTCGCCTCAACCAGATCAGGCTTTACCGATGGCGCCTCGGCAGATTGAAGATCAACATTAACGCAGGCCGAAAGCCCAACCGCTAGCGCGCTTACCGAGATAGATCGCTGAAGCATGTTTCGTCTTACCCTCTTTACTTGGGCAAGAGCTTAGCGCGGTTCGGCCACTTGGCGAGTCACGAAAATGTTGATGCGGTTCGCAGCGCGGTGTCCATCCGCGCCGGTATGTTTCCAGGTAAGACTGGAGCAAGCCATCAAGCATAAGACAACACCTCATATTCAATGCCATCATGGTCATGAAAATAGAACCGACTGCCTGGTTCATAGGTTTGATGACTGTGCGTTTTGATCCCGTACTCTAGGATACGTTTCTCTGCGGCCGCTAAATCATCGACGAGAATGCCGAGATGATTGACCGCGCCCGCGAGACGATAGTTTTCATTGTCGTCTAGCGCTCGCGGCGATCCGACGCTGTACAGGGCGACATAGTCATTTTCATTTCCGACATGAACGGACCGGCCATTGTGAATGGAATCTCCGCTCCATCGAACTTTCCAGCCGAATAACTCAGCCAGCATTTCTGCTGTTTTGTCAGGGTTCGACACCGTCATATTGACGTGCTCTAGGATCGCTTTTTGCATGTTCATCTCCTTCATTTGATTGATCGATGGATATGGTGTAATTCCTCAACCTAAGTTGAGGTCAAGGTTTTTTTGAGGTTATTTTCATGGCGATGAAGCGCGGCCTTTCGATCGGTGATTTAGCAGCGCGCACAGGGCTCTCCGTCTCCGCGATCCGGTTTTACGAAGGCAAAGGTCTGATCACACCGGATCGGAATGAAGGCAATCAAAGACGCTTTGAAGGATCGGATATACGCCGCTTGTCCTTCATCCTGATCGCGCAGCAAATGGGGCTAACCATCGATCAGATTAAGTCCGTCATGGCGAGCCTGCCTGATGGGCGCACGCCAACCAAAGCCGACTGGAGCAAAATCAGCCGCACGTTTCGAAAAACACTCGATGAGCGCATCGCGATGATGGAACGGATGCGCGACCGTCTCGATGGCTGCATTGGCTGCGGATGCCTGTCGCTGAAAGCTTGCAGCCTCTACAATCCCGATGACAAAGCCTACCGCCTCGGCGTCGGCCCGCGATACGTGGTCAGCGACGAGCGCTAGCTGTAGCGTGCTTTGACCGTCGCCCACATGGCCCGAAGACCGCACGCTGCACCGCCCGCGGGACGTCCGTATTTGCCTTCACGCCAGGCCCATACGTCCAAGTGGACCCAGGATTTTGCATCGACAAACTGTTTCAGGAAAATCGCTGCTGTGATGGATCCCGCCATGCCGCCTGCTACACTGTTCACTAGGTCGGCAATCGGACTTTTTAACATCGATTTATAAGGCGCCCAAAGCGGCATCCGCCAAGCCGGATCGCCAGACGCATCTGCCCCACCTGCAATCTCTGACGCGAGCGTTTCATCATCTGTATAATAAGGCGCGAGATCTGGTCCAAGGGCCACACGCGCAGCACCCGTCAAAGTCGCAAAGTCGATGAGAAGATCCGGGTCTTCTTCACAGGCGCGCGTCAGGGCGTCACCTAGAATGAGGCGCCCTTCTGCATCGGTATTATCAATCTCGACGCTGAGGCCCTTGCGGCTCGACAGAACATCGCCCGGCCGAAACGCATCGCCCGCAATCGAATTCTCAACCGCTGGCACGTAGAGTTTCAGGTGAACCGGCAGGTTTGCGCCCATGACCAGTTCCGCGAGCGCGATCGCATGCGCCGCGCCGCCCATATCCTTCTTCATCAGCCGCATGTAATTGCCGGTCTTGAGGTTCAGGCCGCCTGTATCAAAGGCGACACCTTTGCCAACGATCGCTAATTGCGGACGCGATGGGTCGCCCCAAGTCAATTCCATAATCCGCGGTGCTTCCGGTCCCGCGCGGCCGACAGCGTGAACCATTGGATAGTTCTGCTCGAGTAAGGCGTCACCGATCACCGTCTCAAGCGTCGCGCCATAGCGCTCGGCGAGATCGCTAATGGTACCTTGAATTTGCGGCGGCCCCATATCTTCAGCCGGCGTGTTGACCAAATCGCGCAACCGATCAATTGCCACGGCTTCTCGAATAATCGCCTCACCACGATCATCCGCACCAACCACCAAACGCGGCGGCTCAGCTGGCTTTTTGAGATAGCGATCAAAACGATACGCGCCGTCGACCCACGCGATCGCATGAACGGCGAGATTATCATCGTCCGCATTCGCAAGTTGATAATCGCCAGCATTGAGCTTTGCCGATAAGGCCGCCACGCCAAGCGCGTCGGTCCCCGCACCAAGACCGAACAGAACGCCGGACATTGCGCCAGCGTCAGTCGCGCCGATCACCAACTGCCCTGCGGCGCCGGTAAAGGCGTGCGCTTTTGCCAGGGCCGCTAATCCGTCCGGTAGGTCTGCATCTTCGCTCCAACTGTCGGCAGTGAAGAGATAGACCGGCACAGCCGCGTCAGCGTTGGAAATGAGGGCAGAATGTTCAGGCATCGCAGTCTTAGTCCGTTAATGAGAAAGCCAGTTCTGTTAACCTTGTCTTGACCAGGTCAATGGCATGGTTCGCGCTCTAACAGCCCCGGAGCTTGCCAAATGTCCAGAGCCAGATCTGTCAAATATGCGCTTCCTATCTTTGCCCTGCTGACCAATGCAGCCTGTGCAACGACCGAGGCAGAGCCACAAGTAAGCGCGGAAGAGCAAGCCTACAAAGATGCGATCGAGCTGGCGCTGAAGCCAGCGACGCCGGAAGAGATTGCACAAGCTGAACGCTCTGATCCAATAACACGCGCCAATTTTTGGGCGGCTGAGTATCAAAAAGATCCAGCCAATGCCGAGGTGACCGTTCGGTTTATGAACGCCTTGCGTAAGATTGGCAGTCACGAGCGCGTCGCAGAAATCGCGTCAGCCGCTATTCCAATCCATCCCACTGAGCACGAATTGCTGCTAGAACTCGGTCGTTCCTTTATGGCGCAAGAGCGGTTTGCGGATGCAGCTCAAGCCTTTGCGCGAAGCGCCGATCTTTCGCCGCCAACAGATGCTGCACCACTCGCCGCACTTGGTCTCGCGTTCGATCGACTCGAAGATCACACACAAGCGCAGGAAGCGTATGAGCTCGCCCTCGAACGAGAGCCGAACCGTGTGTCTACGCTTTCTAATTACGGGCTATCCCTCGCGTTGACGGGGCAAATTAGCGCCGCTGAAACGGCCCTTCGCCGGGCCGTGGAGGCGCCAGGTGCAGATGGTCGAGTTCGCCAGAATCTAGCGCTCATTCTAGGCCTTCAAGGACGGTTTGATGAAATGGTGAGCGTCGATCCGAACGCTCCCATACGAACGGTCGAAGCCAACCAAACAGCCCTGCGTGAGATGATGGTCCCCGTCGCTCGCAGCTATGATAACCTGCAACAATTGGACGATGTGATTGACGACGTAGAGCGTACACCAGCGGCCCCTCAATCCATGCCTGACCTCGAACAAGCAGATGTCGAGGATGAAGCTATGGCTGACCCTCAAGGGCTATCGGCGACCGACCAAACTGAGCTTGCTGGAGAAAGCCCCGCGCGGCCGGCCAATGGACTCAGACCGAAGCTTCGCGGATCGCAAAACCGCTAGCGAAGCGTCGCTATAAACCAATATTCAGATGATACTTGAGGGGCGGCGTTTTCGAACGCCGCCTTTTTTGATGAGCGTTAGTTGTCGCCCTGCATCCGCATGACCTTAATCACCGCTGGGCCAAGCACCACGAGGAAGAGGACAGGAAGGAAGAACAGGATCATCGGGACCGTGAGCTGAGCCGGCAATGCCGCCGCTTTCTTTTCCGCAGCAGACATCCGCATTTCGCGGTTCTCTTTCGACATCACGCGCAAAGCATCACCCAATGGCGTCCCGTAGCGTTCCGCTTGGGTGAGCGCCATGGTTACGGCTTTAACACCTTCATGGCCGGTTCTGCGCGCGAGATTTTCATACGCCATGCGGCGCTCTTGCAGGTAAGAGAGCTCCGCAGTTGTAAGCTGCAATTCTTCAGCGAGTTCTGGCGAAGCCGTTCCGATCTCGGCGCCAACTTTACCGAACGCCATTTCGATCGACATGCCGGATTCAACACAGATCAGCATCATATCAAGCGCATCTGGGAAGGCGCGCATCAAGGATTGTTGGCGCTTCTGAGCGATGTTGCCGACATAAAGGTTCGGCGCATAAAAGCCGAGCGCCAGGCCGAATACGATCGATCCGTACTTCATCGTCATGGACAGACCATGATCATTCACGAAGAAGATATAAATGAAGGCCGATAGACCGCCGAGGAATGGCAGCACAAAGCGGCAGAAATAGAAGATCACCAAAGGACGCGGACCACGCATCCCGGCTTGCTCGAGCTTTTCCGCAATGTTCGGGTCTTCGAGCATCTTTTGCAGATCAAGCTTATTGGTAATATCGCTGATCGTGCCTTTGGCTTCGCGTTTGAGGCCCGTTTGTTCAAGTTGAGAGCGGCTGGCGCGGCGGAGTTTTTCGCGCTGCGACGAGACTTGTTTCAGACGCGTTTCGAGTTTGTCGCCTTTAAGCGCAGGCAGCATCACGCCGATCACGGTCATGAACATGGCCACGGCAACTGCCATCGAGAGCAGTGAAGCTGGGTCGCTTAATGATGATGCAAAATCGCCCACGTGCTGCTCCTAGAAATCGAAATTGATCATTTTGCGCATCACGGTGATGCCGATCGCATAGAGACAGAACCCAACGAACAGCACGGTGTGGCCGCCCGAACTGGTGAACAGTTCCATGATGTATGAAGGCGTTGTCAGATAGACCATGAAGCCCACCGCAAACGGCAGAACGCCAATAATACCAGCAGATGCTTTGGCTTCCGCAGAGAGTGCTTTAATTTTCTCGCGCATCATTTTCCGCGAGCGAATAACGTTGGACAAGTTGCCCAAGGCTTCTGACAAGTTACCACCGGCTTTCGCCTGAATCGAAAGCACGATGACGAAGAAGTTCACTTCAGGAAGCGGCACGCGCTTGTAGAATTGCTGCAAGGCGCGCTCTGTTGTCATGCCCATGGAGAGATTGTCTGTCAGCAGCTTAAACTCAGGGCCGAGCGGCGCCGGGCTTTCTTTTGCAATGATCCGCAAACACTCTGTCAGCGGCAGACCAGACTTAACACCGCGAACAATAATATCGATGCCGTCCGCAAACTGATTCATCAGCTTTTTGTTGCGCGCGTTCGTCATGAAGCCGAGCACCCAGCGCGGTAGGCCAACGCCTGTGGCAAGAACCGCAGCGCCGATGGTGGCCGGACGAGAGTTAAACTCAAATCCCAAAATCATTGGCGGGCCATCGGCACCAGAATACCATGTCATGATGCCAGCCATGCCGCCCAAAATGATCGAGATGATCCAGAACACCTGGGCGTTCATTTCAAGACCGGCTTGGTTGATCTTGGATTGAATATCATTGGCGACGAGTGACTTACGACGAGACTCGTCTTGCTCGCGCAGCTTTTTCAGCATTTGCGCGGTTTGCTTTTTTCGCGCCGCCGTTGGATCGTTGCGCGAGCCACGGCGCCCTGCTGCGTCTTCCGACGTAATTTGGCGCGCGCGCTTAGAGGCCTTTTCCGTGTTCGCATCGCCAGTAAACGCCAAGCCAATGCCTGCGATACACAAGAATGCCAAACCGCCAATCGCGTAGAAGATGATATCGCCGCTTAGATCCATGACTTAGTCCAAATCATCCAGCGCTGTCGCGAGATCTCGTTCGAGGTTGTAATACTGAGCACGTTCCCAGAATTTCGGGCGGCCAATGCCGGTGCCGCGGTGGCGTCCGACGATTTTTCCGTCGTCGCTCTCGCCTTCGATCTCGTATTTGAGGATATCCTGAAGAACGATTGTATCGCCTTCCAGGCCCATAACTTCGGTTACGCACATAATCCGGCGCGAACCATCGCGCAGACGTGACGCCTGAACCACAACATCAACCGAACCGACAATCATTTCACGGATTGTTTTCGCGGGAAGACTGAAACCACCCATGGTGATCATGGATTCCACACGTGACAAAGCCTCACGCGGACTGTTGGCGTGGAGCGTCCCCATTGAGCCATCGTGGCCCGTGTTCATAGCTTGCAACAAGTCAAATGCCTCTGGGCCACGAACCTCGCCCACGATGATCCGTTCGGGACGCATACGCAGACAGTTTTTGACCAAGTCACGCATGGTGATCTCGCCCGAGCCTTCGATGTTTGGAGGCCGCGTTTCGAGACGCACAACGTGGGGCTGTTGCAATTGGAGTTCCGCGGAGTCTTCGCAGGTGATGACGCGCTCTGCTGGCTCAATGAAGCCGGTCAAACAGTTGAGCAGCGTGGTCTTACCGGAACCGGTACCGCCGGAGATCAGAACGTTACATCGGGAGTGACCCACGATGCGAAGGATTTCAGCTCCCGCCTCAGAAATCGACTTGAAGTTCACCAAGTCCTGAAGCTTCAGCTTATCCTTTTTAAACTTACGAATGGTCAGCGCCGGCCCGTCAATCGACAGCGGCGGCGCAATCACGTTAACACGAGATCCATCAAGCAAACGCGCATCACAAATCGGGCTCGCATCGTCGACGCGACGACCAACTTGGCTCACGATCCGCTGACAGATATTCATCAGCTGCGCATTGTCCCGGAAACGGATATTCGTGCGCTCAATCTTACCGTCGACTTCGATATAACAAGTATCGGCGCCGTTCACCATGATATCGGCGATGTCATCGCGTGCGAGCAAAGGCTCTAGCGGGCCGTAGCCAAGAACATCGTTACAAATATCATCGAGCAGGTGCTCCTGCTCCGAGATCGACATCACAACGTTTTTGATCGCGATGATTTCTACGACAATGTCACGGATTTCTTCACGCGCGCTCTCTTGATCAAGCTGCGCGAGTTGACCCAAGTCGATTGTATCGATCAACGCGTTGAAGATCGTTGTCTTGGTCGCGTAATACTCTTCAGAGCGATCCGTAACCTTGGTAATCTGCTCTTTGTGCTCCGCTGCTGGCGGGGGCTTCAGCGCGGCTGGTTTCGGCTGATCTTTCGGCGCTGGCGGCGGCTTCTTTGCAACCGGCTGAGGGGCTGCCGCTTTAGGCGCAGCAGGCGCAGGCGCTGCCGGGACGGGCTTCGCCGCTGCGGGTCCTGCTGTACGTTTGCCAAATGCCATAGATTAGCCCTCTAAGTCCGCTTATTTTCCAAGCAGTTTGCTAAGCAGTGATTTTGTTTGCGGCACGATCTCACGTCCTGTGAGGGCGCCTGCCAATTGATCAATCGAAACCGACGCATCAGCTGTCGCATCCGTCTCAGAAATCATCTGGCCATTATTTGACGCGGTTCCGAACAGCTGCGGATCAAACGGCAGAATTGTGCTTGGTTCCACCTCAATCGCCGCTGCGAAATCTTTGGTCGGGATCTCTGGGCGTTTCGGAACACCGGTCATGTTCACGACCAGTTTCGGCGGCACATCATTCGGCCGTTGAGCCTTAAGCTCGTCGATAATGTTTTTGCCGTTGCGCAGGGATGCGAGATCCGGCTGACACACGAGGATAACCTCGTCGGATGAGAGAAGCGTCTTATAGGTCCATTCATTCCACGCATGCGGAATATCGAGAACGACATACGGCATGACACGGCGGACTGTATCAATGATCGACGTGTACGACTCTGCCGGGATGTCCATAATCTGCGAAACAGTCGCTGGCGCGGTGAACAGTGATAGCCGATCCGTTACTTTTGCGAGCAGTTTGGAGACAACAGCATCATCAACACGCTCCGGTGCGAGAAGCGCATCCGCAACAGTTTGCTGGTTTTCGTGGTTGAAGTCCAAGGCCGTCGTTCCAAACGACAGATCCAAGTCGATCAAGGCTGTGCTGACATTCGCACTTTCCGAAAGCGACCAAGCCAGGTTGTGCGCAATAGTTGATGCGCCAACGCCGCCTTTTGCGCCAAGAACGGAGATCGATTTCCCAACGAAGGGGGCGTCTGGGTCTGCGAAGAGCTGACTGATCGAACGGACAATTTGAACCGGTGGCACGGGTGGCACGAGATACTCGCTGACACCGCGGGCCATCAATTGGCGGTAAAGACCAATATCATTGGTGTTGCCAATGACCATAACTTGCACACCCTCGTCACAATGCGAGGCGAGTTCATCAATCTGGGCAATCATTGTCGCGTTTGCAGCAGACGATTCCAAAATCAATAGGTTCGGCGTTTGGTTCTCTTGGAGGTAGGCAATCGCGGCTTCAAGCCCGCCTTCTTGCGTCTGCAAGGTTGCCTGCGCCATGCGGCGATCGCTGGCGACAGCTTCCATAAGCGATACGGTGCGGCTCGATTCGCAAAACGCCATCGCTGAAATTGCCGGGATCGCACGGTGTCCGCCATCTTCGAATTCGCTGATCGTAATCGGAGCGTCATCGGCTGAGAGATCATCTGGATCAAAGTCAGAGAGGTCTTTTTGAGGCGCGTCGAGATCGACGCTCTCTAACCCCGAATTATCTTCGATTACGCTTGATAGGGCGGAATCAAAATCATCTTCGAAATCCATATCGAAGTCGTCTTCGAAAAGGGCGTTATCGTTCGACATTCTACGTCTCTCCCGATGCGTCTCAGCGGTCTAGTTCACGACCGTCGAAACAGCTCCTGAATCATTATCTGTACGTGCGGCGGCCGTAGACTCGCCCGCCTGCCAAAGTCGCAATTGCGTTCCGCGGCGAACTTTATCGCCCTCGCTCAACTCACGACCGCCAAGCAAATCAGCTGGCTCTGCAATCATCGCCGCCATATTGGTGCGAATTGCGCATCCAAGAGTCGGCAGGTCATTGTTCGAGTTGATGTTCGAAATGTCGATTTCGGCCAGTGACTGGCACTTTGGCGCAACCGCTTTGTAGGTCTTGAAAGCCATGACGATTGGACTGCTATCACGGCGAGAGGCATCATAAGCCGCACCGAGCATCTGATCGTAACTGACGCCAGCTTCCCATGCGAACTCACGAATTTCAGACACTGCGCCCACGGCAAGCTGTGGGTTTTCCGCATGTTTCGGCATTGAAATCACGATCGGCCCGTGACCAACATCTGTGTACTGATCAAGGAAACTGCGAACCTTCATGACTTCGCTGACGCGAAGCTGCGTATCACGCGCATCAAGTTGCACTTCAAGATATTCCGTATGCTGTCTAACGCCTATTTCATGGCGATCCAGCGCTGTTCCAGTAAAGTAATCTGCTGAAAGATTGTTTGGTGGACCGCTTGATTGGCAGGCAGCAACAAAGGCGACGCTGCTCAGAATGGCCCCAAAAGAGAGAAGTGTTTTCTTTGACATTCTTACACCTATTCCTCAATGAACCCGACCGGAGCCGAGTAGTTCTCTTTCGACAAGCCTTTGCCAGGCTCCGCATACTGAGCATTCAGTTTTCCGAAGAATACCGTCTTGGCGTCAGATGCATTTACAAATCCGTCAGCTGGCGTTTTCAACTCATCCTTCTTCGCTGGATCAACCAGGTAAGGAGTGATGATGACGACCATTTCTGTCTCTTGGTTTTCAAAGTCGCGCGATTGGAAGAGCGCCCCAATAACTGGCAGCTTCTTTACGCCTGGCAGTTGATCAATCGTCTGCCGAGCGCGCGACTGGATCAAACCGGCCAGCATGGTTGAGCCACCGGATGGTAGCTCGACAACGCTCTCCGCGCGGCGCACGACCAAGGATGGGATGGTCAGACCTTGAACGGATACAAGTTGCCCTTCATTTGTGACACCGCCCGCGGTGTTACCTTGCAAGGCGCCTTGCGTCGAAAGTTCTGAAATCTCAGTCGAGATTTTAAGTGAGATGCGGCCCTCAGAGAGCACCACTGGTGTAAAGGCAAGACCGACACCAAAAGGTTTGAACTCGATCGTGATCTGATTGTCTTCTTGGCCGACTGGCACTGGGAATTCGCCGCCCGCTAGGAACCTCGCGCTCTCGCCTGAAACAGCCATGATGTTTGGCTCAGCCAGAGTGCGAACAATACCGATCCGCTCCAGCGCATCGATTTGCGCCCCAAGAGCGGACTGCTCCGCATCGCCGACGAAGTTCGTATATCCGGCTGATGTGTTCAAACCGCCGAGTGCGCCGCCCTGCAGAGCGAAACCATTGGCACTGTTGATCCGGAACCGATTAGAGAATGGAGTCGCGGGCGCCAGAACTTGAACAGGAACCCCTTCCCCCGCTGTATTGTCCCCGATGATTGGGTCGGTGAAAAGTGGGCGTCCGGTTGCCGCGTCGAACACTTGCTGAAGCGTTTGGCTCGCAGCATCGCCGAAATTGGTCGCGCCGCTCAAATTGATCCCGAGCTGCTTCACGACTGTCCGTTGCATCTCAACGATGCGGACTTCCAGCATGACTTGGTCCTTCGCGCGAATGTTCATCATGTTGATGACGCTCGCCGTGCCATCTTGTGGCAAATAAGCTTCTACCAGGCGAGTAACCTGGTCAGATTGAACTAAATTGTCGACAACCCCTGAAATGACGAGATTGTTGTTCGCGCTCGCGACTTCGACACGCGCGGACGGAACATAACGCTCAATCATGTCGGCAATGACTTTGGTATCGATGTCGACAGAGATTTCGAGATTGATCAGCGGACGACCATGCAGATCGAACACAAAAGCATTGGTTTGGCCGACCGTAACGCCGCGAAAAATGATCCGCTTGGCGGTTTGAACGGTCGCGTCAGCGATCAAAGGGTTCGTAATGATGACGTCAGAAGCTGGGCGGTCCAAATCGATAATGATCGACTTATTAAGCCCAAGATCGACGGTGCGGGTGACAGCCGTCTCACCGGGATCCAGAGAGCTGACGCCCAGTGGATTGACGGGGTCCTGAGCCTGTGCGGCTCCAAGATTCGCCAAACCGACGGCAAAAGCCATCGCTGAAGCTTTGAAGATGCGCTTAAAGAGCGTCATTTACGTCCCTCCCGCCTCAACTTTGTTGCTGCGATAAATCATGACTTTGCGGCCGCCCGAGTCGACTTCATCAAGGGCAACGACATTGGCCAGCGCTTCGCCTTCATTGAAGCCAGCATCCGCGGCACTTCGAAGGGTCAGAGATAGGGTCCCAACTCGCGCAGATCGCGCCAGCAGTTCGGCCTGTGTCTGATCAAGCTCCATCGTGGCGGTAGAGCCGGTCAGTGTTGGAATTCCATCGACATCGCCAAAGGTTTGGTCGATCGCGAGAACGCGCGCATTTTCGAGAATAGTTTTTGTCACCATGACCGGCGGAAGATCTTCATTGCCGGAGAATTCGATCATCTGTGTGAGGATGATGTCGACGCGATCATCAGGAAGAATGAAACCGGCTGACGCAGACTCTGGCGAAATTTCAACAGTCATCGCGCGCTTACCGGGGGCGAGCAGCGCTGCCATGAAGCCTGTCTCACCCTTTTGGACGATCTTTTGCGGCATCACCGGCTCATCAGCATACATCGCCGATCGAACAACGCTGCCGGTCAAGATTTCCATCGCGTCTGGCGCAATCTCTTGCGTGTAATAAGCGGGGTTCAGCGTACTATCTGGCCAATTCGCCCATTTAAACTCATCAGGGGTCAGCAGAGTGCCGACACGCAGATCGGTTTTCGCGACCAGCACTTTTTGTTGAGCAACTTCAACTTCAACGACACGCTCGACCGTTTGAGTTGGGCCGCTGACAACCGTAGGCTGTGCGAGATTGCGAACCAGGAAAGCTGCGACGACCGCTGCAACGAGCGCGACGGCCAACACTATAAGGCGCATGGGTGACATGAGGACGCTTTCTTCTCTTAACAAGGCCCCAGAAAAAACGAGGCGTCGAAGCTCAATATTTCACGCTGATGCTAAAGCATGGTTAACTCAGAAGTTGGATTTGCTTTAATAAACCGGTAAGTAGTGGAGAGGCTGGAGCGGCCATAAAAGCCCCTGCCGCAATTGCCACACCATAGGGTACGCCCTTGCGATCCTCGAATGTCGCGACGCCGAAACCGGGGCTCACACCCGCCGGCATCAAGGTTCTAAGAGCGACGATGACGATTGTCAGAATTCCACCTGCGATTGCAGTAGCGAAGAGAAACGGCATCGCGCCGGCAGGCCCGAGCCAGAGCATGACTGCAGGAATGAACTTCGCATCGCCGCCGCCATAAACACCTAAAAAGAACAATGCGACTGACCCGGTGAACGCGATCGCACCGATGATCAAATGCTCTCCAGCGACGCCCCAACCGGGTGCCGCCACAATGGCTGCGGGAATAAATAAAAACGCCAACCACCCATTCAACCAATTCGGAATGGTGAGGGTTTCGATGTCAATCAGCGCTGCATAAATACAAAGCGCAAAAAACGCTGACGCAAACAAAGCCAAAATCATCTAAATCGCCTCCACAGAATAGCTCTGCTGCGAGGCATAAGACAAAGGCTTTAAAGATAACTTGACGTGACTTGGTCCGCCAAAATAAAGAAGCCGCCAGGCGAACCTGACGGCTTCGATACAATCAGTGTACCTTACGGTACCGCTGCTTACATAGCGCCAGAAACAGACGCGAATGTAGAAGCAGTTGTCTCACCAAGAGTAGAAACAGCACCGATGATCGCAACAGCGATCAGAGCAGCGATGAGACCATATTCAATGGCGGTTGCACCAGATTCATTCTTAAAAAACTTACGCATTGGAAACTCCCACTATGCAGGTTATAGACGTCCCGGAAGTTTCGGGTGTCCCCGGAACGAGATTGGTTCTACCCCATCGCACTGAAAATCCAGTAAACTGATGCAAGTAATTCCTGAACATATTGGAAGGGTCTGTTAACCTCCGACGGGAAACAGAGCTTCTATGCATATTACACTGATAATATAGGTAATTTTGGTAGACCAAACCGTGGAGATCAACGGTCGGTGTGGCGCCCCTATATATAAAGCATAGCTCGATCGCGCATT
>JBCBGS010000063.1:0-14341 GCA_038526515.1 Pseudomonadota bacterium | reverse complement strand
TGCCGAATTATCAGGCCTGTGCCATAGTGGGCAGGTCCAAATCGCCGCTGGATTTTAACGCCAGACCTGGACCACATTATCCAAGCACTTCAGATATCGATGATCATCCGGGCAAAACGGAGTGACTTCACTCGGCATCCATGGCTCAGCCGTTTGCTCGAGCGCAAACCGATGATGGTGGTTGCGATCGCCATGGCCAACAAGATCGGCCGAATGATCTGGGCCCTGATGACCAAAGGAGAAAAGTTCAATCCGGCAAAGCTGATGCCGGCATAAAGTCGCCGCGCCGCTAAGGCGCAAACGAGATTGGTGAGAGCATAAGGAGGTCATGCAGAACCGGAGTTTCTGACAAGTGAGGACAATCCACACGCGAGCAAGCACCCTTAAGTGCGGCCTTTTGTAAGGAACCTCATCTTGCGGAACGCATGATGGCCAGCGGCATCGACAAGCCGCTCTTACAGGCCGAACAGATGCCCGCTAACGGCCAACCTGCAAATGACCAACTAAAATCTCTTGCCAAGGGAGCGCCGTCCACAGATGCTCGCGTTTCAGACACAAGAAACTACACGGAGCAATATTTCTTTCGTGGGAGCACTGACGTTAATCCTACCGGCCTCGGAACAAAGCCGATAACAATCTCGATTGACGTCAAATACTTAACGAGACCTGTCACGTTTCATTGATGAATCTGTCGCCAAAACTTCTTTTGGCGCGATCGATTCCGTTGGTTAACCGCCCTCTCAGTTTGGCGCATTTGAGAGGGGTTGATCATGCGGTCTACGGTTTTCAGAACAGTTTTGTTTGCAGGAGTATCTGCGCTGGTTGCGCCGATGGGGCTTGCTCAGGTTAGCGCGGATGACGCAGAAGCGAGACAGGAAACAATCGTTGTTACAGCAACGCCGATCCGCGATAGTCAGGCCGCTGCGATCGCGGCAAAACGAAACGCTGACAATGTGGTGGATGTGCTTGCCGCAGACACAATTGGCCGTTTCCCGGATCAAAACCTGGCCGATAGTCTTGGCCGCGTGCCCGGTCTAGCAATCGAGCGCGACCAAGGGCAGGCGCGCTTCATCAACTTTCGCGGCGCCCCGTTCCGTTACACGAAAATTGCGTTCGACGGCATCGATGTTCTCGGCGCGGAAGACGGCCGCACACCTCGCTTTGATGCCTTTCCGTCGGTGATTACGTCGAAGATCGAAGTGAACAAAGCGATTACAGCTGAGATGCCTGGCGAGGCGACTGTGGGCTTCGTCAACATCGAAACGTTCAAGCCATTCGACCGGGATGGTTGGTCGTTCACGGGCGAAGCTGGATACGGCAATCAAGAGCTCGGAGATGTTCCGATCAACAAATATAATGGCCGTCTGTCTTTCTCGAATGATCAATTCGGCTTCTTGGTATTCGGATCTCACAATCTGCGTGGCCGGATCACGGATAACCGCGAATATGAGTATGCTGATACGACTGGCGACGGGCTTGATGATAGCGTCGTCAATCTCGACTTCCGATCCTATCGGGGTGAACGTGAGGACAATGCATATGGTGGACGGATTGAGTTCCGACCGAACGAGGACAGCTCTGTCTTCTTTTCCACACTCTACTCTGAGTTCATTGACCGCGAGGAACGTAATCAGTTTGACTTTGACCTGACGACGCCAGTGGCGCTTGGCACGGAGGCTTATGTGCCGGTCGCTGTCGTCACACGACTTCTCGAAGATGGTCAGTACAACAACTCCACGCTCACGAACACGATTGGCTATGACTCGGTTTTTGCCGGTTGGAATTTTGAGGGCCGACTGAACTACGCAGAGACCGAGAACGAGACCAATATTCCTCTGCCATTTAGCACTGGCGCAACGGTGGGCGGCACGGTCGATGTCACCAACATTGATGATCCGGGCCTATTCCTGACCCAAACCGCTCAGCCAGGCACGGATGTAAACATCAATCTGTTGGACTATCCGGCGACGTTCGGACTGATTTTCGCGAACCTAATAGAGACGGAAGCGACGAGTATTAAAGCTGACTTCTCCAAAGAAAAAGAGATCGGAGGTCTACCCACCGAACTTAAGTTTGGGGCGCAGTTTGGTACGCGTGAGGCCACTGGCGGAGACACACTCGTGTTTGGTGGGTTCCCAAGCTCCATTGATATCAATCAGTTCACGACCGGCATTCCGTGGTCGGCAGATTTCAGAAATACGATCGGTGCGACGAACGTAAACAATGTCGCCCTGGATGATGCCTGGGAAGCCGCTGCAGACCGCACGATCTCTTTCGACGAAGACAGTCTGATCAGCATTGAAGAAGATATTCTGGCGGTTTACGCGCAAGGTACGACGGAGTTCAGCTGGGGTAACTTGGTATATGGCGTTCGGATTGAGCAAACCGATTTTACTTCGAGCGGAACGCTTTTGAACGATGACGGCACCACGACCGGTATAGAAGCTGGGAACGATTACACGAACTTCTTGCCGTCTATCCACGCAAACTTTGATGTCTCTGAAAATGTAAAACTTCGTCTTTCTGCATCGTCTGGTTTATCGCGTCCAACTTATAGCGAGATCCGCGCGTCACAAAGCGTCGATCCGATTACACTCGAAGTTAGCGGTGGCAATCCAACTCTGGACCCAGAGGAATCATTCGGCGTTGACGCTTCGCTCGAGTGGTACTTTGCTGATGCAAGTCTTTTGTCGATCGGCGCTTATCACCGGCAAATTGATAATGTCATCTATCCGGGTACCTCCACTGTGGATGGTTCTATTTTTGCGCCGGGTTTGATTGCGCCAGGAACGCCCACCTCGTTTAACTCATTCTTCAATGGCGAAGACGGCGAGCTTACGGGTTTTGAAATCAACTTCCTCGGAACCGCTGAAGATTGGTTGCCGGAACCGTTCGACGGGCTAGGCGCGAGCGGCAATGTCACATTCGTGGACAGTGAGTTCACCGCTCCAACGCTTGGAAACCAGACCTTCTCGCTACCGGGAACGTCTGAAACGATATACAACGCTTCCATCTTCTATGAGAAGTTCGGGGTCTCCGCGCGGATCAACTACCAGTATCGCGATGACTGGCTTTCAACGACCGAGAATGACAGCCTGACCGAGTTCTGGGCCGAAACAGAGCGGGTCGACGCGTCGCTTCGCTACTCGCTTCCAAACCCCGTTTACGGAACCAATGTCACCTTCGCGCTGAACGGAAACAACCTGACGGATGAGAAGGATGTGCGCTTCATCAATACACGCGCAACGCCAAACCAAGTTGAGGGTTTCGGACGTCGTTGGGTCGCGAGTATCCGCGTCGACTTCTAAGCCTATGAACATAGCTGAGACGCCAGCGATGGCGCCTCAGCATCAATCTGGGAGACCATCTCATGTTTCGTAAATCACTTCTCGTCAGCACGCTTCTTGTTGCTGCCTGTGGCCAAAGCACAGAGTCGACTGACACCCAGCCAATCGCCAATGTCTCTAGCATCGAAGTTCTGCATGGGGAGACACCAAACGATTTCGAGTTGCGTTGGAACGTCGATCAAGAAGACGCCGGTGTTTCGGTTTTTGTCTCAACTGATCCGCAAAGCGCGGCGCCAACGCTGATCGCAGAAAACGTGACCGGTGGATCATTTGAATGGACCGCCGAGGGTGACCCGCAAAGACGCTATTTCACAGTTTCAGGCTCTGGCGAAGCTGAAGACGGTATTGTCTCTGCGGTACGTCTCTTGCCGCTTGAAGGCGGTCGAAATTTTCGCGACCTAGGCGGCTATCCAACGGAAGATGGAAAAACCGTGAAATGGGGTCATGCGTTCCGCTCTGGTGTGATGCATGAACTTACGGACGCGGACTATGACTATCTGTCGGGCATTGGCGTAAAAGTCATTTGCGACTTCCGGGAAAGTGATGAACGCCTTCGCGAACCGACTGACTGGCGCGCCGGCGCGGCTGAGTACCTGACCTTTGCAGATCCTGAAGAAACAGATCCCGAAGAGAATCCAATGTTCGCAGCGCTTCTCTCCCCGGACTCAACAGCCGATGACGTCGCGGCTGGAATGGCTCAAGGTTATGTCGACATCGCGAAAGGCGAAGTCGAGGGCTACACAAAAATGTTCGACCGATTGGCTGCCGGCGATATCCCACTGGCGTTCAATTGTTCAGCCGGAAAAGACCGGGCGGGCACCGCGGCAGCACTTCTCCTGATAGCGCTTGGTGTTCCGCGCGAAATCGTGGTCGAAGACTACAGTCTTTCAGACGACTATGTAGACTACATGGCGGAGTTCCTGAACGACGAGGCCCGCGCCGAAGCGATGGCGGATCCCGAAAATCCATATGCGTTTCTATTCCAGCTTCCGCCGGAAAAAGTCGCGCCGCTTCTGGCGTCACATCCGATGTATATCGAAGCGACGTTCAACGCGCTCGACGAAGAGTATGGATCCGTGATGAGCTTCATTCAGTCTGAGCTCGACGTTACCGATACAGAGCTCGCCTCTATTCGCAGCGCGCTTCTGGAATAGCGCGTGCGCTTAATCCTCAAACTCCAACGCATTAGAAACGAAGGACGCCGTCATGACTGATCGCAAAACCCACTCGATCGCGCTTGTCTCCAGCTTTGTTCTGCTGTCATCATGTGCAAGCTCTGTAGATAGTTTTGGCGATGCGGTGTCTTATGAACCGGCCGAGAGCACAACGACCAAAAACGTTATCCTAATGGTCTCAGATGGGATCGGTTTCAACGGATGGCTTGCGGCGGATTATTATCAGGGTCGCGCCGGGCAGCAGTCTTATCAGGTGGTTCGTCCCGACGGCACAGTGCCGCTGGTGTATGGCATGACACATGACGCGTTGAACTTAATCGATGCGTCTGGCGAAATTATCAGCGACAGAGAAAACCTGCCCAATGCAGTTGGCGCGGTCGAGCAGGGCTATGATCCACTGACGCGATGGGATCGATTCGAGGGGGCATTTCCCAACGACTTTGCGCCGGTAAACGCGCCATACACCGCTTACACCGACAGCGCCGCAGCTGGCACGGCCTTGATGACGGGTCGCAAAACTTCGAATGGGCGTATCAATATGGATTGGAGCGGAAAGGAACGCTTCCGAACCATCGCTCAAATCGCCATGGATATTGATCGTTCTGCTGGCACTGTCGCATCCGTCATGGCGTCTCATGCGACACCAGCATCTGTCATCGCGCATAATGTCTCTCGCAATAATTATGCAGAGATCTTCAATGAGATGGTCTCAAGTGAGCTCGATGTTATCATGGGTGCGGGCCATCCTTACTATGATGCCAGCGGAAACGCGGTCGAGCCCGAGGGTGACGAAGCGTTTCAATTCGTCGGCGGCGAAGAAACGCTCGTAGCTCTGACCAGCGATACGGGCTTAAACGGTTTCGCGTTCATTGATTCAAAGTCTGATTTTGAGGCGCTTGCATTTGGCGAAGAGGTGCCAGAACGAGTTGTTGGGATCGCTCAATCGAACTCAACCCTGCAGGCACGGCGTGAAGGATTGCCCGCTTCGGGCACACCATCGGGTATGGCTTTCAACAAAAATGTTCCAGACTTAGCGACGATGAGCGTCGGCGCCTTAAACGTGCTGAGCCAGGATAATGACGGCTTCTTTTTGATGATCGAAGGCGGAGCTGTAGATTGGATGGGGCATGCGAATAATATGCCTCGCTTCATAGAAGAACAGGTCGATTTCAATCTCGCAATCGACGCTGTGATTTCGTGGGTGGAGACCAACTCGAGCTGGGACGAGACTCTTCTGGTCATTACAGCAGATCACGAGACGGGAAGCATTTGGGGTGAAGGCACCTGGACCAATAGCGTTGGCGGTCCAGCTGTATTGGATGCGACAGACGAAGCGATCATTTCCGCTCGCTATGATCCGGCAGAGGATGTTTTCAATGAATTCCGCGCCGTTCAAGATCGCGGCGCGGGAAACATCCCTGGGTATCAATTCGCGACGGGCAACCACTCAAATGAGTTGGTCCCCTTGTGGGCGATTGGCGCGGGTTCAGATGCATTTGCCGAATTCACGAGGACGGATCTGAAAGCCGCGAAACTCTGGGGGCAGGTCTATGATTGGGAAGGGGAAATCGTAGACAATACAGCGGTTTTCCTGGTGATGTACGAAGCGCTTCGTTAGCTGCAGATTAAACATCAACCTCAGCGTTTCGTGCTCAAGTTGCGTTAAGCTTAAAGCTCAATGCTCTCGGCCAAACTAGGGCATCTTCTACTTCCACTCCAAGGTACAAGACCGTGCTGTCGATCTTGCTATGTCCTAGTAAAAGCTGAACTGCTCTGAGGTTGCCGGTTTTGCGATAGATCAACGTTGCTTTGGTTCGTCGCATCGAGTGTGTCGCATATGATGATCGAGGGAGACCAATTGAACGAACCCAGCCCTCAACGATGCGAGCGTACTGCCTTGTTGATAGGTTACGCGTTGCATCCTTTCTGCTTGGAAACAGCCAATCGTGTGGTCGGAGACCTTTCACATCGATCCAAGACTCAACCGCATCACGAGTTTGCTTGGTGACCTCGAATTGCACAGCTGTGCCAGTTTTCTGTTGAATGATCTTCGCGCGGCTTCTGATCTCTCCGCCCATTCGTAGATCCGACACGCGTAGCCGCAGCAGATCGCATCCGCGAAGTTTGCTATCGATTGCTAGATTAAAGAGTGCCAAATCTCGCTTGTTCTCAGCGAGTTGCAGTCGAACGCGTATCGACCAAACTTCCTGCGGTTTGAGCGGCGCTTTCTGCCCGACTAGCTTTCCCTTATTCCACGGAATCCATCTTCCTTCTGACTGATCAAACGGCATCGTTTACTCCTTTGCTGCCGATCTATCGGCTGCAATGGCTCTGCCAGGGTCTAATCTCTAATGTCCGGTTTTGCTCGCCTTGCGGAGCTCACTCGCACCTCTAAAGCCCCAGCTCTTCTTCCCGGAGTTTTTTGACTTGGTCTCGGAGGCGGGCGGCTTCTTCGAATTCGAGATTGGCGGCGGCTTCGCGCATTTGTTTTTCCAGATCGGCGACGACGGCCTGTAGGTTGTGGCCCTGGCCTGGTTCGTAAGCGGCCTGGTCTTCGGCGAGGGCTTTCTTGCGGGACTTGCCGCCTTTGAGCTGGGTCCGTCCACCCGGCTTTTCACCAAGCTCAGCCAGAATGTCGGCGACTTCGCGTTTGATCGTCGTCGGGGTGATGCCATGCTCGGCATTATAGGCTTCTTGTTTCTCGCGGCGGCGCTCGGTCTCGTCCATGGCGCGCTGCATCGAGCCGGTGATCTTGTCGGCATAGAGGATGACGCGCGCATCGGCGTTCCGGGCGGCGCGGCCAATCGTCTGCACCAGCGAGGTTTCAGAGCGCAGGAAGCCCTCTTTGTCGGCGTCGAGAATCCCGACCAGGCCGCATTCCGGGATGTCGAGGCCTTCGCGCAGCAGGTTGATTCCGACCAGCACGTCGAACTCGCCGAGGCGCAGGTCGCGGATGATCTCAATCCGCTCCACCGTGTCGACATCGGAGTGCATATAGCGGACTTTGATGCCCTGCTCGTGCAGGTATTCGGTCAGGTCCTCTGCCATCTTTTTAGTGAGCGTGGTGACCAGGGTGCGATAGCCGGCGGCGGTGGTGGTGTGGATCTCTGCGGTCAGGTCATCGACTTGGTTGGTGGTGCCGGTCGAGACTGGGCGGACCTCCACTTCCGGGTCGAGCAGGCCGGTGGGGCGAATGACTTGCTCGGTGAAGACGCCGCCTGTGCGCTCCAGCTCCCAAGGCCCCGGCGTCGCCGAAACATGCACCGTCTGCGGCCGCATAGCGGTCCATTCTTCGAACTTCAACGGCCGATTGTCCAAACAAGAAGGCAACCTAAAGCCGTATTCGGCGAGGGTGCGTTTTCGTGAGAAGTCGCCTTTGTACATGGCCCCGATTTGCGGGACGGTTTGGTGCGACTCATCTACGAAGACGAGGGCATTGTCAGGAAGATACTCGAACATGGTTGGGGGCGGATCGCCGGGTTTTCGACCTGTCAGATAACGCGAGTAATTCTCGATTCCGTTACAGCTGCCCGTCGCGGCCATCATCTCCAGATCATACTGGACGCGTTGCTCAATGCGTTGCGCCTCCAGAAGCTTCCCCTCTTTTTGAAAGTGCTCAAGGGTTTGCTTGAGCTCGACCTTGATTTGATCAATCGCCTGGTTGAGCGTTGGTCGAGGCGTCACATAGTGGCTATTGGCGTAAAGCTTGATGGCTGGAAGCGTTTCCGACTTGCGTCCTGTCAACGGATCGAACTCAGTGATGCTTTCCAGCTCATCGCCAAAGAAGGAGAGTTTCCAAGCTCGGTCCTCATAGTGCGCTGGGAAGATATCAATAATATCGCCCTTCATGCGGAAGCTGCCGCGTTGGAAGGCCATGTCATTGCGCGTGTATTGTAGCTCCACGAGGAGCTTGGCGACCTCTCGGGGATCAATTCGTTGTCCAGCCTCAAGTTTTCGCGTCATCGATGTGTAAGTTTCCACCGAGCCGATACCGTAAATGCAGGAGACAGAGGCTACGATAATGCAATCATCACGCTCCAGGATCGCGCGCGTTGCCGAGTGGCGCATGCGGTCGATCGCTTCGTTGATGGAGCTTTCTTTTTCGATGTAGAGATCACGCCGTGGAACGTAGGCTTCCGGTTGATAATAATCATAGTAAGAGACGAAGTACTCAACGGCATTATCGGGAAAGAAGGATTTGAACTCCCCATACAGCTGCGCCGCGAGCGTTTTGTTGGGCGCTAGGATTAAGGCCGGGCGTTGGGTGGCTTCAATGATCTTCGCCATGGAGAACGTCTTACCCGTCCCCGTGGCGCCCAGCAGGACCTGATCGCGTTCTCCGGCCTGGATGCCCTCGACAAGTTCAGGGATCGCCGTGCGCTGATCTCCCGCCGGTTCATAGGGAGAGCTCACTTTGAGCTCGATCCCGCCTTCTAGTTTCTCCCAGCGCCGGTCGGGCCGATGCGGGGTCCATTCACTGGATGACAAGCCGCCAACGGCATCCAAGGCGGCGCCGCCAAGATTCAAAATACCGGGCGCTTCTGAGACGCGAGGACCACTATCGTTTGGCATGTCCCTTAATTAGGTCCTTTTCAGGTCATCGCAAACAAAAAGGGCGGCCCTAAAGGCCGCCCTTTTCGACTACCGACAGTTTTTGTCTACATCCCGCAGGTTGTGGCCAAGAACCGTTCCATTTCGGTCAACACGCGATCTTTGTGCTCAGGCAACCATTTGTTTGATTGGTGGCCCATCTGCTTCAACGTGATGAACTCACTTTGAGGCTGATCTTTCTTGATCGCGTTGTAGAAGTCGCGACTGTGGAAAATCGGCACGCGTACATCGTAATCGCCGTGATAGAGCATGATCGGAATGTTCGCCTTCTTCGTGTTCGCCTGTGGGTCCATACCTTTCACGGTATTCCCCTGAACGATCCGCTGAATACGGTTGTCCCCCCACTCGTTTCCGAGACGGGCCAAGTTCGCAACACCGGCCCCAGCGACTGCGCACTGGTATGGGCTGTTCGGGCGAACCGCCGCAGCGATGGCAGCAAAGCCACCATAGGAGTATCCGTGGATCGCGATTTTGTTCGCGTCGACATAACCGTTCTCAACGAGCCAAGTTGCAGCATCATCTTTGTCATCCTGCATTTTTTGACCCCATTCGCGATCACCAGCAGTCCACAGTGCACGGCCCCAACCGGCGCTGCCGCGATACTGAGGTCTAAGCACGATGTAACCGCGGCTAGCGAAGTATTGCGTCCAACCAGAGTTGTCGAAGCCATCGAAGTCACGCGCCCAAGGTCCGCCATGAGGGTGGATGATGGCGCCACGCGCTTTTTGCCCCTCTTGGTAACCGGCTGGCATCGTGATGAGGGCTGGGATCTTCATGCCATCGCGCGCGTCGTAATAGACAAACTTCGACTCGCCGAGACTTTCCGTGTCGATCCATGGACGTTGTGATCCGATCACCGCAACTTTGGCTTTGTCGACCAGCAGAAAATAAGCTGGCGGGAAATCAGCAGCGCTGACCGTGAACAGAATGCGGTTGCGATCACTCGTGTAATCGTTGAGCACAACGTTCTTGCCTGGGAAGGCTGCATCCAAACCGTCTTGGATAGACTTCATTTCTGGGTCGAGCCAGTAGGTTTTCGTGACTGGGCCATCATAGTTGAACCCGAGGACCTGACCGAAGTCTTCTTCCCGCTGTGACGTGATAACGCCCGAAATATCGAACTCAGGATGCGCAAAAACAGGTTCGGAACTGAATGTGTTCGCGACGGCGTCGTAAAGATATACGGTGACCTTATCGTCAAACTTGTCGGTCAACACAAAGTAGTTGTTTGTGCCTTCCTGCGATGCGACCGGCGACATTGTAAATCTGTTGGAAATCTCAGTGGTGAGCGGATCTTCTGTTTCCAGCTTTTTGGTTTCTGGATTCACCAATCTGATGTACTGACGCCAAGCACCATCTTCAAACTCAAGTTTGGTCGCAGACGTTACCGAACCATCGCGAGGACTTACGGTGTAGCTCTCTTCTTCACTGGCTTTGTAGAGGAACTTCTCGCGGCCATTCTCTAGGTTGTGCTCGAAGTAGCTCGTCCCATTTTTGGTCGTCGCACGCGAGATAATAACCTTTGATGGGTCAAGTGGCATCAGAGAAGCGATTTGCGTCTCGCCGACAAGCTCAAAGCAACGCAGAAGCATTTTGCTCGCGCCAACTTCTGCGCGGCCATTTGGCAAATCGTCGATCTTTTTGATTCGCTCATTGCCCATGTACACTTTCTGCAGGTACTTTTTGGTCGCACCGGTGGTTTTACCTTCGCCGCAGCCCTCAAGTGCGCCTGCGTAAGGTTGCACAGTGAACCAAAGCGATTTTTTCTGCTTCAGCGCGCTGGCTGCGAAAAACAGGCTTCGTCCGCTCGTTGGCGTGATGTTTGATGGCACCAATGGCTTTGAAACATCGATATCTCCGCTCAGGTCCCAATAGGCCGCTGCCCCTTGTTCGCCATCGCGAGTCGGGTCGGCGACGACCCCAACCAACATGTCACCTTCGAGTGACATCGAGACGCTTGATACAGATGGATATTTGGCAAAATCCTGGCTGCTCAAGGGTTTAACGTCGGAATGGGCTGCAAAAGCAAAACTCGCAGCGATAGATGCTGCAAGCGACAAACGCTTCATCATAAGTATCCCCTAGGTTTTCATTCTCTATTCGTTTCGCACAAATCTATTTTCGTCGCATATGCGTCGCGGTCAAGGTTAACAATGCAAATACGCATCACAGTTTCGCGATTATCGGCAATACCATGCCCCCAGGAGAGTGATCTGAAAGACACAGCAACACAACCAACTCAGTATTCCGGTCACAATTTCCTCAAGATTGCTTGTCGATTGCAAGTGTAGCGGGCAGTACTTTCGGCATATGGGGCCAGAGAGAGGTTTCAGGCCCCCTATTTGCGTTGAATGAAGTGAGAGTTTCTCGTTCGGGAAACCAGGGGATAAAAATGAAAAGATTCTCGTACCGTAAATCGGTATTAAGTGGAGTCGCGCTTGGTGCGCTGGCTCTTTCGGGCACTGCTATCGCCCAAGAAGCGGAAGAAGATGTCGCTGTTGAAGTGATTGAAGAAGCCGCTGAAGAAGAAGTTCGCCAAGAGAAAATCGTGGTGACTGGTTCTTTGATCGCACGCGATGAGTACAGCTCCGCGTCTCCAATCCAAGTTATCACCGCTGAAGTCGCGACCCTCGAAGGCCTCGTCGACACTGCATCTCTCCTGCAAGGTTCATCCCTCGCAGCAGGTTCAACTCAGCTCAACAACACCTTCCAGAACTTCGTCACGAATGGCGGCGTCGGTACGCAAACCATCGACCTTCGCGGTTGTGGTGACACACGTACTCTGGTTCTGATCGACGGTAAGCGTCCTGGTCCTTCTGGGACACGTGGTGCGGTTTCTGCGTACGACTTGAACGTTGTTCCGCAGTCAATCATCTCACGCGTTGAAGTCCTGAAAGACGGCGCATCGACAATTTACGGTTCAGACGCGGTTTGTGGTGTTGTGAACATCATCACACGCGACTCGATCGATTCACCTGAGCTGACCTTTAACGGTTCGCTTCCATTCGAATCAGGCGGCGAAGAGTTCCGTGTAAACGGTGCCTTCGGTCTTGAGTTCGGTGACAATATCGATCTGACTTTCTCTGCTGAGTACCGCCTCCAGCAAGAACTCAATATCGGCGATCGTGATTACCTCGAATGCCCAGTTGACCTCGTTCGTGACCCGGAAACATTCCAACTGCTTGACCGCCTCAACCAAGGTGCAAACGCAGCGACGACGGACAACTGTTCTAACCTCTACTTCAACACCGTCATTTCTGGATTTAGCTTTGCACAGCGTTTGATCCAATCTCCAGACGGCGTCGAAGCTCCAACCGCAATTCAGGGCTTGTTCCTGCCAGGATACCGCCCACGGGTCGGCACAGGCACAAACCCAGACGGAACATTCTTCTTCGAAGATACTCTGGACGCACCATTCCTGCGCGAGCAGGACTTCCGTCCGGAAAACGAGAACATCTCGATCTTCATGACAGCTGATACGACTTTCGGCGGTGTAGACTGGGACTCTGAGTTGCTCTTCAACCGTCGGACAACGACATCAGACAGCTTCCGTCAGTTCTTCCCATTCGTTGGTTCTAACACAATCAACAACTTCGGACCTGGTTCTGGCGGCGCGTTTGGCGTGAACTATGTGCTCGACCCAACCTTCGAGAACTCTGTTGGTGGTCTGGCGCTCCCAATCCTGCCTTACACGTCTAACACAGAAGTTCAGGTTGATTACTATTCTGCCAGTACATCGCTCTCAGGCGGTTTCGGCGACTTCCTACCTGATTGGTCTTGGAAAATCGACGGCACTTACTCACGCGGCGAAGGTGACTACACCAACAACCAAATCCAGATTTCAAAATCTGGCGACTGGTCTTTGGACGGTGTAGCTGACGTCAACGGTGACGGTGTTCCAGACAACCTCGCACCACCAACTATCGACCTCTTCGATCCGTCTATCCTCAACGGCTCTAATATCAATGCGCTGATCGCGGCCGTTGGTGGCGACGAGACCGGTAGCACTGTTTACGAGCAAACCACGCTTAACGGTGTGATTGCTGGTGAAGTGTTCGACCTTCCAGCAGGCCCACTCGGCCTCGCTGTTGGTGTTGAGTACCGCGAGTTCAGCATCGACGACCAACCTGGCGCGCTAACGCAAGCTGGCGACGTTTGGGGTCGTTCGACAGCTGGACCAACAGTCGGTGAAAACTCAGTGACTGAGATCTATGGCGAACTTAACGTGCCGATCTTCAAAGGGTCTCCATTTGCTGAACAGGTTGACCTGTCGCTCTCCGGGCGTGCGTTCGATTATGACCTCGGCGGCGAAGACACAATCTACAAAGTTGGCCTGAACTGGCAGATCAATGAGACCTTCCGCGTTCGTTCTTCTTATGGCACATCTTACCGCGCACCAGCGCTGTTCGAACTGTTCCTAGAAGATCAAACAAGCTTCGCCGGGCAGTTCGGTACAGACCCATGTATCAACTATGCTGATCCAGCGAACAACGTGCCGATCAATATTCAGAACAACTGTGCTGCTGATGGCATCCCAGGCAACTATGGTGGCGGCGCTGTATCAGCGACTGTTATCCAGTCTGGCGGTGGTGACCTGCTAGAAGCTGAATCAGGTGACTCGTTCACTGCGGGTATCGTTTTCACACCAACCTTCTTGGACCTGAATGTTGCTCTCGATTACTATGAAATCGAAATCAACGACCAGATCACGTCGCTTGGTGCTGGCACTGTTGTCGGTGGCTGTTATGCCAGCCAGGTGTTCCCGAACCGCTTCTGCGATCTGTTCACACGGAACCCATCAACCGATCAGACAAGCCCATTTGCTCTGAACACAATTAACGCACCAACCCTGAACGTTGACAGTCAGTCTCAGCGCGGTGTCGACCTTGCGGTTCGCTACGAAAGCGACCTGAACATTGGTACGCTGGTTGTAGACGGCAATATCAGCTGGTCACTTGAGCGCTTTACCGACGTGTTCGGTTCTGACTTCATTTCTGGCATCGCCAACAATGACTTCAACGGCTCAATCGGCTTCCCAAGTATCGTAGGTGATGCAACGGTTCGCCTCGATCGTGGTGACTGGACCTATAGCTGGTTCACCAACTTCACGGGTCGTCAGGACAATAACCGCTTCTCAAACCTCGACTTCAACCAGCCTCAAACTTACCTCGGCCGCGTCCCAGGTCTGTTTGATACCAACACAGAAGC
>JBCBGS010000062.1:0-14584 GCA_038526515.1 Pseudomonadota bacterium | reverse complement strand
GTGATGACAGAGCATAAGCGTGCCGTCCAAGCGAGCGACGCGATGGAAGCGGGCGGCGTCAGCACATTTGCCGCCCTGATGAATGAGAGCCACCGATCTTATTCTCAAGACTTCGAAGCCTCGACGCCGGTGATTGACGACCTCGTAAACGACGCCCTCAATATCGGCGCAAAAGGCGCTAGATTAACAGGCGGCGGCTTTGGCGGCTGTATCGTAGCGCTGGTTGAAAAACCTAAGCTTGAGGGCTGGGTCGCGGAACTTTTGGATCGTCACGAGAACGCTTGGCGGGTTTAACGCTTTTGCCTCAGGCCGCAGCAGCGTCGATGACTTCAAACTGCGCGGTACGGCGCCCATTCCATTCATTGTCCTTCAATCGTCCGGCCAAGTGAACTCGGCCGCGCTGCATCAGCGCATCCCCCAGCGGCGTTCCCATACAGCGCCAAACCAGTGCGTCGACCCGTGCCCCTGCAGTCTCGACCGTTAGCTTTAAGTGGTTTTCGCCGATCGGTCGTGTGTGCGTAATCTCAACGTCAGCGAGCCCGAAAATTGGCTCGGGCGCACCTTGTCCAAATGGGCCAATCGTCTGGATCGTATCAAACGTCTCTGTTGTGACTTGGTTCAGAGACAAGACGGCATCGACCACCAATTCTTTTGCGGCGGCGCGCTCAGTTTTGAACTCCGCCATGTGCTCTTGCATCCAGTTTTGTAGGGCGGGCAGCTGATCAGGTTCGAGGCTCAAGCCCCCAGCCATGGCGTGACCACCGCCCGAGATCACGACACCCGCTTTCGCTGCCGTTGATATCGCGTCGCCAATATTCACGCCGTGAACAGAACGCGCAGACCCTTTTGCGACCGGACCTAACCCCTGCCCCCAACCAATAACGATGCTGGGTAGGTGAAAGCGATCCTTGAGACGCCCAGCAACGATCCCAATCACGCCAGGGTGCCACCCTTCGCCAGCCGCGATCAAAATCCCAACATCAGGGTTCGCTTCGATCTGCTTCTGCGCCTCTGCCGTTGCCTGCTCCAGGATAGCACTCTCAACCGCTTTGCGTTCGTCATTGTGGGCGTGAAGACGTTCCGCCAACGCAATCGCTTCAGACCGATCATCCGTTGCGAGCAGTTTCGCTGCAAGCCAGGGATCCCCAACCCGCCCGCCAGCATTCAGCCTTGGACCGAGGACGAAAGTAGCGTGATACACGCTTTCAATTTTCCCAATGCCAGCAATGTCTGCGAGCGCTCGCAGACCTGGATTCTGGCCGCGCTCCAGGATCTTAAGCCCCTGCTTTACGAAGGCCCGATTGGCGCCGTGCAAAGGCGACATATCGCATAGCGTCCCAAGCGCGCAGAGGTCGAGCCAGTGAAGGATATCTGGTAATCCGCCGTCTGGCGCGATCCCGCGCTCGCGGGCCAATTTGTTCAAGGCGGCCGCAAAGACATAGACGACTCCCGCCGCAGCAAGATGGCCTTGGCCGCTCGTGTCGTCGGCGCGGTTTGGATTGACCAAGGCTGCGCATTCCGGCGGGGTTTTCCCCATCAAATGGTGGTCGATCACAATCACCGGAAGGTCGATTTTGACGGCTTCAGCGAGGGCATCCGTAGCCGCCGCGCCGCAATCCACGGTGATCACAAGATCTGCGCCCTGATCTTTAAGGTGGCGAAACGCTTCCGGGCTTGGTCCATACCCTTCGGTCAGGCGGTCAGGAACATAAAGACCAATCTCTTGCCCCCAAGCCCTGAAATAGCGCGCCAAGATCGCCGAACTGGTTCCGCCATCAACGTCATAGTCAGCAAAGACTGTAACCGACTTACCCGCCACGATCGCATCGAGCGTCAACTCCGCCGCTTTCATCATATCCTGAAAGCTGGATGGATCTGGAAACAAGGCGCGAAGAGTCGGGTTCAGAAAAGTCTCAACCTGCTCAGCTTCCAGGCCGCGCGGTGCGAGCAAGCGAGCGAGCAAATCATTGCCTTCTAAATGGGGTGTCAGTGCTCGCACGGCGGTCTCGTCTGCATCGCGCAGCGTCCAATACCGACCGCCAAATGAATTCTCTGAGCCAAATCCAGAATTTGTCATACGCGCTTCAAACATGACTCGCGAAAATCAGGAACGACGATCGGTCAGCTAGCGGATTTCCGTTGCCACGGAATGCGCGAGCAATTCCTCTTCGCTCATATAGTGCATGCCATCTGTAGGAGCGGCCTCGAGCGTGTACCAATAAAATGAGACAGGACACGGAACCGCTTCAAAGTAAGCAATATATGGCTGATGCTCGGCGTCATCTTTAGGCAAGTCTCCGCCCTCGAGCCCATCTTCCGCCGCCCAAGAATGCACACCAATCTTGGCGCCGCGCTCAGCAATTCGATTTTTCCCGGCGCAGAACAGATCCACAGCGCCGGATTCGATCTGCCCATCTTCAGGAACAAACGTGTCCAAACCCGCATCATGGATCAACAGACCCGTTTGAAGGTTCACATCATCATCGATCGAGCCATCAATGTCTTCAAGCACGATCGTGGTTAGGCCGGGATGTGCCGCGATGTGCTGCTCGATTTCATCATAGGTGAGCGCGTTGAGCGTCCCCGACACATAGAGCCGGTCACCCTCAACATAGGTGTCTGTAATATCCTGCGAATACTCACTGCTTGTGCAGGCAGCCATGAGAGCTATGACTGCGAGCAAAAGCGAAGAGCGTTTCACTAGGCGCGGTGCCAACTTTTGATTTTACGGACCATGCCATCGGCGCTGCTCATGACGAGCGTGTCCGTCTGGATATGACCATTGTGGCGGACGACGCCATCGACCAGGCCGCCTTTCGTAACACCGGTTGCACAGAAGACAGTTTCGCCTGAGGCCAGCTCGTGCAGATCGTACTTCTTGTCGTAATCCGTGATGCCAGTGCGGTCGGCGCGGCGCCGCTCATCATCATTGCGGAACACCAGGCGGCCCTGCATCTGACCGCCGACACATTTTAGCGCCGCAGCCGCGAGCACACCTTCCGGCGCACCGCCAGACCCAACATAGAGGTCGATCCCGGTGGTCGGGTTTGTTGTGTTGATCACGCCTGCAACATCGCCATCTGAGATCAGATGCACACGGGCGCCAGCGCCGCGAAGGCTATCAATGATTTCGGCATGGCGCGGGCGATCCAAGACGCAAGCCGTCATTTCAGAGACCGCAACGCCCTTCTCTTTCGCCATCGCAGCGATGTTCTCGGCTGGGCTCGCATCGAGATCAATGACGCCGTCTGAGTAGCCAGGCCCGATCGCGATCTTGTCCATATAGGTATCAGGCGCAAACAGCAGTCCACCGCGCGGTGCGATGGCAAGAACAGCAAGCGCGTTCGACATCGCTTTTGCGGTGAGCGTCGTCCCTTCTAAAGGATCAAGCGCGATATCGATGGCAGGGCCATTTCCAGTGCCAACTTCTTCGCCGATATAAAGCATCGGCGCTTCGTCACGCTCGCCTTCACCAATAACGACGCGGCCTTGAAAATCCACGGCATTGAAAGCTGTCCGCATGGCATCAACGGCGGCTGCATCGGCGGCTTTTTCATCGCCGCGGCCTGCCAGGGCCTCTGCAGCGATCGCTGCCTTTTCAGTCACGCGCACCATGGCGTCTGCCAGATGCGGAATAAGAATGCTCTCGCTCATTTTTTCTCCCCCAAAGTCACTCCTGACCCGGTTTGTTACATTAAGTCACTGCGTCTATCGCGATGACTTGCGGTGCCCCGACGCTCGCCTCGAGACCTGAGACTCGTGCACTCGCTTCTTCTATATCTCCGCGAGAACACATGTGTGTTAGGATGGCAACGGGCGAGACATCGCTGTCATCAGCTGACTCTTGCAATAATTTGTCCACTGAGACGTCATGAGCCGCCAGAGCCTCGGTTAAACTGGCCAATGCGCCCGGTCGATCGGCTAGTTTTACTCGGAAAAAGAATGCTGATCGCTCCGCTGGTTTTGCTTCCACGAAGCTGCGTGTGCCATGATGGGGCGCTCGACCAAATGGACTGCGCGCCGTCGGTGTAAACAGTTTCGAGATATCGCCCATCACCGCGCTCGCGGTTGGTCCGGGGCCTGCGCCAGGTCCAGTCAGCGTGACGGCCCCAAGTGGGTCGCCTTCGACACGTACTGTGTTCAATGCCCCATCGACGCGCGCCAGTGGGTGATCAATGGGCAGTGCCAAAGGTGCGACCCGGCAAACCACACCATCTGCTGTCAGCAAGCCTTCCGTGATCAGCTTGATTCTAAGGCCCAAACGATCGGCCAAGACCAAGTCGATCAGCTCAACGGTATCAACACCTTTGACAGAGACCTTAGAAAAATCGAGATCCGCCGTGAAAGCAATCGATGCGAGGATTGCCGCTTTGTGGGCCGCGTCCATGCCTGAGACATCAAGCGTTGGATCGGCTTCTGCGTATCCGAGTCGCTGCGCCTCTTCGAGAACCTCATCATAAGAGCGACCGGTCTCAAGCATCTGTGTCGTGAGATAGTTACAGGTCCCGTTCAAAATCCCGGAGACCCGTTGGATCGCGACGCCCGTTAGAGAATCTCTCAACACCCGCACGATCGGAACGCCGCCTGCAACGGCCGCTTCGAACATCAGGTCGACGTCTTTTTCCTGCGCGAGCGTTTCAAGCGATTGCCCATGCATCGCGATCAAAGCTTTGTTCGCTGTGACCACGTGCTTTCCAGCGTTGATGGCAGCTTCGACCGCAATCTTGGCTGGTCCATCAGACCCGCCGACGAGTTCTACAAAGATATCGACATCCGGATCTTCGGCCATTGTCGCTGCGTCGTCGAACCAGCGATAGCCAGAGATATCGACAGGGCGATTGCGATTTTTACTGCGTGCGGACACGCCGACAATCTCGACCTTTCCCGGCAAGCGCAGATCAGCTTGGCGTTCAACCAATTCGATGAGGCCGCAGCCGACATGGCCAAGCCCAGCAATTCCTAATTTGACTGTTTTCAAGATCCTGTCCTTTGCAGGGGCTCGCTTTGCCCCCCCTCTTCGACTTTGGCAAGGAACCGCTTGATGTTTCGCGCAGCTTGTCGAATGCGCTGCTCGTTTTCTACCAGCGCGATGCGCACATGTCGGTCACCATGCTCCCCGAAACCGGCCCCAGGCGCGACCGCAACTTCAGCTTCGTTCATCAGCTTGAGCGCAAATTCCAAGCTTCGCACATCTCCGCATTGAGGTGGGATCTTCGCCCAAGCGAACATTGATGCTTCTGGGGTCGGCACATCCCAGCCCGCGCGGCCGAAACTTTCGATCAGGACATCGCGGCGCGATTTATACGTCGCACGGAACTCATCGACACAGTCCTGTGGTCCATCTAGGGCAGCGCATGCGGCGACCTGAATGGGCGTAAACGCGCCATAGTCGAGGTATGACTTTACCCGAGCCAAAGCGCCAATCAGGCGTTCATTGCCCGCAGCAAACCCAATACGCCAGCCCGCCATAGAATAGGTCTTTGACATGGTCGTGGTTTCGACCGCGATGTCTTTAGCGCCATTTACTTGCAGGATCGAAGGGGTCGGTTCTTCGAAATAGATTTCATTATAGGCGAGGTCTGACAGGATATAGAGATCATGCTTCTTCGCGAGCGCGACAGCGTCTTTATAGAACTCAAGATCACAGACATCGGCCGTCGGATTTGACGGATAGCAGAGCACCATGGCGGTCGGTGGCGGCACGGAATACCGGATCGCTTTACTGATGCCAGACAGATAAGCCTCGGGCGTCGGCGCCGGGATCGCACGAATGGAGGCGCCCGCCATGATGAAGCCGAAATGGTGCAGTGGGTAGGATGGATCCGGCGCCAGAATAACGTCACCCGGCGCAGTAATCGCCTGAGCCAGGTTGGCAAACCCTTCTTTAGAGCCAAGCGTGACAACCACCTCACGGTTCTTGTCCAGCTTCACGCCAAAGCGGCGGTCGTAATAGTCGACCAAAGCTCTGCGAAGGCCAGGAATACCGCGTGATGCGGAATAGCCATGGACGTTGGGTTTTGCAGCTGTCTCAGCCAGCTTCGCAATCACATGCGGCGGCGCCGGCATGTCGGGATTACCCATCCCGAGATCGATAATGTCAGCGCCCTGCGCTCGCAGCTCAGCTTTGCGACGATTGACCTGTTCAAACACGTAAGGCGGCAAGCGCCTAATTTTGTGAAACTCTCCGCTCATGGTGCGGATCTCCGTAAACTAAAATCTTCAAGTATTAGAGGCGGGCGCGCGGCACATTAAAGCGTGCCTTGATATCCTCGACCTCTTCGTCGGTCAGAAAATCGGGGGCAGGAAGCTGCCCCTCCACCGCTCGCTTTACCTCCAGCGCCCAGGCTCGCACCTCTTCAGGCGTTTCAGTCGCCGGTTCCGCGCGAGGGTCCGAATAAAACATTTCGAGCGCGGCTAAAGTTTCCGCTTCTGACAACTGCAAACTCACTTTCGCGGCGTTGCGTTCAGAAGGTTCAGGGATGTCGGTGAGACTGGGATAGCCCTCGCCACGGAACTCAACTTTACGCGCCTCATACCAATCGGGAGCTTGCGACCGCAGCGATTGCACCTTCTCGATGGAGCTTGTGCAGCCCACCAAAAAGGCAAACGTTACGAAAATCCCTATGCGCATAAACAATTTCCCTCGCTGGACTCATAATTCCCAAAGCTGTTTAGTCTTATATAGGTTCGCACAGAATGGCGAGAGTCGGTCTCATGACCAAAGGTAGAAACTTTGATAATTTTGGGGCGAGTACGCTTCCAAATGCCTTTTCAGAGGTCGATTCTGAGTCATTGCAGGCAATGGCGACCAATCTCATGCAGGCCGTTCAAGAAGCCCAAGGCATGTTGGTTGATACAATCGGCGGAGCTAACAGTGCGTCTGCCGCGCCGGGACAGCCTGATCCATTTGGTGGCATCGAAGCCCAAATGCAGGTCGGCGCAGCCCTCGCGAGAAACCCGGAAAAATCCGGGCATGCCATGATGACCCTTTTCCAAGGCTGGATGAACCTGTTCCAGGCCATGGCCAGCAACACGCCGATGCCGAGGGACAGACGGTTTGCCGATCCTGAATGGGACGCCAATCCAGCTTTCAGTTTCATGCGCCGCGCTTGGATGCTCAATGCAGAGTGGCTCCAGGGCTTGATCGATACTGTGTCCGATGATCTCGATGATGAGACCAAACTCAAAGCCCGGTTCTATATGAGCCAGTTTGTCGACGCGATGGCACCGACAAATATGCTCGCAACCAACCCAGCGGCGATCCGCGCCATGATCGAGTCCAAGGGCGAAAGCGTGCTGGATGGCCTCCGCAATGCGCGCAATGATTTACAACGCGGCGATGGCCGGCTCGCGATCTCGCAAACTGACGAAGAGGCCTATGAGATCGGCAAGAATGTTGCGACGGCCAAAGGCAAAGTCGTCTTCCGCAACAAACTGATCGAGATCATCCACTATAATCCGAGCCGCAAAAAGATGCGCGCGCGGCCGATGCTGATTTTCCCGCCTTGGATCAATAAATTCTACATTCTCGATCTACAGCCAGAGAATTCGATGATCCGTTGGCTTCTGTCGAAGCGGGTGAACACGTTCGTGGTGTCTTGGCGCTCAGCTGATGATGAGACGAAGGATTATACCTGGGATGATTATGTCGAGCAGGGCATTCTGGCTGCGGTCGAGGCCGTCACCAAAGAGACCGGCTCAAAGAAGATCAACACGGTCGGCTACTGCATCGGTGGCACGCTTTTAAGCTCCGCCCTCGCGCATATGGGTAAAACTGGCGACAAACGGATCGCATCCGCCACTTATTTCGCCTCACAGTCAGATTTTGATCTTGCAGGTGAGTTGAAAATCTTCACCGGCGAAGAAGGCCTGCAACAAGTCGATAAAGTGATCGACGAGCATGATGGTATCATGCCGGGTGAGATGATGGGCGAGACGTTCAACTGGCTTCGCCCCGCGGATCTGGTCTGGCGCTATGTCGTCGACAATTACATGATGGGCAAACAGCCGCGCCCGTTCGATCTGCTCTATTGGAATGCCGATCAGACCAATATTCCTGGCCCAACGCACAAGACTTATCTGAGTAAGTTCTACAATCAGAACCAGCTCTCGCGCGGTAAGTTCGAAGTGTTTGGTGAGCCGGTGAAGATGAGCGACATCAAAATCCCGATCTTCGTTCAGGCTAGCCGATCAGACCATATTTGCCCTTGGCACTCGATCTATAAAGGCGCGCAGAATTTTGGCGGCGATGTTCGCTTCACGCTGGCGGGCTCGGGCCACATTGCTGGCGTCATCAATCCGCCAAGCGCCGAAAAGTATCAGCATTGGGTGAATGACGAAGTGCCGGAAAATCCCGGACGCTGGCTTTCCGATGCCGACGAGCTGCCAGGGTCTTGGTGGCCGAGCTGGTGGGAATGGCTCCGCCCGCTCTCCGGAGACAAGGTTGAAGCGGTCGCACCTCAAGATCACGGTCTTGGTAATGCGCCCGGCCAATACGCGGCTTTGAAGCTCAAAGACATTGCTGCGGGCGCAAAACCGGCTGGCCCCTATTCTGATGGCACCGTGCCAACCCCCGGCGTCCCGCGCGAAAAGAAGAAACCAAGCTTCCGTCTCCCCGCAGGCTGGCGCCCTCGCGACTAATCGCGAGAGCTCCCGGACGCACTTTACGCCTACAGTGGAGAGCCCTTATGCTGGCCGCTCAGCTATCACCCACACCGCATGGGTTACCGAGCGCCACGGTCGCACGCGCTGGTGCGGCCTCACCGGAATCACGGCGGTCGAGGATCTCTTCAATCTCGTCCATGATCCGGTTCATCCGCGCTTCGACCGCGCGGTAAGGATCCGGGCTTGCCATATCAAGACCGGTGGCGAGTTTCAGGTCGTAAGGATGCGCTGACCCGCCGGCTTCAAGCATTTCGAGATAAGCTTGCGTCGTTTCCTCGTCGCCTTCACGGATTTTGTCCGCATAGTAGACCGCTGCCGCTAGTGATGTGGAATACTGATAGACGTAAAAGTCGTAGAAGAAGTGCGGGATATAAGCCCATTCGAGATTATAGCTTTCAGGTACAACCGTGACGCCTTCTTCGACACCGTAATAGCGATTGAAGATGTCGGTATAGAGCTCGGTCATCCGAGTGCCGGTGAGACTTTCCCCATTTTCGACAGCCTCGTGGATGGCGGCCTCAAACTCAGCGAACTGTGTCTGGCGGAAATAAGTGCCGCGCATTTGCTCAAGGGCGTAGCCGAGGAAGAAGAGCCGCTCTTCATCCGTGGTGGCCGCATCGAGCATTTTCTCTTGTGCGAGCACTTCTTTGGTGATCGCCGCTGTTTCAGCAATGAAGATGGAATAGCGAGCGGTTTCAAATGGCTGCGCATCATTCGCCAGAATGGTGTGCATCGCGTGGCCCCATTCATGGATAAAGGTCGAGGCGCTGTCATAGGTGTCCTGGTGGTTCAGCAAGACATAGGGTCCAACATCATAGACGCTGCCGGACATATATGCACCGCTTCGTTTGCCCTGACTCGGATAGGCATGGCTCCATCCACCGCTCATGGCGAGGCAGAGATTCTGCACGTACTCATCGCCAAAAGGTTCAGAGGCGAGCGCAGCGATCTGGGCAGACTTGTCCAAATCGAATACCTGATCCGTCTCGACGAGATTCGGATAGATGTCGTGAAACGCGAAATCATCGACCCCAAGAATGCGCCCGCGAAGCTTGAAATAGCGATGCAGTGTCGGCAAAGCTGCATTCACTTCACTAAGCAGCGTATCGTAGACCTCGCGCGGGATATTGTCGTCTGACAGAGCGGCTTCCAGCGCTGACGCGTAATTGCGCTGCGAGGCGTTAAAGACCTGGCGTTGAACGTGGCTACCAAGCGCTTCACCCAGAGAGCTTTCAAACTGCTGATAGGTTTCAAAGTACGCGTTGAAGACGTCGATCCGATCTTGGCGATTTTCCGCCGCGCGGCCTTTCACGTAACCCGCCGCATCGAGGCGAAGTTCTTCACCCGTGCTGAGCGTAATGGTCGGCCACGGAATGTCTGAATTCTTGAGCTGGGTGTAGATTCGCTGAGCACCGCCTAGGGCAACACTTGCGGCTGCCATCAGACTTTCTCCCTCTGGAGACAGCGTATGCGGCGTCGAACGCAGTGTTTCGCGCAACCCAAAGGCATGCTTTGCCAGGCGTGGCTCTTCAGCAATCCAAGTTTCGATTTGCTTTTCGCCAACGGCCTGAACCATTGGGCTGATCCAAGCCGTCGCTTCGCCGTAAGCAGCAAACATCGCTTGCGCCTGTCCTCGACGCGCGAGCTTGTCACCGTTCCGAAGATCTGTATCTGAATCCATAAATGCGTACGACGACACCCGAAGGGCTTCTCGGCCAATATCAGAGGTTTGCTGAGACAGATCTGCGAGCGCCGCAGCACTCGGCTCAAACGTATCCGCCATTGCACCAATTGGGCCGAGGCGCTCGAGCACATCGAGGCGTGCTGCGTCCCAGGCTTCGACATCGGCATAGAGCCGCGTCAGATCCCACTCGACCGGTTCGCGTTCGGCGTCTGCGCCCGCATCGGCATGGTGGTCCCACATTGGACCCGGCATCGGATCGGCAAGGGCAACAGGCCCGGCCCATGCGAGAGCTAAGGCGGCACAAGAAATTAATTGCTGTTTCATCTGGGAGGCGCTCCTAATAATTGGACCGCCTCATAACAGCATTCTTATCGGTAAACGGAAAGACCCAAATTTCCCTTTTTACGGGAACGCCTAGTTCACCAATCCCATTTCATGGCGATAACGGCGTCGCAGAAGATCGATCGGCGCAAGCTCACCGTTCTTTGATTCTTCATAGTGCCAATAGGTCCATCCATTACACGCCGGCGCTTGCTGAACGAAGGCCCCCATACGGTGAATGGATCCTGTCGCTTCGCCGGTTGTCAGGCTACCATCGAGGCGAATGCGCGCATTGAAGCGCTTCTTTGGTGACCAAAGTCGGTCCCCTGGCTTCAGCCATCCATTTTCGATCAACGCCCCAAATGGAACGCGCGGGAGGTTTTTTTTACCCTTCTCAATTTCGAGCATGTCGCCTTCTATCGGCGTAATCGCTTTCAAGCGTGCGCGAGAGATACGGACATAAGCGGGATCTTGTTCAATGCCGACATAAGCGCGGCCAAGTTTCTTAGCCACGGCAGCTGTTGTGCCTGTTCCGGAGAACGGGTCTAGAACCACATCGCCTTGTTTGGACGTCGCCAGCAAGATCCGCTGCAACAGCGCTTCTGGCTTTTGCGTTGGGTGAGCCTTCTTGCCATCGTCACCTTTGAGACGTTCGCCGCCAGCACAGATGGGGATCAACCAATCAGAGCGCATCTGCTTATCTTCGTTGAAGGCTTTAAGCGCATCATAGTTGAAGGTGACTTTCGACTTCTCAGACTTACCCGCCCAGATCATCGTTTCATGCGCATTCTGGAACCGTGTACCCTTAAAGTTCGGCATCGGGTTCGACTTGCGCCAGATCACATCGTTCTGAATCCAGAAACCTGCATCTTGGAGAACGGTGCCGACGCGAAAAATGTTATGGTATGAGCCAATCACCCAGATCGCGCCGTCATCTTTGAGCACACGGCGGCACTCTGACAGCCATTGATGGGTAAAAAGATCATACGCGTCGAAACTATCGAACTGGTCCCAAGCGTCGGTGACGCCATCAACAACCGATTGATCTGGACGGGTTAGTCCCCCGCCGAGCTGAAGGTTGTAGGGTGGGTCGGCAAAAACCAGATCAACTGAATTGTCTGGAAGGCGTGACAGAACGTCGACGCATTCGCCCTCTATAATTGTGTTTTTGTTGAGCTCCATGCCCGATACTTCCCATCGTCGAATCAGTTGCGAATCTGAAGCACACCAAATCACCCGGTTCGGGTTATCGATTCGTTACCAGCCGCAAAACCGATTCGGTTTAAGTTGTTTCGATATCGAAACTGCATGAATTTCGACCTGTGGACAAGTCTGTGGATTTTAAAGCCAGTCCGATTTCGCTTGCCTTTCGTGACGCACGCGTCATCTTCATTCCATGAGCTCTGCGTCTGATCGTCTTCCGCTTCCGCGGGTGCTTGCTTTTGCCAGTGTTGGAATGCCCCTTTCAGCGATCGGTCTGCCGATGGCTGTTTTTGTTGCGCCTATGTATGCCGAACAATTGGGGCTTGGCACGACAATGGTTGGCCTCGTCTTCATGGTTTTGAGGTTCTGGGATCTCGGCACCGATCCCGTCATGGGATGGCTTGTTGATACGCGCCCGACGAAGCGTGGCAGGATTAAGCACTGGCTGATTGCAAGTGTTCCGGTGCTTATGATCGGGGCCTTCTTTATGTTTATGCCCATGGGTGAGACCGTCTCGCCATTCTATTTGGTTGTTTGGTTGATCGTCCTTTGGCTCGGCTTCACCATGCTGCAGACGCCCCATCAATCCTGGGTCCCGATGATCACGACCGTATATGACGAGCGATCGAGACTGTTTATGTGGCGCGAGATTATCTCGACGGTGACCCTGCTCGCCTTGCTGATTATTCCGACGCTGCTTGCAATCAATTACGGGATTGATCGGCGCGGTCAGGTCATGGTGATGGGGATTATTCTCATGATCGTGCTCCCGCTGACCGTGACACTCGCCGTTTCTTTCGTCCCTGATCCTGCCCCCGCCGAAGACGCCCCGAAGATGGAGTTCAGCTGGGATGCGATCAAAGTCGCTTTCAAAGATCCCAACATGGTCCGCATTTTGATGGTGGAAGTTTTGGTCGGCATCGCCATCGCCGGAACCGGCGGAACATTCCTATTTGCGGCGCAATGGGGGTTTGGCGTAACGGCACTCGCCCCGGTCATCTTGATGGTATTCTTCATCGCCGGGTTCGCAGCGATGCCTGTTTGGGTTTGGCTGTCCAAGCGCACCGAGAAGCACTTGGTGTTTATGGGCACGGCGATTTGGTCGATCGCGACCTACCTGGTCTACCTCCCTATGAGCGCGATCGGCGGCGGCGTCATTCCGCTTCTCATCGCTGCAATCGTCTCAGGCCTCGGATACGGCACACCGTTTATTCTGGCGCGTTCCATGGTGGCCGATATTATCGAAGCCGAACAAGCCAAGACCGGCGAGAACCGGTCAGGCATGTATTATTCGCTGATGTCGGGATCCTACAAAACCGGCGCGAGCTTCGCGATCGGCATCCCTTACATCCTGCTCGGCGCCTTTGTCGGATTTGATCCGTCGGGCGAGAACAGCCCAGAAGTGGTACGCGGTTTAATGCTCGTCTTTGTCGGCGTGCCGGTTGTGTCGTATGCGCTCGCAGCCTTCATTCTGCGCAATTACAAACTCACCCGCGCCGAGCAGCAAGCAAACGCTGAAAAGCTAGCCGCTCAGACCGCCACTTAAGATCACAGGTCCATTTGGTACTGATCGCCGCGCAAGACAGGCGGTTGAAAAAGGTCCGTCCGCAACGGCGTGCGTTGGGGCGCGAGTCCCAGTCGACGCGCCGTGCGGACGAACCTGTTCGCAATGAGTTTGGCATGTGCCCCCCGGCCAGCCCCCCGTGCGAACCATTCTGCATCATAGTCTTTGCCGCCGCGCATCTCGCGCAACAAATTGATCACGCGCGCGGCGCGATCCGGATAATACTGCGTGAGCCATTCGTGGAAAAGATCCTTCAGCTCATGTGGTAACCGCAGCAATACATAGCCTGCCCCGGTCGCGCCATTTTCCTTTGCCGCTTCGAGGAGACGCTCCAGCTCGGCCTCATTGAGAGTCGGAATAATTGGCGCCGCCATGACCGTGACTGGGACACCCGCATAGCTCAGCGCTCGCACGGTCTCGTACCGCTTATGTGGCGCCGCAGCGCGCGGCTCCATCGCCCGCGCAAGTTTTGGGTCGAGCGTCGTGATCGAGACCCCAACTCGGCAGAGCTGCTTCTCCGCCATTGGAGCGATCAAATCCAAATCACGCTGAATGAGCACTGACTTGGTCAACAGCGAGACCGGATGGTTGTGGTCGCTTAAGATCTGCAAGAACCGGCGCGTCAGCTTTTGCTCTCGCTCCACCGGCTGATAGGCATCAGTATTCACACCAAGCGCGATCGGTCGCGGCACATATCCTGGGCGAGACAGCTCTTTTAAAAGCAAGTCAGGTCCATCCGGTTTGTAGAAAAGCTTGCTCTCAAAATCCAATCCCGCGGAGAGACCATGATAGGCGTGCGTTGGGCGGGCGAAGCAATACACGCAGCCATGCTCGCACCCGCGATAGGGATTGATGGAGCGATCAAAATGTATGTCAGGTGACTTGTTGAAGGTGATGATCGTCCGCGGCGTTTCCTTGGTCAGCGTCGTTTCGAGGCGCGGTGCATCCTCCTCGATTGTGCCCCACCCATCATCCAAAGGCTCATGCGTCTCGGCTTCAAATCGTCCGGTTTGGTTCGAGACCGCGCCGCGGCCGCGATGATGGAAGCGCTCCTGTACCTCCGCCACCGCGGCCCGGCCCACCCGGCCTTTCGAAGAGAGTTTTTGTCCCGTTCGCATGGTCCGCTATGGATCACACAAACTGGAACA